>JBKBVT010000164.1:0-5601 GCA_046289305.1 Hyphomonas sp. | reverse complement strand
ACTGGTCAGCAAAGAGCAGAATGGCGCCGACGGTGATGGCCGCATCGGCGACGTTGAAGATCCAGGGGAACCAGCCGAAGGTCAGCACATTCACATCGACGAAATCGACCACGGCGCCAAAGCGCACCCGGTCTACCAGGTTACCGAAGGCGCCGCCGATGACCAGCGCGAGCGACAGTTTCAGCCAGCGGCCCTCGGCGCGCAGGAGCCAGACCAGGAAGCCGACAGCGATCACCGCCATCAGCCCGGCGAGCACCCAGCGCATATAGCCTTCCGATTGCATCAGGCCGTAGCTCATGCCGCGGTTCCAGAGCATGGTGAGGTCAACGGGCCCCGGCAGGACGACCTGGCCGCAGGGGACCATCCGGTCGAGACAGGCCATTGCATTGAAGCGGGGCTCGGCCAGCACCATCGCCTTCGTCACCTGATCGAACAGGAAAACCAGCGGAATCACCGCGAAGGGCCAGAGTGTCTGGGGCGTGTATTTCATGGGAGGTGAGATTGCAGACCGGGCGGGCGGGATCAAGCGCTTCTGTGCATGCGGGGGGACTTGTCATCCCGAACACCGCGCAGCGGTGATCCGGGACCTTCTCGCGGCTGGGTGCTGCCCTGCGGCGCGGTTTTGGGGGACAGAGCGGAGAGAAGGTCCCGGCTCAATCGCGCTTCGCGCGCTGGCCGGGATGACAGTGTGTTGTGGAGAAGGTCCCGGATACGCACTCTGCGCACTCCGGGACGACAGGCCCTGTTCTTCATTACAGGAGCCGATCTCGTGTGGACACGGCATGGGCCGGAGATGGGCGCCCAGATGGCCATGCGGCCATCGGGCGTGACGAAAGAGGGGAAATGTGACGATGAGGGTGGCGTGTTGGGGACAGAAGGTCCCGGCTCAATCGCGCTTCGTGCGTTGCGGGATGACAGGCGGGGCGGGGCGTGGCAGATCGCGGGGTATGACTGATACGTCCCTTTCCCCTGCTCCGCCGCTGTTTGCAGGCGCGCCGTCCAGCGTCAGCTTCAAGAAGCTGCGCAAGCGGCTGGTGCGCGGGGCGCAGGAGGTGATTGATGCTTATGGGCTGATCGACCGGCGGGCGATTGAGCGCGGGGACAGGCCGCGCCCGCGCTGGCTGGTGTGTCTCTCCGGCGGCAAGGATTCGTATGGGCTGCTGGCGGTGCTGATGGATCTGCAATGGCAGGGCGCGCTGCCGGTGGATCTTCTGGCCTGCAATCTGGATCAGGGGCAGCCGGGCTTTCCGAAACATATCCTGCCCGACTGGCTGGCGAAACTGGGCGTTCCGTACAAGATCATCACCGAGGACACCTATTCCATCGTCACCGACAAGGTGGCCGAGGGGCGCACCTATTGTTCGATGTGTTCGCGCCTGCGCCGGGGCATTCTTTACCGGGTGGCCCGGGAGGAAGGCTGCGAGGCGATCGTGCTGGGCCATCACCGGGATGATGCGCTTGAGACGTTCATGATGAACCTCGTGCATGGCGGGCGGCTGGCCGCGATGCCGGCGAAGCTGCTGAATGATGAGGGCGATGTACAGGTGTTCCGCCCGCTGATTACCGCCGCCGAGGACGATCTGGCGAAGTTTGCCGAGGCGATGGCGTTTCCGATCATCCCCTGCAATCTCTGCGGCAGCCAGGACGGGCTGCAGCGGGTGGCGATGAAGCAGATGCTGGACGAGTGGGAACGCAGGAAGCCCGGCGTGCGCCAGGTGATGGCGCGGGCGCTGGCCAATGTGCGGCCGAGCCATCTGCATGATCCGCGCCTGTTCGACTTTGCCGGGCTGATGCCGGGCGGGGTGGGCGAGGACGATCCGAACGTGCCGTTCTGAAGTCCGCGCAAAAAAAGACGGGCGCCGTGAAGCGCCCGTCCCTGTTTTTTAGTCCGTAGGCAGCTTACTTGCGCCAGATCGCGGCGAGGGCTGGGTCTTCGACGCCGCCTTCGTATTTACGCAGTTCGTGGCGGCCGACGACCATGTGGTGTACCTCGTCCGGGCCGTCTGCGAGGCGCAGGGTGCGCTGGCTGGCATACATGCGGGCGAGCGGGGTCCATTGCGACACGCCGGTGGCGCCGTGGATCTGGATCGCCTGGTCGATGATCACGCAGACGCGCTCCGGCACCATGGCTTTCACCATCGAGATCCAGATGCGGGCTTCCTTGTTGCCGAGGACGTCCATCGCCTTGGCGGCTTTGAGGACCATCATGCGCATGGCTTCAATTTCAATCCGCGCGCGGCTGATGATCTCGGTGTTGCCGCCGAGTTTCGCGAGCGGCTTGCCGAAGGCTTCGCGGGCAAGGCCGCGGATGCACATCAGGTCGAGCGCGCGCTCGGCCTGGCCGATGGAGCGCATGCAGTGGTGGATGCGGCCGGGGCCGAGGCGGAGCTGGGAAATCTCGAAGCCGCGGCCTTCGCCGAGCAGCATGTTTTCCTTCGGGACACGGACATTCTCGAAGCGCAGGTGCATGTGGCCGTGCGGGGCGTCCGGCTCGCCGAAGACATGCATCGGGCCGACGATGGTGACGCCCGGATGGGGCAGCGGCACGAGGACCTGGGACTGCTGGCGGTTGACGTCCGGGCCATTGTTCGAGCGGCACATGACGATCATGATGCGGCAGCGCGGATCGCCGGCGCCCGAGGCGTAATATTTCTCGCCGTTCAGGACATATTCGTCGCCGTCGAGTTCGCATTTCATCGAGACATTCTTGGCGTCCGAGGAGGCCATGTGCGGCTCGGTCATGACATAGGCGGAGCGGATCTTGCCCTCGAGCAGCGGCTTCAGCCACTTTTCCTTCTGGGCGGGCGTGCCGACACGCTCAAGCACTTCCATATTGCCGGTGTCGGGCGCCGAGCAGTTCATGGTTTCCGACGCCATCGGATTCTTGCCGAGTTCGGCGGCGATATAGGCATAGTCGAGGTTCGACAGGCCTTCACCGGTTTCGGCGTCCGGCAGGAAGAAGTTCCAGAGGCCCTGCTTCTTGGCTTCGTCCTTGGCTTTCTCGAGGCATTCGAGCTGGCCGGGGGCGTAGGTCCAGATGTCCTTGTTGCCTTCGCCGAGGCGGTGGAATTCCACGCTCATCGGGTTGACGGTCTCTTCGATGAATTTCTTCACATGGTCGTAGAGCGGACGGACGCTTTCGGACATGCGAAGGTCGTTGAGCTCGGCATGAGCGTCGGGCGTATGCTGGGTGTCAGGCATGGCGGGATTTCCTCTTTGTGTGGCTTTGGGCCGGATTTTTTCTTGGCCTCAGGGTAACTGAGGCGGGGGGGGACGCGCAAACGCTTTCCGGCGCTCGTGACGTCGGGGGAATTACGCTAGAGCGCGGGGCATGAGCCCGCTTAGCGCCCTTGTGATTCTCGTTGCCGTGCTGGTGACGGCGTTCATTTCGGGCATCTTTGGCCTGGCGGGCGGGCTGATCCTGATGGCGGTGCTGACCGCCTTCCTGCCGCTCGCGACCGCAATGATCCTGCACGGCGCGGTGCAGATGGTCTCGAATGGCTACCGGGCGTTCCGCCTGCGGGGGCATATCCACTGGCCGGTGGTGGGGCGCTATGCGATCGGCTCGGGTATTGCGGTCGCCCTGCTCTTCTCGCTCGCCTGGCGGCCGGACGTTCGTACGGTGTACCTGCTGATCAGTTCGATTGCGCTGTTTGTGTGGATCCCGCGCAGCTGGGTGAAGCTCGATGCGCGCCGGCCGTTCCAGGCGGAGATTGTCGGCGTGCTGGCGCAGAGCCTCAACATGCTGGCGGGGGTGGCCGGGCCGCTGGTGCAGCTGTTCTTCGTGCGGACGGATATGACGCGTCAGCAGATCGTCTCGACCGAGGCGACGACGCAGACGCTGGCGCATCTGGTGAAGATCGTGTTCTGGAGCGTGCCGGTGGTAACCGCGGCAGGCTGGGGCGCGATGCCGCCGCTCTGGCTGTTCCTGGCGGCGATCCCCCTGTCGATGCTCGGCACGACGCTGGGCGGCAGGATCCTGGAGGCGATGAGTGATGTGAACTTCAAGGCGTGGATGAAGGGGCTGGTGACCGCCGTCTGCGGCCTGATGCTGATGCGCGGGCTGGGCTTGTTCTGACATCACCGCCGGCCGGTGAGGCGGGACATGTCCCCGCCCACCGGCGCCAGCGAGGCATAGCGGAACGGGCGGAGCTGGCCGGGCTGAACCTGGCGCACCGGCATCTGGGCATCCTGGCGCGGGCGGGCGGCTTCGGCTGCCATGCGGCGCAGGTCCCGGTCCCGGCGTTCCTGGCTGGAGGCGTCGGCGAGTTGATCAAGGGCTTGAATGATATCGACTTCCAGCGGGCGGTCGGCTGGCAGATCCTTCCGGGCCGCATGGAAATGTTGGCGGAACGGGCGGGACGTCTTACGGGCGAGAGACATAGCTTTTCCTCCAGATTATAATTTTTTCCTCTTATTCCACAGTCTGTACTATTCCGATACTTTATCTTATGAAGTCCGCACATCACCAGCGCGAATGATTGGACAAGGGGCCTGCCCAATGAATCTGCGCACCCTGGACCTGAACCTGCTGCCTGTGCTTGAGGCGATCTATGCCGAGCGTAGCCTGACGCGGGCGAGCGAGACGCTGCACATCACCCAGCCGGCCGTGTCCAACGCCCTCTCCCGCCTGCGGGCGCATTTCGAGGATCCGCTGTTCGTGCGCGAGGGGCGCGGCGTGAAGCCGACCGCGATGGCCGAGGCGCTGATGCCGGCGGTGCGCGACGCGCTGGACCGGCTGCGCGCGGGGCTCGAGCCGCGCTCGGAGTTCGAGCCGTCGCGCTCGACCCGGGTGTTCAACATCTCGGCGCGCGATGCGACGGCCTATGTGTTTGCGCCGGCGCTGGCGCAGCGGCTGGAGGCGGAGGCGCCTTCGGTGCGCCTTGCCTGGAGCCATCTGCCGCGCGCGGTGATCTCGACGGAGCTGGCATCGGGGCGGCTCGACCTTGCCATCGACATGCCGGATGTACGCGGGCCGGACCTCGAACACACCATTCTGCCGCCGGCGCCGTATGTCTGCGTGCTGTCGCCCTCGCATCCGCTGGCGGAGGCGGAGCTGACGCGGGAGGCGTTCCTGTCGCAGCGCCATGTGGCTGTCTCCAGCCGGCGGGAGGGGCGCAGCCTGGTGGAGGAGATGGCCCGCAGCGCCGGGCACAGAATTGTGCCGGTGATGCGCCTGCCCCACCATCAGCCGGCGATGGAGGTGGTGCGCCAGACGGACGCCGTGCTGATCCTGCCGCTGCCACTGACGGCGGGGTGCGGCCTCGTTGTAAAACCGCTGCCGTTTGATTTTCCGGGGCCGGGCAGCGCGCTGTTCTGGCACCGGGAGAATACCGGCGACGCGGCGCTGAGCTGGCTGCGCGGGCTGATCGGGGGCATTGCGGCGGGCGCGTGAGGCCGCGCGGGCGGCGTCAGCCCCTCCGGCTGCGGAAGAAGTCGCGCAGGAGGCCGGCGGCTTCGGCGGCCTGGTCGAGATCCTGCTCCACGGCGGGGCGCCAGTGGCAGGTCGGCTGCAGGAAGAAGCGCGGGCCGTGGATGACGGCGCCGCCTTTTTCGTCGGCGGCGGCGAAGATGACCCGGCCGATGCGGGCGAGGCTGATC
>JBKBVT010000163.1:0-5606 GCA_046289305.1 Hyphomonas sp. | reverse complement strand
CGGACTCGCGTCCATGCAGCGCGAAGATGTCACCGCCCTGGGCCATGAAGCCTTCGATCACGCGGTGGAAACTTGTGCCGTCATAATCGCCGGAGCGGATGATCGTCGTGAAGTGGTCAAAGTGGGCGGGCGCGACCTCCGGGAAGGCCTCGATCAGGATGCGGCCTTTGTTGGTGTCAAAGATGATCAACCGGTCCGCGTCCACCGCGCGCCAGCCCTCCGGCGCCTCGGCGGGGTTTTCGGGAGCCTCGAAAGACCACGCCTTGCCCGCCGCCTCAGCGCAGGCCGGGAGGATGAGGGCCAGAGCAGCAGTCGCCGCCAGCACGCCTTTGAATCTCATTTTCGGTACTTCTCCATCAGAGCAATCTTCACCGCCGGCGTGACGAACGGCGTAATATCGCCGCCGAGGCTCGCGATCTCCTTGACGAGCCGCGAGGCCACCGCCTGATGACGAACATCGGCCATCAGAAAGACGGTTTCAATGTCGGGATTCAGTTGCTCGTTCATCGCGGTCATCTGGAACTCATATTCGAAGTCCTGAACCGCGCGCAGGCCGCGGATGATGATCTGGGCGCCGCAGGCCTCCGCGAACTTCATCAGGAGGCCATGCATTGGCATGACCTTGATCTCCGCAAGGCCCGGCCCGTTGAGGCGGGAGGTCTCGTAGCGCACCATCTCCACCCGGTCTTCGAGCGAAAAGAGCGGCTTCTTGGACTCATTTATGGCGACGCCGATGATCAACGTGTCGACGAGTTTCATCGCCCGGCCGAAAATATCGATATGGCCGTTGGTCGGCGGATCGAATGTGCCCGGATAAAGTCCGATACGATGCATGCGCGCCCTCCGTCTTGGCCGTTTTCCTGGCTGCTTTCAGCCGCCTCGCCCTGGCGGGGGCGCTGCGATCAGCCTTCTGGAGTATCCATACTGGCTTCCCCGTCATCGACAAGCCGCGCCGCAGAGACAACCCGCTCGCCATCCCCCGTGCGCAGCACCCAGACGCCGCCGGTGGACCGCCCGGCAATCCGGATCTGGTCGACCGGGGTGCGGATCAGCTGGCCGCCATCGGTGACGAGCATGACCTGGTCGCCCTCCCCCACAGGGAAGGCTTGCGCGACGCGCTTGACGGGGCCGTTCTTCTTGTCGCGGCCCCAGATATTCTGGGCCACGAGGCCTTTGCCGCCGCGTCCGGTGATGCGGTAATCATAGGCGGAAGAGCGCTTGCCCATGCCGTCATCGGCGACGGTGAAGATGAATTCCTCGGCCGCGCCAAGCTCAGCAATACGCTGAGACGAGAGCGCGGCTTCTGCGACGACCTCGTCCTCGTCCTCGGAGATTTCCTCTTCCTCCCCCGTGGCGGCGCGGCGCATGGCCGCAGCATGGCGCAGATAGGCCCGCGCCTCCTCCGAGGTGACATCCATATGGCGCAGGATGCCCATCGAGATGACGGTGTCCTCCGAAGCGAGGCGGATGCCGCGCACACCGGTGGAGTCGCGGCCGGCAAAGACGCGCACATCGGTGACCGGGAAGCGGATGCACTGGCCGAGCGCGGTCGTGAGCAGAATATCATCCTTCTCGGAACAGAGCTGCACCGAGACGATGCCGTCGCCCTCGTCGAGTTTCATCGCGATCTTGCCATTGCGGTTGACGCGGACAAAATCCGCGAGCCGGTTGCGCCGCACATTGCCGGAGCGGGTGGCGAACATGACATCAAGATTGGCCGCAGCCTCCTCGCTGTCGGGCAGCGGCATGACACTTTCGATCCGCTCGTCCGTGGCCAGAGGGAAGATGTTGACCAGCGCTTTGCCGCGCGAGGCGGGCCCGCCGATCGGCAGGCGCCACACCTTCTCCTTGTAGACCATGCCGGCGGAAGAAAAGAACAGGATTTCTGTATGCGTCGTGGCCGAGAAGACGCGGGTGATGAAATCCTCATCCTTCATCGACATGCCGGAACGGCCCTTGCCGCCCCTGTTCTGTGTACGGTAGGTCGAAAGCGGAGTGCGCTTGACATAACCGCCATGGGTGACGGTGACGACCATGTCCTCGACCTCGATGAGGTCCTCGTCTTCCATGTCGACACCGCCCTCGACGAATTGCGAGCGGCGGGGAATGGCGAACTTTTCCTTCACCTCGGTGAGCTCGCCCCGGATGATATCCAGGATACGGCTGCGCGAGCGCAGGATATCGAGATAATCGGCGATCTTCTCGGCGAGGCCGCGGGCCTCGTTGCCGATTTCGTCGCGGCCAAGGCCGGTCAGGCGGTGCAGCGGCAGGTTCAGGATCGAGCGGGCCTGCTCATCCGAGAGATAGATCGTGTCCGGATCACCGCCGCGGCGGGTGCGCCGGTCTGCGATCAGGTCGATCAGCGGGCCCATATCCTGTTGTGGCCATGCCTTCTCCAACAGGCGTTGGCGCGCCGTGGCCGGATCAGGCGAGGTGCGGATTAGGCGGATGACTTCGTCGATGTTTGCGACCGCGAGGGCGAGGCCGACGAGGACGTGCGCCCGGTCGCGCGCCTTGCCAAGCTCGTGCTTGGTGCGGCGGACAACGACCTCCTCGCGGAAGGTGAGGAAGCATTCCAGCACTTTGCGCAGGTTCATCAATTCCGGCCGGCCGCTGTTCAGCGCCAGCATGTTGACCCCGAAGGAGCTCTGCATCTGACTGAACCGGTAAAGCTGGTTCAGCACCACATCGGCGCTGACATCGCGCTTTAACTCGATGACGACGCGGATGCCGTTGCGGTCGGATTCGTCGCGGAGGTCGGAAATACCTTCGATCTTCTTCTCACGGACGAGTTCGGCAATCTTGGTGATCATTGCCGCTTTGTTCACCTGATAGGGAATCTCGGAGACGATAATAGCCTCGCGGCCATTCTTGGCCTGTTCGATCTCGGTCTTGGAACGGATGATCACGCTGCCGCGCCCGGTGAGCAGCGCCTTGCGGCTGCCCGACAGGCCCATGATCAGCGCGCCGGTCGGAAAGTCCGGACCCGGAACGATATCGCACAGCGCTTCCTCGGTGATCGCCGGGTCGTTGATGAGCGCCAGCGTCGCATCGATCACTTCGCCGAGATTGTGCGGCGGGATGTTGGTCGCCATGCCGACCGCGATGCCGCCGCCGCCATTGACCAGCAGGTTCGGATACTGCGCCGGCAAGACAACCGGCTCGCGTTCCTTGCCGTCATAATTGTCCTGGAAGTCGACCGTGTCCTTGTCGATATCGGCGAGGAGGTAGGTCGCCTCCTTGGTCATGCGGCTTTCGGTGTAGCGCATGGCGGCGGGCGGATCATTGTCGATCGAGCCAAAATTGCCCTGGCCATCGACCAGCGGCACACCCATCGAGAAAGGCTGCGCCATGCGCACCAGCGCGTCATAGACGGCCGAATCCCCGTGCGGGTGGTATTTACCAATGACGTCGCCGACGATCCGGGCGGATTTCGAATAGGGCTTGTCTGGCGTGTTGCCGCCGACATTCATGGCAAAGAGGATGCGTCTATGCACTGGCTTCAGGCCGTCGCGCACATCCGGCAGGGCGCGGCTGACGATGACGCTCATCGCATAGTCGAGATAGGAGGATTTCAGCTCCGACTCGATCGAGATCGGCTCGATGCCGTCGACAGAGGCCGGCGGGCCGCCGCCATTTTCAGGGGTTTCCGGCTCGTCCGGAGGGGTGGTCGGATCACTCATGAAAGTGCCTTTGCATTGTTCGGTCAGCGGCTGGGAAAACTGCGCCCGAATCGCCACTTTGCTGGAGGTAAGACTAGCAGCCGCGCCCGCTGCGGGCTACATTGGCTATGCCTTTATTTGCAGTCATTTCCGGGGCTTCGCCCTGCCTATGCAGCGCACTGAGGGCCTTTCACAGAACTGGCGCACACGCTGCAGAGCCACGCCGTTTGGTAAGCCCTGAGCGTTAGGCAGGCGGCAGGGCGCCGAGGCTGCGCAGGGCGCGTTCCACGGCGGCGCGACGCTTTGGTGCTTCCGCCATGCCGCCGGGCATGTCCATGTTGAGCGCGAAGGCATAAGTGCCGGGCGCGTCGCCGGTGGATTGCTCGGTCCAGCCCACAAACCAGCCGATATCCATCTCGCCCTCGACACTTTTCCAGCCGGTCTTGCCATAGAGTTGCCAGCCCTCCCCTTCGGCGAGCAGCATAACCGGCACTGCGAGATCATAGGTGCGCGCAGACAGCGGCAAGGTGCGCCCGGCCAAGCGCGAGAGGAAGGCGACCTGCTCGGCAGCGGAAATCGCCAGCGGGCCCTGCAGCCAGTAGCGGTCGAGGACCTCCGGGCCGCCGATTTCCGCATTGCCATAGCCGAAGGTGGCGAGGCCTTCGGACAGACGCGCAGCCCCGATTCGCGGCACGACGATCTGATAAATCCAGACGGTCGAGCGCTGGAAGGCGGCGGCGAAATCCTGGTCCTCGTTCCACGAGGCTACAAAGCGGGTCTCGCCGTCCCATTCGAAGCGCTCGTCCGGCGCCACAACAGCGCCCGTTTCGAGCGCCAGCAGGGTGTGTGGGATCTTGGAGGTCGAGGCCGGCGCGAAGCGCTCGCGGATGCGCGCCCCGCCGCTGGCCCAGAGCTTCTCGTCCTCAAGCCGGTAGATTACAAGCGCGGACGACGCCGGACTGATGCCTTCGGCCAGCAGCGCCTGTTCCAGCGGGTTCTTCTCGGGCGGCGCGCAACAGTCGGGCGAAGCGCAGGCCGCCAGAAAGGCGGCGAGTCCGGCGAGCAGAAGCAGTTTCAAACTGCCAGCGCCGAAGGCGAGTGCCGCGCCCATCAATGGCCCCCTAGAACGGAATCTCGTCGTCGAGATCCTGGTTGAAGCTTTCCTTAGGCCCGGTCATCTGCTGACGCCCGCCGCCGCCGGAATAGCCGGCCTCGCGGCCACCACCACCGCCGCTGCTGGCGCCGCCGCCTTCGCCGCGGCCATCCAGCATCACGAGCGTGGCATCAAAGCCCTGCAGCACGATCTCGGTCGAGTAGCGGTCATTGCCGTCCTTGTCCTGCCATTTGCGGGTCTGGAGCTTGCCCTCAAGATAGACCTTGGAGCCTTTCTTGAGATAGCTCTGCGCGACGCGCACGAGGCCTTCGGAAAAGATGGCCACCGTATGCCATTCAGTCTTTTCTTTCTTCTCGCCGCTGGCCTTGTCGCGCCATGTCTCGGATGTCGCGATCCGCAGGTTGCAGACTTGGCCGCCATTCTGGAACTGCTTGACCTCAGGATCTGCCCCGAGATTGCCGACCAGGATTACCTTATTAACTGAACCCGCCATCAGGGCCCTCCGCGCTGAAAATCTGTTTCGTGTCCGATTCGACTTGTTCTACTCTGCCCGGCGGCCCATGTCGCCTGATGGCGGAGAAATTCCACCGGCAACGCCCCCAGTAAACACAGCTGAGGACGATTGTTCACACTTTGTTCTTGTCGTCAAGCCAGACTCGCGCCACACATATCTCAAACCAGCCTCATCCCTTCCTCCCGAACCCGACTGCGACCCCAGCCATGGCCGAATCCCCTTTCATCCGCGTGCGCGGTGCCAAGGAACACAATCTGAAGAACATCGACGTGGACATCCCGCGCGGCCAGCTGGTCGTGATGACGGGGCTGTCGGG
>JBKBVT010000162.1:0-5631 GCA_046289305.1 Hyphomonas sp. | reverse complement strand
AGCGCGTCAAGGTGAACGGCGAGTTCCATGAGCTCGAAGACGCGCCGAAGCTCGACAAGAAGTTCAAGCATGACATCGATGTGGTCGTGGACCGGATCATTGTGCGCGACGGCATGCAGCAGCGCCTGGCGGAAAGTTTCGAAAGCGCGCTTGGCCTCGCCCAGGGCATCGCTGTCGGCGAATATGCCGATATCGCAGAGGGCGAAACGGAGCCGAAGCGGATCACCTTCAGCGCCAATTTCGCCTGTCCTGTCTCCGGCTTCTCCATTCCTGAGATCGAGCCGCGATTGTTCTCGTTCAACAACCCATTTGGCGCCTGCCCTGCCTGTGACGGGCTCGGCGAGCAGCTGAAGATTGACCCTGCGCTGGTCGTGCCGGACAAGGATCTGGACCTGATGCACGGCGCGATAGCGCCCTGGGCGAAATCCGCCTCGCCCTATCAGACGCAGACGCTACAGGCCCTGTCGACACATTACCGGTTCGATCTCGGCAAGCCCTGGAACAAGCTGCCGGAGAAGGTGCAGGATGTGATCCTGAATGGCACCGGTGAGGAAGAAATCCAGTTCGTCTACGATGACGGCATGCGCAGCTACAAGGTCAAGAAGACCTTCGAGGGCGTGATCCCGAACCTTGACCGGCGCTACCGCGAAACGGATTCGGCCTGGGTGCGCGAGGAGATCGGGCGCTTCCAGTCTGCTGCCCCCTGCCCTGCCTGCGGCGGCAAGCGCCTGAAGCCACAGGCGCTCGCGGTGAAGATCGCCGGGCTGGACATCTCTCAGGCGGGTGAATTCTCGATCCGCAAGGCGGGCGAATGGTTCGGCGGCGTTCATAAGAGCCTGACGAAACAGCAGAACGAGATTGCGGGGCGCATCCTCAAGGAAATCAACGATCGGCTGATCTTCCTGAATGATGTCGGCCTCGAATACCTGACGCTGAACCGCGCCTCCGGCACGCTGTCGGGCGGGGAGAGCCAGCGGATCCGCCTTGCCAGCCAGATCGGCTCGGGCCTGACCGGCGTGCTGTATGTGCTGGATGAGCCGTCCATCGGTCTGCACCAGCGGGACAATGAACGGCTTCTGGAAACGCTGAAGCGCCTGCGCGATCTCGGCAATTCGGTGATCGTGGTCGAGCATGATGAAGATGCGATCCTCAACGCGGATCATGTCATCGATATGGGCCCGGCCGCGGGGGTTCATGGCGGCCATATCATCGCCGAAGGCACGCCGCGTGAAGTCATCGCCAATCCTAAAAGCCTGACGGCGGACTATCTCAATGGCACGCGGGAGATTTCCGTGCTGAAACGCCGCCCGGTGGTGAAGGGCACCCGCCGCATTACGCTGAAGGGCGCGACCGGCAACAATCTCAAGAATGTCACCGCCTCGATCCCGCTGGGCACGTTTACGGCAATCACCGGCGTGTCCGGCGGCGGTAAGTCCACGCTGATCATCGAGACGCTCTACAAGGCGCTGGCGCGCAAACTGAATGGCGCTTCCGCCCCGCCCTCCCCGTATGAGAGCCTCGAAGGGCTGCAGCATCTCGACAAGGTCATTGATATCGACCAGTCGCCTATCGGGCGTACGCCGCGCTCGAACCCCGCCACCTATACCGGCGCCTTCGGGCCGATCCGTGACTGGTTTGCCGGCCTGCCGGAAGCCAAGGCGCGCGGCTATGCGCCGGGCCGGTTCAGCTTTAACGTCAAGGGCGGGCGATGCGAGGCCTGCCAGGGCGACGGCGTCATCAAGATCGAGATGCACTTCCTGCCCGACGTGTACGTCACCTGCGAGACGTGCAAAGGGAAACGCTACAACCGCGAGACGCTGGACGTATTGTTCAAGGGCAAGTCGATCGCTGACGTGCTCGACATGACGGTGGAAGATGCGGCGAAATTCTTCTCCGCCGTGCCGGCCATTGCTTCGAAACTCGACACGCTGAACCAGGTCGGCCTTGGCTATATCAAGGTCGGCCAGCAGGCGACGACGCTGTCGGGCGGCGAGGCGCAACGGGTGAAGCTCGCCAAGGAGCTGTCGAAACGCGCGACGGGGCGCACGCTCTATATCCTCGACGAGCCGACGACGGGCCTGCATTTCGAGGATGTAAAGAAGCTGCTCGAAGTGCTGCATGAGCTGGTCGATGCCGGCAATACCGTGGTCGTGATCGAGCATAATCTGGATGTGGTGAAGACGGCGGACTGGGTGCTGGATCTAGGCCCCGAGGGCGGGGATGGCGGCGGCAAGCTGGTGGCCGAAGGGACGCCGGAGGATATCGCCGCAATCACCGAAAGCTGGACAGGCCGCTTCCTGGCCGAGACATTCCGTCGTCAGGACGAACGCCGCGCAGCCCGCAACAAGCGCGCGAAGGCGACAGCTAAGGCGGGGCCGCCTGCTGATGACAAGCCAAAGGCCAAGAAGCCCGCCCGCAAGACGAAGGCCGGCGCCGGGGCGAAATAGTCCCGCGCGCGGCCGCTAGAGGAATGCGCCGGCCGGGCCGGATACGCCGCTCCAGTCAGGATCGGTCTTGGCCGCCAGCGCGGCAGGACCTGCAAAGGCATGAGCGACAACCGCCGCAATGGCCGTCAGCACGAGCCCGCCGAGCGCCATCGGCATCCAGAAGCCGGGCTGGCCCATTGCCGCGAAGACGGCGTCCGCCTGAACGTCGCTACCGGACAGGACTGGCGACAGGATGGCGAGTCCCAACACGAGCAGCAGGCCGAACACTATGATGTTGATGACGGCAATGATCAGCAGAAGGAGGAGGTAGCTCGCCAAAAGTCGGCCGCTGCAGAACCGCGTGACACGCCAGGCCTCAAAGAAGCGGATCTGCTGGTCACGTATCGTCAGCGCTCCAGCCGGTGAGAGGCGGGCAAACAGCCAGACCATGGCAATTAGGCCGGCCAGCGTGAACAGTCCGGCAAGCACGCCGCCCACCCCGACACCGCCGAGGAGCGCCCCGATGCCGAATGGCACGAGCACGATGATCAGTAGCCCGATATAGCCCGCGATCAGCAGCGCGATCCAGATCAGCGCGACCACGGCGAGGCGGCCCTCATCCGCGCCGACGCGCAGGCGGAAACCCTCCCCGTGGATATAGCGGCGCTGGCTGGCGGCCTCGAACACCGTCCAGGCCAACAAGGCCACCGGCAACAGCACGAGTGAGCCGAGACTGCCCAGCATCGAGGCCTCGTTGATCTCGTCCACATAGGGCGCGATGTCTCCGCCGCCCTCCGTGAAGACGCGGACATAGATGGCGTAAGTCTCGGCCTGAAAAAACAGGCTCAAGGCCTGGCTGGCGAGGCTCATGACCATGTAGGCCAGCACGAAGGCGAGGAGAAAGCCGCGCGGTCCCGGCGTCCAGAGAAAATGCGTCACCGCGTTTGAGATAGAGAATTTTCGCGTGTCCATCAGGGCGCTCCCAAATCAGGTGAAGGCAGCTATTCGGTCGATATCTTCCACGCTGCCTTTCGGATCAAAGCGGGCCGCCAGCGCGGCAGGTGCGCCGACCGCATGTTGGAGGACGCCCTGCAGGAAGAGGAAGAAATACATGAAGATCGCCACCGGGATCAGGAAGCCGGCGGAGGTGAAATAGGCTGTCATCTGTTCCGGCGTCGGCTCCGGCCCGGAGACGCCGAACATGAAAACCGGCATCAGGACCAGCTGCCCGATCCCCTGCGCCATCTGGATCGCAAACCCGCCTCCGACGGCGAGGATCACATAAGCCCCAAGGATCGGCCAGAACCGGCCCCGCGACACGCCCCAGGCTTCCAGAAAGCGGATGCGTTTGTCCTTCACCGTGAGGCCGAAACAGGGCGCAAGCCGTGTCGCGAGGAAGACATATAAGGGATAGACCAGCAGCATCAGGCCGAATGCACCGAACACGGTGGCTACGATCCGCCCTTCAATTTCATCAGGATCCGTTCCGGACGCCACCTCGCTCAGCAGCGCGAAGACACCTCCGAACACGATCACGACGGGGATGATGAAGACGGCGACGCCCAGGAGGCCCCAAAGCAGACCAACCACCATCATCCGCGCCTCGTCCGCGCCGAAGCCGAGCGAAAACTTCTGGCCCCAGATATAGCGGCGCTGAGAGGCGGTCTCGAACATTGCCCAGAGCGCCCAGGCCGCAAGACCGCTGATAAGCACAAGCGGCAGCAGCTGCAGGACAGTATCGAGCATGAGGCTCGCGGCGGCGTCCGGACTGACCGTATCCGGCAGGGCCTCCAGCGCTGTGACCCACTCGGTAAGATCGCGCGCGCCGATGAGCGCGAGCAGCCCGAATACGGCGAGGTAACAGGCCGCGTATGCGGCGCCAAAGAGCCAGGGAAAGGTGCTGAAATGCGGCGCAACGAAGGGCGATGACAGCGCCCGCTCGAACGTGAAGCCATATGCCATAACGCGTCCCCTGACGGCTTGACCTTGGGACAGCCCTAGCCCGAAGCGCCGGCCTCATCAACTGCCACGTTTTCGGCAGGTTTCAGGCGGGACAGCGCAGCCGCCGCGAGGCCGTGGCCGGCCAGGAAAAACGGCGCGAGCAGCAGGATGCCGGCGGCCCCGGAGATGAAATAGCCCGGCCCGGTATCCGGCAGGATAGCGTGCAGCGCGGTGTTCGCCGCCACAGCAAAGGCGAAGGGCAGGACATGGGTGACAAGGCTCGCCGCGCCGAGGCGCAGAACGGCGCCGCGCGTCCATCGCCAGGTGCGGAACACCATCGCCTCGCCGCTCGCAGCGGTGGCCGCGCCGAACAGAGTGAGCCGCAACGCCGCCCAGAGGAGGAAGATCGTTCCAAGTGCGCAGACCAGCAGATACATCGCGCCATATGGTGTACCGAGCATGGCGAGGAAGGCTTCCTGCACGAGGGCGGGCGGCGAGTCCGCGTCGATGGTGTATTGGCCCGCTGCCTCGATCAGGATGCCGGGCAGGATCAGCAGAAAAAAGCCGACAAAGAAGCCGATGAACAGGAAGGCGACATAGACGGCGAGATTGGCATGCGCGAGCGGCAGCAAGCTGCCTTTGGCACCAGTCCCTAGCGCAGCGTAGACCCGTCGGGAAAGTTCGATCCCGGCACCGAAGGTCGCCAGCGCACCAAGTAGCGGCATCCAGAGGCCAAAATCCGAACGCAGCCCAAGTGAATAGACCCCCGCGGCAATCGCCAGCAGCGCGAGCCACGGCAACGCCGGCATCAGCGCCTTGGCAGCACCGCGCCAAGCCTCCGCGATCAGGGGAATAACGGCAATCCGGTCAGTCATCTCATTACACTTACAAGCTGCTTTCGCGCGGGCGAGACCTAACCCCAGCACCCCTGCCCCGCAAACGCCATCTTGACGCGCCCCGGCGGGGGGCTCATTTCGCTGGCATGACCCTCAAACCCATTCACGTCATCGGCGGCGGCATGGCCGGCTCCGAAGCGGCCTGGCAGATCGCCTCGGCCGGTGTCCCCGTCATCCTGCATGAAATGCGCGGGGTGCGCGGCACGGAGGCCCACCAGACTGACCAGCTCGCCGAGCTCGTCTGTTCCAATTCATTTCGCTCAGACGACCATACCAGCAATGCCGTGGGCGTGCTGCATGAGGAGATGCGCCGGGCCAGCGGCCTGATCATCACCACGGCGCGCGCCCATCAGGTGCCCGCTGGCAGC
>JBKBVT010000161.1:0-5641 GCA_046289305.1 Hyphomonas sp. | reverse complement strand
AATCCGCGTGCATTTTTCGTTTGACACAGGTGCCCCCCTTGACGTACCCCTTGATCATCGAAGAATAGTGCCCGGAGGTATCCCCTCGCGGGCGCTTTCGTTTTACCGACAACGCGGATCCTGAAGTACGCGCTGGCCTTCTCGCCGGTGCGCTTCGGCATGTCCGCTCTGCCCCAAATGGAAGCATCCTGATGGACCTGGTCTTTGCACCGAGCCAGATTGAATCCTGGCCGATTGACCGGCTGCGCCCCTATGCGCGCAATGCCAAGATCCACGGCACGGACCAGGTCGCCAAGATCGCCGCCAGCATGGCGAAGTTCGGCTGGACCGTGCCGTGCCTTGTAGCCGACGACGGCGAGCTGATCGCCGGGCACGGCCGGGTGTTGGCCGCCATCATGCTGGGGCTGAAGGACGTGCCGGTGATCCGGCTCGGCCACTTAGATGAAGCCGAGCGCCGGGCGTACCGGATCGCCGACAACAAGCTGACCGAGTTGGGCGAGTGGGACGAGGCCATGCTTCGCGACGAGATCGCGAGCCTTCTGGCCGAGGATTTCGACCTGTCTCTGCTTGGCATCGCCGACGAAGACTTGGACGCGCTGCTGCGCGACCCGGATCAGGCCGAAGGCGGCGCGGTCGAGGGTGAGGACGACATTCCGGAGCCGCCGATCACGCCGGTGTCTATGGCGGGCGACCTCTGGCAGCTAGGGTCGCACCGGCTGATCTGCGGCGATAGCACATCGGCAGATGTGGTCGTGCGATTGCTTGGCGACGTGCGCCCGCTGCTGATGGTCACCGACCCGCCCTACGGCGTCGAGTATGATCCGTCCTGGCGCAACCAGGCCGGTGCCGCCAAGACCAAGCGCACCGGCAAGGTGCTGAATGACGACCGGGCTGACTGGCGCGAAGTCTGGGCGCTGTTCCCCGGCGACGTGGCCTATGTCTGGCATGGGGCGCTGCACTCCTCGACCGTGGCCGAAAGCCTGGTTGCGGCAGGTTTCGCGGTGCGGTCGCAGATCATCTGGGCAAAGGATCGCCTTGTTCTAAGCCGGGGCGATTATCACTGGCAGCACGAACCTTGCTGGTATGCGGTGCGCGTCAAGGGCAAGGGCCATTGGGCCGGGGATCGCAAGCAGACCACCCTCTGGCACATCTCCGGCAAGGACCAGGATGCTACCACTGTTCACGGCACGCAAAAGCCGGTCGAATGCATGCGCCGCCCGATCCTGAACAACTCCAGCCCGGGTCAGGCGGTGTTTGAACCCTTCATGGGATCGGGCACCACGCTGATCGCCGCCGAGACCACGGGCCGCGTCTGCTTCGGGATCGAATTGAACCCGGCCTATGTCGACGTGGCTATCGAGCGTTGGCAGCAGTTCACCGGCGCCAATGCCGTGCTGACTGACACCGGCGAAACCTATGCCAACCTGAAAACCAAGAGGCTCGCAGCATGAACAGACCCATCGCCCTCCAGCAGGCTGCAAGCAGACATGACGAAATCGCCGCTCTCGCCAGCGCGGTAAGCGAGTTCCAGGAGAAGCTGCGCGAAGAGAAACGCTATCCCCGCATCAGCGCCCTGCAACAGGATTTGCGTGCCACGCGCCAGCGGCTGGCCGTGCTGTTCGGCGAGCGTCATGGCTGGCATCTGTCCAGATCGGACTTTTCGCCTTCGGTTCTCGCGCGGCGCGGCTTGTTCAATGGGCGCGGCTATCACGTCGATCCATGGCCAAGCGAGCTCATCGACCATGGCTATTTCTATCGCAAGGACCGCAAAGCCGAGCTATAGCTGAAAGTTGGTGACGGGGGGATTGGGTGGCATATCAAGGCGTTGTTGACGCGCCGCAGTTCTCGCAGAGAAAAGGATATGCCACATGACGAAGGATACGGTTGTCGCGTTTCGCGCGCCAGAAGGATTTTCTCCCGACCCGCTGACGGATCTGCTGCGCCAAGGGGCGCGGGAGTTGATCGCACAGGCTGTCGAGGCCGAGTTGAATGTGTTTCTGACTGCCCATGCCGATCAGACCGATGGGGCTGGCCGCCGCCGTCTCGTCCGTCATGGTCATCTGCCCGAGCGGGATATTCAGACCGGGATTGGCGCGGTGCCGGTAAAGGTGCCGCGGGTGCGGGATCGGGCACCGGAGGGCGGGCGGCTGCGGTTCACCTCGACGATCCTGCCGCCGTATCTCCGACGGGCCAAGTCGATCGAGGAACTGCTGCCCTGGCTTTACCTGAAAGGCATTTCGACCGGCGATTTCTCTGAAGCCCTGGCCGCGCTCTTGGGACCAGACGCGCCCGGATTGTCGGCCAGCACCATCACCCGGCTGAAGGCCGACTGGTGGGACGACTATGAACGCTGGTCCAAGCGCGATCTGTCAGCGCGGCGCTATGTCTACTTCTGGGCGGACGGCGTCTACTTCACGCCCCGGATGGACGAGGATCGCCAATGTATGCTGGTGATTATTGGTGCCGATGAATGGGGCAACAAAGACGTTCTGGGCCTGATCGACGGCTTTCGCGAGAGCACCCAAAGCTGGCGCGAGCTGCTCTTGGACATGAAGCGCCGGGGGCTGGAGGCCGCGCCAAAGCTGGCCGTGGGCGATGGGGCCATGGGGTTCTGGGCGGCGCTGCATGAGGTTTACGGCAAGACCGGCGTTCAGCGCTGCTGGGTCCACAAGACCGCCAACGTCCTGAACGCAATGCCGAAGTCGGTCCAGCCCAAGGCCAAGGCGCATTTGAAAGACATCTGGATGGCGGAAACCAAGGCCGACGCCGACGCCGCCTTCGATTTCTTCGTCGAAGCCTACGGTGTGAAATACGACCGGGCGGTCAAATGCCTGACCAAAGACCGCGCCGATTTGCTGGCGTTCTATGATTTTCCAGCCGAGCACTGGAAGCACATCAGAACGACGAACCCGATCGAAAGCACCTTCGCGACCGTCCGCCACCGAACAACCAAGACCAAGGGCTGCCTGAGCCGCCAGACGGCACTGGCGATGACACACCAGTTGATGCTGTCAGCCAAGAAGAAGTGGCGCAAGCTCGATGGTCAAA
Organism: Hyphomonas sp.; assembly: GCA_046289305.1. GTDB lineage: Bacteria > Pseudomonadota > Alphaproteobacteria > Caulobacterales > Hyphomonadaceae > Hyphomonas. The sequence goes on along the minus strand of JBKBVT010000161.1, from coordinate 2,593 downwards.
ATCGTCTGCCCGAAATCATCCAGGGGGTTGAATTCCGCGACGGGATCAAGCACGAAATCAAAGCCGCCTGATCACGTCGTCACCAACTTTCGGGCATAGCTCGCGTTGAGATGGCCCGCCTACTTTTTTCCGAGCGCTTCCTTAAGCAAATCCGCCTGCATGCTCAGGTCCGCATACATCCGCTTCAACCGCCGGTTCTCATCTTCCATGGCCTTCATCTGGCTGATCAGGGACGCATCCATGCCGCCATACTTGGCCCGCCACTTGTAGAACGAGGCGTTGCTCATTCCATGCTCACGGCACAGCTTGGCCACCGGCACACCGCCTTCGGCCTGACGCAGGATCGCGATGATCTGTGCCTCCGTGTATCTGCTTGTCTTCATTCGAAATCTCCTCATGCATCATGCCGAGAAAATTCTACTTATGCAGCCCCTTACTTTCGGGGGGGATTACCGCGGAGCATGGGATTGTTGCCCCACAGGGGGTGTGGAACCTGCCAGGCATCCAACGGCTGATCAATGAGCCTGATAATGACATCGAGCCATTAGTGATCGAGATGTCGCGGCTCTATCTTGCGCAGATCACGATCTTGTCGACTCAGATCACCTCACTGGAGGCAGTCTTGAAGAAGGACGCCGCACAGTCTGATGCGTCATCGCGGATGATGACGATGCCCAGCCTTGGGCCAATCACTGCCATGGCCATCGAAGCCTTTGCCTCCACGTTGACGGTGTTCCAGAAGAGCCGGGATTTTGCCGCATGGCTGGGGCTTGTGCCGCGCCAACATTCCAGCGGAGGGAAACAGGTTTTGGGGCGCACCTCCAAAATGGGCCAGCGTGATATCCGGCGACTTTTGATCACGGGGGCAATGTCGGTCATTCGCTGGGCCGGCCGAAAGGGCGCTGCCCCGGGCTCCTGGCTTCATGCCATGCTGTTGCGCAAGCCCCGCATGGTTGTCGCCATTGCGCTCGCCAACAAGATGGCCCGCATCCTTTGGGCCATGGAGACCAGGAAAGAAGTCTACAGAGATCCGCCCCTGGCTATCGTCTGACGACGGTCGGACAGCCAGGGGCGGGGCGTCGGCGTGTGAGGAGGTCTCAGGGCAGTAAGGACAAAGATCGGTAACATCGGCTCTGGGAACGCATCCGGGTCAGTGGGCTTCGAGCCCGTAGAAGTGATCTCGCACCAGAACCGCGCAGTTCCATACCGGCCAGCGGTCATGTGATTGCCGCACAACAGGCCTGATACATGACCGCACCCGATCACACGTCAACGCCGTTCAAAATCCGACTTGCACGAACGGGGGTATCCATACATGAGCCACCTTTGAGTATGATTTTCGGGTCAGGGTGAGGTCAAGGCATCGCTTTTCCCCTCTCTTTTTCGGGCTGCGGCAGCTGAACTGGCCTTGAAGCGGAAGCTGTCGTTGCCGGTTTCAAGGTCGAGCCATTGTCCGCCATTGGTCCGAGCCCAATGGCGAGGGACAGCGGTGGGTAAGACGGTCGAGCAAGGCGGTGGTCATCTTTGCGTCGCCGAAGACCGTGGCCCATTCACTGAAGCTGAGGTTCGTGGTGATCACGACGCTGGTGCGTTCGTAAAGCTTGCTCAGCAGGTGGAACAGCAGCACCCCGCCAGAGGCACTGAAGGGCAGATAGCCCAGCTCGTCGAGGATCACGAGGTCGAGCTTGGTCAGGCCTTCCGCGATCTGCCCGGCCTTGCCCTTGGCCTTTTCCTGTTCGAGGGCATTGACCAGTTCGATGGTCGACAGGAAGCGAACCTTGCGGCGGTGATGTTCGATGGCCTGGATGCCGAGGGCGGTGGCAACATGGGTCTTGCCGGTTCCCGGGCCGCCGATCAGGACCACGTTCTGGGCACCGTCCATGAACTCGCAACGGTGCAGGGTTCGGACCGTGGCCTCGTTGATCTCGCTGGCGGCGAAGTCGAAGCCGGCGAGGTCCTTGTAGGCCGGGTGCCGACATGGTGCCGCCATTGGTCCGAGGCCCGTGTCGGCGGGGCGGACTTCATGTGATAGGCGATCGAGCGCACTTCGCGCTCGGCCAGTTCTGCCTTCAGCAGCTGCGACAGCATCGGGATGGCTGCTTCAAACGCCGGCGCTCCCTGCTCGATCAGGTCGGTGACGGCTTGGGCCATGCCATACATCTTCAGGCTCCGCAGCATGATGACGATGGCGCAGCTGGCAGGATCATTGCGCATGGCGCCCTCCGGCGACCTGGGCGCACAGGTCGTCATAGCGTGCGACATTCGCCTTGGGCTCGCGCCGCAATGTCAGCGCCTGTGGGGTGTCTACAGGCGGTCCGCCCATAGTAGTTCGTCATGGCGAGGAAGTGCATGTTGACCTGTCGCTCCTTGCCGCAGCCGACCCGATCAACAGCCGTGCGCATGTTGTCGTAGATGCCGCGACCCTAGAGGTGGTTCCAGAAATCTGAACAGCCGGGACAAGTGGATTTTCTGCGCAACAGCGGCATGATGCTGCAAGCGAGGAGAAGACCATGGCAAGACGACCCCGCCGGAACCACAGCCCGGCTTTCAAGGTATGAGGAGGATCAGAAAACGATCCGGTGGATCGTTTTCC
>JBKBVT010000160.1:0-5845 GCA_046289305.1 Hyphomonas sp. | reverse complement strand
CCCGCACACTCCGTAGGGTGGGTTGAGCGAAGCGATACCCACCTTTCCTCACCGCGTCTTGCGACCGTGGACGGTGGGTATCGGCGATGCCTCAACCCACCCTACGCTAAAAAAAAAACCCGCTCATCCCCGCGCAGGCGGGGACCTCGGGAGGCCGCCCCGACCTAAACCGCCTCCTTCGGCACAATCGTAAGCCGCAACCCCAGCGCATCCAGCACCGCCGTCAGGGTCGAGAGCTTCGGATCCCCCTCATCGCTGAGCGCCCGGTAGAGACCGGCCCGCGTGATCCCCGCGCGCTCCGCCAGCGCGGTCATGCCTTCGCTCTCCGCAATCCCCCGCAGCACGGCTTTCAGATGCTCCGGCCCAACTTCTTCAAGCGCCGCATCAATATAGGTGCGGGCGTCCTCCGCTGTTTTCACAGCCTCGCCAAACCGGAAAGGGCGGGTCTTCGCTTTGTCTGTCATGCTCAATGCTCCTCGGCCAATGCGATGGCGTTCCTGATGTCCCGCGCCTGCGAGGCCTTGTCGCCCCCGGCCAGAAGCAGAACCAGCCGGCTCCCCCGCATCGTGTAATAGACACGGTAGCCGGGACCGAAATGGAAGCGCAGTTCAAAGACGTTCGACCCGACCGGCCGCACATCACCAAAATGGCCGGTCTGCGCAATCACACTAAGCCGCGCTTCAATCCGCGCCCGCCCCCGTGTATCCCGCAACCGCCCAAACCACGCCTCAAAGGCCCCGGTCTGCTCAATCTCGAACACAGGATGATTGTATACTGCGGTATACGCTCAATATCAAGATACAAATCCAACCTCCGCTCATTCCCGCGGAGGCGGGAATCTCGGGAGGTCCAGGACTGCCTGACTAGATCCCCGCCTCCGCGGGGATGAGCGGAGCTGTGTTACCCCCAAAGCCCAGCCCCCGGCGGCGCAACCATTCCGTCTGTATACACCAAGCCGCCCGCGATATCCTCCGCCAGCCAGAGCGGCCCATCCAGATCCGCCGCGTCCGCCAGCTGCGCCAGCAGCACCGCCGGCGCCATCGAGAGCGAGCCCGCCACCATGCAGCCGACCATCACGCCCATGCCGGCCACCCGCGCCGCGCGCACCATCGCCAGTGCCTCGGTCAGCCCGCCGGCCTTGTCGAGCTTCACATTCACCGCGTCATAAGACCGGGCAAGTGTCTGGATATCCGCGCTCGTATGCGCGCTTTCATCGGCGCAGATCGCGACCGCCCCCGGCCGCCGCATCAGCGCCTCATCTTTCCCGGCCGGGAAGGGCTGCTCGATCAGCACGACGCCCAGCCCCGCCGCGCGCGCCACCAGGGCCGGCAGATCCGCCGGGGCGAGGCCCTCATTCGCGTCCACGATCAGCCGCGCCTCGGGCCGCGCGCCATGCACCGCCTCGATCCGCGCGAGGTCCTCCGGTCCGCCAAGCTTGAGCTTGAGCAGCCGCCCCGGCGCCGCCTTGGCTGCCGCCGCCATCGCGTCCGGCGTATCGAGGCTGATCGTCACCGCTGTCTCCACCGGCCTCGGCTCCGGCAGGCCCGCCAGCTGCCAGACCGGTTTGCCCGCCTGCTTCGCCTCCAGGTCCCACATCGCGCAGTCCACCGCGCAGCGCGCCGCGCCCGGCTTCATCCGCGCCTGCAGGGCCTCGCGGCTGATCCCGGCCTCGATCTCGGCCCGCGCCGCCTCGATCTCGGCCATCACCGACTGCACCGTCTCGCCATAGCGCCCATAGGGCACGCTCTCGCCGCGTCCGGTCTTTCCGCCCGCCTCAAGGCTCACCCGCACCGTCTCGGCGCTGGTCTTCACCCCGCGCGAGATCGCGAAGGCCGCCTTGAGAGGTGCAGAGACAGGGGCAAGCCCGAGCCGGATATGTGCCATTGGTTAATCCCGTGAGGTGAATTGAGTTGGTAGTACGAAGGCCGTCCTTAAGCATGTTTTGCTAGAAAGGTCAGGCAAGGATCAGAAGATGCTTAACCAGACTGTCCCCGAATTCACGCTTGAAGCGAGCGATGAAGGGTCTGTTCTCCGCCTTGGCGGGGATTGGACAGTTGCGACGATTCACCATGTCGATGCCGATCTGCGCGCCGTTGAGGCGCCTGGCGGCCTGCGCGTTGATGTCTCCGGCCTCGGCCGTCTCGACACTTCGGGCGCCTTCCTGATCGACCGCACGCTGCGCGCCGCCGGCGCCCTGCCGGCCCAGATTGTGGGCGAACACGCCGCCGCTGCAAACCTCCTGGCGCAGGTCCATGATTATGCGGACCCGGCTGAGCGGGTCCACAAACCCCGCGCCGGTCTCATCAGCATGTTCGAACGGATCGGCCGCGGTTCGATGGAGTTCCTGCGCGAAGTCACGGCCAACCTCACCTTCCTCGGCGAGACAGTTGCCACCATCGGCCGGCTGATCGTCCAGCCCAGGAAACTGCGCTGGACCTCGATCATCTCGGTGATGGAGGAGTCCGGCTTCAACGCCATGCCCATCATCGCCTTCCTCTCCTTCTTCGTCGGCATGGTCGTCGCTTTCATCGGGGCCACCTCGCTGCGCGACTTTGGCCTCGAGATCTACACGATCGAGCTGATCGGCTTCTCGATGCTGCGCGAATTCGGCGTCGTGCTGACCGGCATCGTGCTCGCCGGGCGCACCAATTCCTCCTTCACCGCCCAGATCGGCTCGATGAAGATGCGCCAGGAAATCGATGCGATGCAGACCCTCGGCCTGAAGCCGATGGAAGTCATCGTCGCCCCGCGCGTCATCGCCATGGTGATCATGACGCCAATCCTCACCTTCGTCGCGACGCTCGCCGGCATTGCCGGCGGCATGATGGTCGCCTGGTCGGCGCTCGACATCAATCCCTGGGTCTTCCTGGAGCGGATGCGCAATTCCGTGCCGCTCGACCAGTTCTGGATCGGCATGTCGAAATCGCCTGTCTTCGGCCTCGTCGTGGCGCTGATCGCCTGCCGGCAGGGCCTGCAGACCGGCGGCAGCGTCCAGGCGCTCGGCCAGTCCACCACGCGCTCCGTGGTCCAGGCCCTGTTCGCGATCATCGTCATCGATGCGCTGTTCGCCATCTTCTACATGGAGCTCGGCCTATGAGCGCCGCCTCCGCCATCCGCATCCGCGACCTCAAGGTCGCCTTCGGGCAGAATGTCGTGCTCGACGGCGCGGATCTCGACGTCAAACGCGGCGAAGTCATCGGCATCATTGGCCCGTCCGGGGGCGGAAAGTCCGTCCTGCTGCGCGCCATTGTCGGCCTGAAACAGCCCGCCTCAGGCAGCGTCCAGGTGCTCGGCGAGCGGCTCGAAAGCCTGTCGCGCGAGGACCGGATCGCGGTCGAACGCCGCTGGGGCATCATGTTTCAGGACGGCGCGCTGTTCTCGAACCTCACCGTGCGCGAAAACGTCATGGTGCCGATGCGCGAGCATACCGGCCTCAGCCCGGAGCTCCGCCACGCGCTTGCCGACATGAAGATCCAGATGGCGGGCCTCTCCGCCCGCTCCGGCGATCAGTACCCGTCGGACCTCTCCGGCGGCATGCGCAAACGGGCGGCGCTCGCCCGTGCACTGGCGCTTGATCCCGAGCTTGTCTTCCTCGATGAGCCCACCGCCGGGCTTGATCCGATCACTGCTGCCGCCTTCGACCAGCTCATCCGCGACCTCCAGCAGGCCCTCGGCCTGACGGTCTTTCTCGTCACGCATGACCTCGATACGCTGCATGCCGTGTGTGACCGGATTGCCGTCATCGGAGAGAAAAAGGTCCTCACTACGGGCACGATCGAGGAGCTCCGGCGTTATGATCATCCCTGGATACAGGAATATTTCGGAGGACCGCGCGGCCGCGCGGCCGCCGCGGGCCACTGAAAGGGGCTAGGTAGAAACCATGGAAACACGGGCAAATTACGCACTCATCGGGGCGCTCGTCGTACTCGCGACGGCGCTGGCGGCGGGTTTCGTGCTCTGGTTCGGCCAGTCGGAATACCGGCGCAACTATGACACCTATGACATCGTGTTCGAAGGGCCGGTCTCGCTCGAACAGGGCGCCGCCGTGCGCTATATCGGCATCAAGGTCGGCGAAGTGGCGACCGTCCGGGTCGACCGGTTCGAGACCTCCAAGGTGCGCGCCCGCGTCCGCGTCTCCCGCGATACGCCGATCCGCACAGACTCCACCGCCAGCATCCAGCTCGCCGGTATCACAGGCGCCACCTTCGTCCAGATCACCGCCGGCACAGGCCCGATGCTGGAGGCCCGCCCGGGCGAGCCGGTGCCGATCATTCCCTCCGAGCGCACGCTGGTCGATCAGATCGTGGCCGGCGGCGCGCAGGCCCTCGGCCGGGCCAACATGACCTTTGAACGCGTCAACATGATCCTCACCGACGAGAATATCGAGTCGGTCGGTCGCACGCTTCGCAACATCGAGCGGTTCACGGAACAATTGGCGGCCGAGGATGGCATCATGGCCAACCTGGCGACCACACTTGAGGATGTATCCGAAGCGGCCACCGCCTTCGAAGCCGCCTCGCGCGAACTGGAAGACCTCGGCAAGTCCGCCAACGAGAACATCGAAGTGGCGATGGTGGACATCCGTGAGCTGACGTCTGACGTTCGCCGCATGGCGCGCTCCGCCACCAACACGCTAGACGAGGCGACCCGAGCCGTTACCGCCACCGCGGCGCTGATCGAGGGGCCGGCGGTCAATGCCTTCGAAAGCACCGGGACCGCCGCCGATGACTTCCGCCTGCTGATCAGCCGCATGGACCGGATGGCCCGCGAGATCGAACGCAACCCGCAGGGCTTCGTCACCGGCGACCCGCTACCTTATGAGGAGAGACGCCGATGATCCGCGCCGTGAAACTTGCTGTCCTGGCCGCCGGGCTTCCGGCGCTGCTTGGGGCCTGCGTCAATGTCATCCCGCAGCCCGAGACGCCCGAGGCGCTCTACCGTTTCGGCCCGATGGAATCCGCGCATACGCTAAACGCGACCCTGGTCGTGCGCGAGCCGGAAGCCTCACGTCTCTTTTCGGGTCGGCAGATCGCGGTGGAGGATGCGACCGGCGCCCTGCGCATCGTCCGCGGCATTCAGTGGACGGACAGTGCAACTAGCATGATGCAGACCGCGCTCCTCGATACGCTGGGCGGGCAGGGGAGCCATGTCGCCGTGCCATCCGACACCGGCGCGCCGGCCCGGTATGAACTCGCCTGGCGAATTTCCGACTTCACGCTCAGTGGCAACACCGCCCGCTGCCGCCTCGAAGCGACGCTGCTGGAAGGCCGCCGCCGCACGGTGCTCAGCCAGACGACGGTTGCCACATCGGCCGTTGCGCTCGACGCCTCGAACCCCGCCCGCGCCAAGGCCCTCACCGATGCCGGCCGGGCCTGCGTGTCGGAAGTGGCCGCTTTCGTGGCCGATGCGACCACCGCCATTGCCGAAGACTAGAGCCTCGCACTTTCATATGGACGCGTATCCTGCTGCTTTGAAGTAGTTCCAGCATTCTTCTGGTTCGTAGAGTTTGCAGATATCGCCGATGGCATTGTTGAGGTCCTCGAAGGTTCGGGCGGCGGCGGCGCGCAGATGGGCTTTTAGCTTTGAGAAGGCCATCTCGATCGGGTTCAGGTCGGGAGAGTACTTGGGCAGATAGAGGAACCAGGCGCCGCGTCCGGCCAGCGCGTCGGCGGCCCGCTGGCTGTAGTGAACACTGAGATTGTCGAGGATGACGACATCGCCGGGCGAGAGGGTCGGGGCAAGTTGGGTTTCGACATAGACCTCGAAGGCCGCCCGGTTCATGGCGCCTTCGATGATCCAGGGCGCGGTGAGTTCCCCGCAGCGCAGGCCCGCAATGAACGTCTGT
>JBKBVT010000159.1:0-6079 GCA_046289305.1 Hyphomonas sp. | reverse complement strand
AATAACAAGACGCGGGATGTCGCGATCCTGCGCACCATCGGCCTCAGCCGGGGCGGGGTAATGCGCGTGTTCCTGATGGTTGGCACCGTGCTCGGCTCACTCGGCGCTGCGCTCGGCATGGCGGTCGGCATCCTGTTCATTCTCAACATCGGCCCCATCGAAGCGCTCATCAACATGGCGATTGATGGTGAAGTCTTCCCGGCCGAACAGTACGGACTCGATCATCTCCCCGCCGTGCTCGACTGGGGCGAGGTCATTAGCACCGGTGCCTATGCTTTGCTTATGTCGATGTTCGTCTCCCTCATTCCGGCGACCTGGGCCTCGTCCCAGGACCCGGTCAAAGCTTTGAGGTTCGAGTGATGAGCGCGCCGGTTCTGGAACTTCAGGGTATCGAACGCACCTACAAGACGGAGGCAGGCGAGCTGCGCGTCCTGCAGGGAACTGATCTTCGCATTGCGCCAGGCGAATTGGTCGGCCTCGTCGGTCCGTCTGGCTCCGGCAAGTCGACGCTGCTGCACACGGCGGGTCTGCTCGAGCGTCCAGAAGCCGGCTCGATCTTCCTGGACGGCATCAACTGCCTGAAACTAAATGATAATGGCCGCACGGCCATCCGCCGCCGCAAGATCGGCTTCGTCTACCAGTTCCACCATTTGCTGCCGGAGTTCAACGCGATCGACAATATCGCGATGCCGCTGATGATCGCAGGCGTGAGTAAGAAGGCGGCTCGCGAGAGGGCGTCCCGCCTTCTGGCGGAAATGGGGCTGGAAGAACGCGCCTTTCATCAGCCGGGACAGCTGTCCGGCGGCGAGCAGCAGCGCGTGGCGATCGCCCGGGCGCTTGCCAATGATCCTCGCCTTGTCATCGCCGATGAGCCGACCGGCAATCTCGATCCCGCCACGACCGAGCGGGTGTTTGCCGCGCTGATTAAGATGGTGCGCGAAGAGGGCGCCGGTGTCCTCGTGGCGACCCACAACCTCTCGCTGACCCGGCATATGGACCGCATCCTGACGCTCGAAGCCGGTAAGCTCGTCGACTATACGGGCCGATCGCCTGTGGAGTTCGCGGCCGCTGCCGCTTCCGGGAGCGCTGATTCGGTGTGACAATGGGCGGGCTTAAGGAGGTTCGCATGGGTCGTCCGGTTTTCGTCCATCTCGCAGTGCGCTCCAGCTATTCGCTCCTGGAAAGCATGATCACGCCGTACGATCTGGCGAAATGGTGCAAGCAACAGGGCATGCCCGCGCTGGCCGTGACCGACCGCAACTCCCTGTTCGGCGCCTTAGAACTGTCTCTGACGCTTTCCGATGCCGGTGTGCAGCCGATTATGGCCTGCTGTTTCGATGTTACGGACGGCGCCCCCAAAACGCTGCCGACTCGGCTCTCGCTCTATGCGCAGGACGAGGTGGGTTATCGCCGGCTGATGTACCTGTCGTCCAAGGCCTATCTCGATGCCGCAGATGGTGTCCCGAAACTGCTGAAATCATATCTGCTGGAAGACACCGAGGGTCTCATACTCCTAACCGGCGGCGCAGAGGGCGAGGTCGCCCGGCACATCCTCAAGGGCCGGTTGGCGGATGCTCGAACGGAGCTTTCGACGCTGGCCGCCGCCTATCCTGGCCGCTGCTATGTCGAGATCACCCGGCACGGCACCCAGGACGAAATCCGCACAGAGCCAGACCTGCTCGGGCTGGCCTATGACCTTGGCCTGCCGGTGGTGGCCTCGCACGACGCCCGCTTCATCAAACCGGACGATGCGACCGCGCACGACGCACTCATGTGCATCGCGAATGGCGAATATCTCGGACAGGACGACCGCAAACGGGTTGAACCGTCGCAATATCTGAAAACCGCTGCCGAGATGGATGCCCTGTTCGAGGATCTCCCAGAGGCCATCGCGACCACCGCCGAAATCGCGCGCCGCTGCGCCGTCCGGTCCGAAACCCGCAAACCCATCCTGCCGAACTTCAGCAAGGAAGGCCGGTCCGAAGCCGAAGAACTCGCTCTTCAAGCGCGTGAAGGCCTCGAACAGCGCCTCATCCAGGCAGACCGGCTCTATGCGGAACGCGAGACCTATTTCGAGCGCCTCGACTATGAACTTGGCGTCATCGCCGGCATGGGGTTTCCCGGCTATTTCCTTATCGTTTCCGACTTCATCAAATGGGCCAAGGCGAATGACATTCCGGTCGGGCCGGGCAGGGGCTCCGGTGCGGGCTCCCTCGTCGCATGGTCCCTGCTGATCACCGACCTCGACCCCCTGCGGTTCGACCTTCTGTTTGAGCGGTTCCTGAACCCCGAACGTGTCTCAATGCCGGACTTCGATGTCGATTTCTGCCAGGAACGGCGCGGCGAGGTCATCCGCTATGTCCGGGAAAAATACGGCGCCGACAGCGTCGCCATGATCATCACTTTCGGTACGCTCCAGGCGAAGGCCGTTGTGCGCGATGTCGGCCGGGTCATGCAGATGCCCTACGGCCAGGTAGACCGGCTGGCCAAGCTCATACCTTTCAATCCGGCCAAGCCTCCCACGCTGGACGAAGCGATTGCCGGCGAACCCAAGTTTGACGACGAGATCGCCGCAGACCCGCGCGTGGGCGAGTTGATCGACATCGCCCGCTCCCTTGAGGGGCTTTACCGCAACGCCGGCACACATGCCGCTGGCGTGGTGATCGCAGACCGGCCGCTGATCGAGCTCGTACCGCTCTATAACGATCCGAGGGCGGAGCTCCCGGCCACCCAGTTCAACATGAAGTACGCCGAGATGGCCGGGCTGGTGAAGTTCGATTTTCTCGGCCTGAAGACCCTGACGGTCATTCAGCGCGCCCTCGCTTTCATAGCACGTGCGGGCAAAGAGGTCGGCCCCGCCTGGCAGAGCCTCGATGATCCGGACACGTTCGATCTGATGGCCAGCGGCGAAACCCTCGGCGTGTTCCAGCTGGAAGGCGCTGGCATGCGCGACACGCTGCGACGTGTCCGGCCAAACAATATCGAAGACCTGATCGCCATCATCTCGCTGTACCGGCCAGGCCCGATGGAGAACATCCCGGTATATGTTCAGGGCAAGGAGGATCCTGCCTCCGTCCGCTACCAACACCCGGATCTGAAACCTGTCTTGGAAGCGACGTATGGCGTGCCGGTCTATCAGGAACAGGTCATGCGGATGGCCCAGGAGATCGCCGGCTACTCACTCGGTGAGGCCGACCTTCTGCGCCGCGCCATGGGCAAGAAGAAGCTCGAGGAGATGATCGCCCAGCGCCGCCGCTTTGTGGACGGCGCCGCCTCGACCAAGGGTATGGCCGAACCGCTGGCCAACGAAATCTTCGACACGATGGAGAAGTTCGCCGGCTATGGCTTCAACAAGTCCCACGCTGCAGCTTATGCCCTCATCGGCTATCAGACCGCCTTCCTGAAATGCCACTACGCGAAGGAATTTATCGCCGCCTCCATGAGCCTGGATATCGGCATCACCGACAAGCTCGCAGCCTTCTTCCTGGAAGCTAAACGCTTGCGCATCCCCGTGCGAGCGCCGGACATCAATCAGAGCCAGGCGGATTTCGATGTGGATGAAACCGGCATCGTTTATGCGCTCGGCGCCATCAAGGGTGTGGGCCTAGAGGCGATGCGACATGTCGCGACCATCCGGAACGGCTCCGGCCCATTCCGCGACCTGTATGATTTCGCCGAACGAGTCGATCCGCGGCAGATCAACAAGAAAGCGCTCGAATCCCTCGCGCGTGCGGGCGCGCTGGATGGTCTGGAAGCCAATCGGGCCCGCGTATTCTCAGGCGTCGCCCTGCTCGCCCAGTATTGCGCCAGCAAGGCCGAGGACCGGGTCGGCGGGCAGGGCGGCTTGTTCGGTGGGTCGGAGCCAGCCCTGCGGCCCGAACTGCCGATGCCGAGGCCGTGGACCAGCCAGCAAAAACTCGATGAGGAGTTTCGCTCCATCGGCTTCTATTTCTCCGGCCACCCGCTGGACGATGTCCTGTCCGCCATCGACCGGGACCGCGTGACCCTCGCCATGGAGCTTCAGGACCGGGCCGTTGACGGCAAGCCGCTCGAGATGATCGGCGTCGTGCGGATGCGCAACGACAAGCAGGGCCGGAAAGGCAAGTTCGCGTTCCTGACAATCTCTGATCCCACAGGCGAGGTCGAGATTATGGTCTTCAGCGACGCCCTTGCGCAGCATGGTGACCTCCTCCAGCCTGGCAAAGCCGTCGCCCTGACCGTAACGCCGCGTTTCAATGGCGAGGAGCTCCGGCTGAATCTCGAGCGGGCCATCGAGCTCGAAGCGGCGCGCCTCTCCCGCCCGTCCGGCGCGCTGAAAGTGCGCCTGTCGCAGGGAACTTGCCCCAAGGAACTCGCCAGCGTGGTGGACCGTCTCGAGAAAGTCGCGGCCCCGGACCGGGGCAGTATCTTCCTCGAAGTGCCGCTCGAGGATGGGCGCCTGGTCACGCTTCGCCTGCCGAAAGTCTACACGATCGGGCTCAGGGCCCAGCGGGCCCTGAAAGAGGTCCCCGGCGTGGAGCGGGTTGATCCGGGCCAGGCTGCCTGATCGGGCAGGTTCGGTGCAGTCTTTAGGGGCTTGCTGTTCCGGCGGGATTAGGTATACGCGCGGCAATCGAAACCATGTCGCGGGTGCATCCGGTGCGACGGGATTATCCCGTAGTTCCACTCGTGACGGCCAACCGGATGGAGAAAATCTATGGCCCTACCTGACTTTTCTATGCGTCAGCTGCTGGAAGCTGGCGTCCACTTCGGACACCAGACCCACCGCTGGAACCCCCGGATGAAGCCGTACATCTACGGCGAGCGCTCCGGCATTCACATCATGGACCTGTCGCACACGGTGCCTTCGCTGCACCAGTCGCTGGTTTTTGTGCGTGACACAGTCGCCAAGGGCGGACGGATTCTGTTCGTCGGCACCAAGCGCCAGGCGCAGGAGCCGATCGCTGAAGCGGCCGCGCGCTGCGCTCAATACTACATGAACCATCGCTGGCTGGGCGGCACGCTGACCAACTGGACGACGGTGTCCAACTCGATCAAGCAGCTGCGCGAACTCAATGCGATGTTCGAAAGCGGCGGCGGCAGCGGCCTGACCAAGAAAGAACTGCTCGATCTGGAGCGCCGCCGCGACAAGCTGCAGCGCGCCCTGGGCGGTATCGCGGACATGGGCGGTCTGCCGGCAGCGATCATCGTGATCGACACCAACAAGGAAGCCATCGCTGTTCAGGAAGCCCGCAAGCTCGGTATTCCGGTCGTGGCGGTCCTTGACACCAACTGCGACCCGTCGGACGCCGATTACGGCTTCCCCGGTAATGACGACGCCGCGCGCGCCATCTCGCTCTACTGCAACCTGTTTGCAGATGCGGTTCTGGACGGTCTCGCCGAATCCACTGCCGGCCTCGGCATGGATCTGGGCGCAGCGGAAGACATCGCGTCTCTCGCCGAAGCAGACGTCAAGGTTGCAGACGAAGAAGCAGCGGGCGGCGCCTGAAGCGTCTCCGGTACAACTCAAACTGAAGGAATGGTCTCATGGCTGAGATTACTGCGGCACTCGTGAAGGAACTGCGCGAGAAAACTGGCGCCGGTATGATGGACGCCAAGAAAGCGCTCGTCGAAAACAATGGCGACCAGGAAGCGGCGACCGAATGGCTTCGAGCGAAAGGTCTTTCCAAGGCGGCCAAGAAATCCGGCCGCGCCGCGGCTGAGGGGCTCGTGGCTGTGAAGGTGTCGGCAGACGGCAAGACGGGCGCCATCGTCGAGCTGAACGCCGAGACGGACTTCGTATCCCGCAACGAGACCTTCCAGAAGGCCCTCGACAGCATTGCCAACGTCGCCCTCGGCGTTGACGGCGATGTCGATGCGCTGGCCGCCGCGCCCTCACCAGACGGCGAAGGCACCGTGGATGACATGATCAAGCGGATGATCGCCACGATCGGCGAGAACATGACTCTGCGCCGGTTTGCGCGGCTCACCTCCACGGGCCGTGTCGCGTCCTATATCCACAACGCCGTTGCCCCCGGCATGGGCAATGTCGGCGTGCTGGTTTCGCTCGAAGGCACAGGTGACCTCGAAGATGCGGGCC
>JBKBVT010000158.1:0-6156 GCA_046289305.1 Hyphomonas sp. | reverse complement strand
ATGTCATTGACATTCGCCGGCGTGATGCCGGCAACCTGCGGGATGTCCGCCTGCGGATCATAAACCAGGTGCAGTTTGGCGCCTTTGATCCGCCCGTTGAAGGCCCGGCCAGCATGCAGCGTGCCGAGAGGGATGGGCGAGGAATCGATCAGTTGGACGAGCTGCCCGCTCGCCCGGCGCATCTGCCGGCCCGCAAGCCGGGCGAGGTCTGAAAAGGTTTCCTCAAAAACCGCCACCGGGCGCCGGCCGGAGGCGTCTGACAGGGTCGAGCGCGCGATCCGCCCCGCACCGAGATGGTAATGGTGATGCCCGTTCGCCTCCCATCCCGCCTCCAGCCCGCGCAAGCTCCCAGCTCCAGACAGTTGCGCAAAAACCAGCGCCACAAGATGGTCCCAGCTTGAGAAATTCTTATCATACGCATCTGCGTCGTGGCGTTCCACAGACGCCGAAAACCGGCGACGCGATATCGGCTTGAGCAAACGGGCAAACACGCTAGGGTCAAACGGCATGGCCGGGCCTTCCTTTTCAAGTCTAGACACCTCGAAAATACAGGCATTCGCCAATCGGCGCCGGTCATGCTCCGCGACCAAGTGAATCATTCCCCGGACAGCCCTGCGCCCAGTGGGAGAGGAGGAGCCCATTGCGCAGCATTGGTAGGTGAGGGCTGGAGATAGGCTCCCAGACGGGCTTTGCCCGTCGGGAGTGACGCGTTCTCAAATCAGTAGAAAGATCAATCTTCGCGGTCCAGCAGCCAGCCATGGTTCACCGGGCCGTGGCCCTTGCCGAAGGGTTTGGCTTCGCGGATGGCGCCGAGGAGGTAGTCCCTGCCCCGCTCGACCGCTTCCGGCAGGCTGACGCCCTGGGCGAGCAGCGCGGCGATGGCGGAGGCGAGGGTGCAGCCTGTGCCATGGGTGGCGCGGGTTTCGATGCGGGGGGCTTCGAAGATCCATTCGCCGGTGGTTGTCTGCAGCACGTCATGGATGACCGCGCCGCCGATGTGGCCGCCCTTGACCAGCGCGCCATGGGCGCCGAGTTCGAGCAGGCGCTCGGCGGCGCGGCGCTGGCCGTCGAGCGTGTCGACCGCCTTGCCGGTGAGGACTTCGGCCTCCGGCGCGTTGGGCGTGACGAGGCGGGCGCGGGGGACAAGTTCGGCGCGGATGGCGCTGATGGCGCGTTCGTCGATCAGGCGGTGGCCGGAGGTGGCGACCATCACGGGGTCGATGATGCGGGGGATGAGCGGGGCCTCAGCATGGAGGGCTTCGGCAACGGCTTCGACCAGGGGGGCTGTGCCGAGCATGCCGGTCTTGATGGCATCGGCGCCAATATCGGAGAGGACGGCGTGCATCTGCCCGGTCACGGCCTCGACCGGCACCGGCCAGACATTATGGACGCCGAGCGTGTTCTGGACGGTGATCGCGGTGATGGCGGTCATGGCGAAGCCGCCGAGCATGGTGACGGCCTTGATGTCCGCCTGGATGCCCGCGCCGCCGCCGGAATCGGAGCCGGCGATGATGAGGACGCGGGCCTGGGGGGTGGTCATGGGTGCACTCATCTTTGTGACAGAGAAAGAAAGGCCCTCACCTCCCACGCCCTTTTGGCGCGGGCCCCTCCTCTCCCATTTTCATGGGAGAGGGGTTCAGGCGCCGCGCCACTTAACCCCTCTCCCGCCTCGCGGGAGAGGAGGGGCCCATTGCGAAGCAATGGGAGGTGAGGGCCTTCTATGTGAAAGTCAGACCGTGATGCCGGCTTTCTTCGCGTCGGCGAGGAAGGTTTCGAGGCCTTTGTCCGTGAGGGGGTGGGTCGCGAGGCTGCGGATGACGGAGGGCGGCGCGGTCATGACGTCGGCGCCGGCGAGAGCGCAGAGCTTCACATGGTTGGGCGAGCGGATCGAGGCGGCGAGGATTTCGGTTTCGAACAGGTAATTGTCATAGATCTGGCGGATCTCGGCGATGAGCTCCATGCCGTCGATATGGATGTCGTCCAGCCGGCCGATGAAGGGCGAGATGAAGGCCGCGCCGGCCTTGGCGGCGAGGAGCGCCTGGTTGGCCGAGAAGCAGAGGGTGACATTGACCGGGATGCCGTCTTCCGAGAGTTCGCGGCAGGCTTTCAGGCCGTCCCAGGTCAGCGGCAGCTTGACGACGACATTGCCGGCGATCTTGGCGAGCTTGCGGCCTTCGGCGACCATGGTGGCGTGATCGATGGCGACGACTTCGGCGCTGACCGGGCCTTCGACCAGGCCGCAGATCTCGGCGATCACCTCGGCGAAGGGGCGGGCGGACTTGGCGATAAGCGAGGGGTTGGTGGTCACGCCGTCGATCAGGCCGGTGGCGGCGAGGTCGGCGATGTCCTTGGTTTCGGCGGTATCAACGAAGAATTTCATGGGAACCTGTCCTCAATGTTAGCGATAACAGCGGCTATACTACAGGCCGGCCGATAGAGGTATAGGCGAAACCGCGGCGGCGCATGTCTTCGGGGCTGTAAATATTGCGCAGGTCAACGACGACATTGCCTTTCATGGCCGCCTTGATGCGGTTCATGTCAAGGGCGCGGAACTGGTCCCATTCGGTGATGATGACGAGCGCGTCGGCGCCTTCGACGGCCTTGTAGGCGCTGTCAGCATAGTCGATGCCGGTCAGGAGGTGTCTCGCTTCCTTCATCGCTTCGGGATCGAAGGCGATGACCTTGGCGCCCGCGGCCGTGAGGGCGGGGAGAATGTCGAGCGAGGGGGCGTCGCGCATGTCGTCCGTGTTCTGCTTGAAGGCGAGGCCGAGGACGCCGATCGTCTTGCCGGAAACGTCGCCGCCCATGGCCGCGATGACCTTGTCGGCCATGGCTTTCTTGCGGCTGGCATTGACCTCGATGACGGTGTCGACGATGCGCACAGGGCTGTCATAGTCGTGCGCGGTCTTGGTCAGGGCGAGTGTGTCTTTCGGGAAGCAGGAGCCGCCATAGCCGGGCCCGGCATTCAGGAATTTCGAGCCGATGCGGCCATCAAGGCCGATGCCGCGCGAGACTTCCTGGACATTCGCGCCGAGTTTTTCGCAGAGGTCCGCCATCTCGTTGATGAAGGTGATCTTCACGGCGAGAAAAGCGTTGGCGGCGTATTTGATCAGCTCGGAGGTGCGCCGGGTGGTGAACAGGATCGGCGTTTCGTTGAGGAAGAGCGGGCGGTAAAGCTCGCGCATGACTTCGCGGGCGCGCTCGTCCTCGGTGCCGACGACGATCCGGTCCGGCAGCTTGAAATCCTTGATCGCGGCGCCCTCGCGCAGGAATTCGGGGTTCGAGACGACCG
This sequence comes from Hyphomonas sp., assembly GCA_046289305.1. Lineage (GTDB taxonomy): Bacteria > Pseudomonadota > Alphaproteobacteria > Caulobacterales > Hyphomonadaceae > Hyphomonas. The sequence goes on along the minus strand of JBKBVT010000158.1, from coordinate 2,864 downwards.
CGAAGTCGGCGTCCGGCCGGACCCGGCGGATGATCTCCTCGACCTCATCGCCGGTGCCGACGGGCACGGTCGATTTGGTGACGATGACGGTGAAGCCTTCGATCAGCGAAGCGATTTCCTCAGATGCGCCATAGACATAGGAGAGATCGGCATGGCCGTCGCCGCGCCGCGACGGCGTGCCGACGGCGATGAACACGGCGTCGGCCTCGCGGATCGCGTCGGCGGCTTCGGTCGTGAAGAACAGGCGCTCTTCCTTGACATTCGCGGCGACCAGGGCGTCGAGGCCGGGCTCATAGATCGGCATGATGCCATTCTTCAGCTTCTCGATCTTGCCGGCGTCCTTGTCGACGCAGGTGACCGTGTGGCCGAAATCAGCAAAACAGGCCCCCGAGACCAGGCCGACATAGCCGGTGCCAATGATCGCAACGCGCATGGGATTTCCTTTGATGGTTCACACCGGAACTGACTGGGGCGGGGTGCATTTTTTACGGCGCGGAATCAAGCCCGGAATGAAGAGGAGATTTCCTTTGCGAAAAGCCGCTTGACTCGCGGCGCCGGTTTTGACTAGATCAAAAGGTGAACAAAGAGGGCGGCTATGACACTGACGCTCTACAACAATCCCATGTCGCGCGGGCGGATTGCCCGCTGGATGATGGAGGAGGTGGGCGCGCCGTATGAGACGCAGTTCCTGCGCTATGGGCCGGAGATGCAGACAACGGAGTTTGCCGCGCTCAACCCGATGCGGAAGGTGCCGGTGCTCGTGCATGACGGGCGTGTGGTCACGGAATGCGGGGCGATCTGCGCCTATATGGCCGACGCCTTCCCGGAGGCCGGCCTCGCCCCTCCCCCGGCCGCGCGGCATGACTATTACCGCTGGATGTTCTTTGCTGCCGGCCCCTGGGAAGCGGCGACCACCAACCGGTCGCTGGGCATCGAAGTGCCGCCCGACCGCGCGGGCATGGTCGGCTATGGCGATTTCGAGCGGACGCTGGCGGCGCTGACCGGCGCGGTGACGCGCGCGCCCTACATCTGCGGCGAGCAATTTACGGCGGCCGATGTGTATGCCGGCTCGCAGGTCAGCTGGGGCGTTCAGTTCGGCTCGATTCCCTCGACGCCGGAGATCGACGCCTATCTCGGCCGCATTCTCGGCCGCCCGGCCTATCACCGGGCGAGCGAGCTGGACAATGCGGCGGCGGCGGAGTTCGGGCCGGCGGGCTGAAGGGCTGCGCGCTGTCATCCCGGACATCGCGAGGGGAGAGAAGTTCCCGGATCGGCCTTTGGCCGTCCGGGATGACAAGGGGCGTCAGATTTCCTGGTTGTACGCGCCGACTTCGGTGTGTTTGCCGAGGCGGGGTTTTACTTCCTTGTGGAAGAGGTCCTTCATGTCGGCTTCGCTGGCCATGGATTCGACCACGACGACGAGTTCGGGCTTGTTGGACGAGGCGCGCACCAGCACCCAGGAGCCGTCGTCCAGGGTGACGCGGGCGCCGTTGACGGTGTTCACCTCGACGACCTTCCGGCCGAGGATTTCGGTGCCTTCGAGGGCGGCATATTCGGCGACCATCTTGTCGACGACGCCGTATTTCACTTCGTCGCCGCAATGGGCCGACATGGTCAGCGAGGTGTAGGCGACGCCGAGATCGCCTTTCAGGTCGGCCATGCTGCGGCCGGGATTGCGGTCCAGCATTTCGAGAATGGCTTTTGCCGCGACGAGGCCGTCATCATAGCCGAGGCCGATCGGCGGGCGGAAGAAGAAGTGGCCGGACTTCTCGAAACCGGCGAGGGCGCCGAGCTCATTGGTGCGGCGCTTGATGTAGGAATGGCCGGTCTTGTAATAATCGACCGTCGCGCCGTTTTCCTTCAGGACCGGGTCGGTCTTGTAGAGGCCGGTGGATTTCACATCGACGACGAAAGTAGCGTTGGGGTAATTCTTCGACAGGTCGCGCGCCAGCATCAGGCCGATCTTGTCGGCATAGATTTCCTCGCCGGTATTGTCGACAACGCCGCAGCGGTCCCCGTCCCCATCGAATCCGAGCGCCACATCGGCGCCGGTGGCGCGCAGGGTTTCGGCCATCGCCGACAGCATCTTGTGATCTTCAGGGTTCGGATTGTATTTCGGGAAGGTCATGTCGAGATTGCAGTCCATCTCGATGACTTCGGCGCCGATGGCGCGGAGGAGGTCCGGCGCGAAGGCGCCGGCCGTGCCGTTGCCGCAGGCGGCGACGACCTTGAGCTTGCGCTTAAGCTTCGTGTCACCGGCGACGGACTGGATGTATTTTTCGCGCAGGCCTTCTTCAATGCGGCGCAGCGAGCCGCCTTCGCGGGGAATGAAATGGCCGCCCATGACGATTTCCTTCAGACGGCCCATCTCGTCCGGCCCGAAGGTCAGCGGGCGGTTCGCGCCCATTTTTACGCCGGTCCAGCCGTTCTCGTTGTGGCTGGCAGTGACCATGGCGCAGCAGGCGGCGTCGAGTTCGAACTGGGCCCAGTAGACCATCGGCGAGAGGGCGAGGCCGACATCCAGAACTTCGCAGCCGCCGGCCATAAGGCCGAGGGTCAGCGCGTTCTTGATCGGCTGGCTGATCGAGCGGTAGTCATGGCCGGTGACGACCGTGGGCTTGACGCCAAGCTCGTGGAACAGCGCCGCCATGCCGAGGCCGAGGGCCTGGACGCCGTAGAGATTGAGCTCCGGCGCTTTTTCATGCCCGATGCCGTTGAACCACCAGCGCGCATCATATTCGCGAAAGCCGGTCGGCGTGATCATCGGAACCTTGAGAAAGTCCCAGGTATTCTGCGTGACGGAAGAGAGGGGTTTTTGCACGGCAATGTCTTTCTGTATCAAATGCGGATCGGGTCGGATTTGG
>JBKBVT010000157.1:0-6227 GCA_046289305.1 Hyphomonas sp. | reverse complement strand
TTGTCGCGCGCTTCGATACCGGATTTGCGCCGAGCCTTCCTGACCGGGTGAATTATGCAGCGCGTCTGGCGCGGATGACACGCGACGACTCAGACATTCAGCTTGCTGAAGACCTGCTTCAGCAGCGCATCGAGCAGGATTTGCCGCCCTTCGACCGACTCTATTCCTTCAACCAGCTTGCGAGCCTGCGCCTCGTCCGGGATAACAGAGAGGGGGCAATGGACGCCTACCGGCAAACCCTGCGCCTGTTTGATCTTCATCCGGAATTTGCAGCAAGTGGAAGGGATATCACGCGCTTCAATCTCGCGTCGCTGCTTGTGTTTACTGGCGGAGACACCGGCGAAGCCAGCCAATTGGCCAACCTGATCGTCACCGAAGACCTCGCCTTGAAAGGCGAAAGCCTGCAGACTGGTCGAGGCTATCTCATCCGGGGCCTTGCCGCCGAAGCCGAGGGTCGGATCGATGATGCGTTGGGAGATTTACAGGCCGCATATGACAACTTTTCAGGCTATGCCGGAGCGAGCAGCTCGCACGCCATCAGCGCGCTTTCGGCGATCGCGTTTGCGCATGCTTCTTCCGGCAACTGGCAGGCGGCAGATTCTACACTCGGTCTCGCCCGCAACGCGCTCTCAGATGTGGATAGCGATGACCCACGCAACCGGGCTGTCCGGATCGCGCAGCTTCTAACTCGGCTGAGCGCGCGAGAGGATGCTGTTGCAATTAGCGATGCCATGCAAGCTGAAGCCATTGATCCCCGTCTGCGCACCGACGCACTTAGCCGATATTATCATGAAAGATTGTCACAAGTTTTGATGGAGCGCCTCCCATAGTACGCCTGCGACCCGCCGCGGGCGGACGTTTAGCGCTTGCTCCCTCCCCCTCGACCTTCGGTTGGCTCGAGCTTCAGCTATCGACTGCATTAAGATTTTAGATCATGCAGCCCTAAACTGAGAGCTGCTGCAGGCGTTCAGATCAGGGCGCATTCCGCTGTGACGGGTCGCTCTCAAAGGCGGGTGCTGTGCCTGGCAGGCCTGTAGCCGTTCTTTGTGCCTGTGTTGCGGCCGCCCACCATTCCAGCTGCGCAAACGTACGGCCGAAATAACCCTTCCAGGCTTCGGCATCGACGCCGTCTGAAAAGCCGCCGGCTTCGGTCAGGATGTCTTGGGCTTTCGGGAGGTGGATCATGGCGGAGACTGGCAGGCAGCCAAGTTCGGAGAGGAATGTGCGCATCCCGACCGATGCGCGGGCGCCGCCCCATTGGCCCGCTGAGTAGGTCACGATCGCACTTGGCTTATAGGAGAAGAGCGAGCTGCCGAAATGGTTCAGCAGGTGCGCGAGCGCCGGGCTCATGGAGTGGTTGTATTCGGGGCTGACCATCACATAGCCATCTGCGGCTTCGATCTTTGCGGCGAGCTGGTCGAGCGCCTCCGGCGCCGCCGACTTCGCATAGGCAAAGTGGGGTTTGAAGACGGCGGCAAGCTCGATCGATAAAGGATCTATCAGTTCGGCCGCGTGGCCCATGTCCACAAGCCGCGTTTCGCATTGCCGGGCCACCCGCAGGCCAAGACGCGCGGGCCGCGGCGGCGTGCTGTCGCGGGCAGAGCCGAGGAAGACGAGGAAGTTCTGCATGGCGCTTTTCCTTGAACTCTAAACGCGGCCGTCTCCTCCGCTTGAAACACATCGGCCGCCGCACTCGCCATTGTCAATGAAGCGCAGCGGTGTCTTCAAAACACTAGCGCCTCGCGCGGATGGTTGGGGCGGTCTGGCGCAAACGGCCTGTGGCACAAATATCGGCGTCGGGGTCAAAGGCTCGACGCCCCCTCAACCGAGATGGCGCTTTGATGAAGTATTTGTGACGTGCGCAGCATATTCAAAAAACCATCATGTTGGGTGGTTATGCCTCTGAAGGAGACGAAACGAGATCAAGGCTGACAAAAACGGAGACCATCTTGCGAAGAGACATCTTATCGATCGCCACTTGCTGTGTCGCACTCTCGGTTACTGGCTGTGGCGGATCGGGACAAACCTCGCAGGCAATCCAGATTGACGGATCTTCGACTGTTTTCCCTGTGTCCGAAGCGTTCGCTGAAGAGTTTCAGATTTCGACGGGCAACCGGGTTGTGGTTGGACTTTCAGGCACCGGCGGCGGCTTCAGGAAGTTCTGCCGGGGTGAAACCAGCTTTTCCGGCGCCTCCCGGCCGATCCAGACATCTGAGGTCGAGGAGTGTGCTGCCAACGGGATCAATTTCATCGAACTGCCGATCGCCATGGACGCCCTGGCAACCGTCGTTAACCCAGCAAATGACTGGGCGAACTGCATGAGTATTGCCGAACTGAAGACGATCTGGGAACCGGCCGCGCAGGGCCGGATCAATAACTGGAACCAGGTAAGGGAAGGTTTTCCAAACCAGGGCATGGCCCTTTTTGGCGCGGGGATCGATTCCGGAACCTACGACTATTACACACTCGCCATAGTCGGCGAGGAGTCCACTTCACGCGGTGATTTCACGGCGACTGAAGATGACAACATCACCGTGCAAGGCGTCTCAACCGACCGCTATGCCATGGGCTTTCTCGGCGTCGCCTATCTTGAAGAAAACCGGAACCGCTTGAAGGCCGTCGCGATTGAGCAGCCTGATGGAAGCTGCGTGGAGCCGAATGCCGAGACCGCCGCGTCAGGCGCCTATCAGCCGCTGACCCGTCCGCTGTTCATGTATGTGAATGCCGAGCATCTCGACACGCATGACAATGTCGAGGACTTCGCTTTGTACTTCATGACTGGCGAGACAGCTCCGGGCCTTGTGGCCGAAACCGGCTATCTGCCTCTGCCGGAACGGGCCTTCAATCTGGGCCAGGCCAAGATCCGGGCACGCAAAACGGGAAGCTTCTTCGAGGGCGGTTCGCTTGTCGGCGTGACGGTTGAGGATTTGCTCGCGGCCAACTGAGCGTCGCTCGGACAGCGGCAAAAGGCGGACTGCAGCCGGCCCGTCGCAAATGATTTCAGGTGGAGAGTGTCTTGAAAAAGTCTGCGATCCCAACAGCGACGGAACTGGCTGAGAATGGCTTCCTGGCGCGCCGGCGCCTCATCGGCAATGCCATGCGCTTGTTCCTGTTTCTTAGTGCCGCACTCTCGGTATTCGTCACAACGGCGATCGTCGTTATCCTTGTGCGCGACTCTTGGAGCTTTTTTGCACAGGTTCCGCTGACCGACTTCCTGTTCGGCACAATGTGGACGCCGGTATTTTCCGATCCTCAGTTTGGGGTCCTGCCCCTGCTGACGGCGACCGTTCAGACCGCGGCCCTCGCCATGTTCATCGCGGTGCCGTTCGGCCTGATCATGTCGATCTATCTGAGTGAATATGCCCGGCCCGCCGTGCGCGAGACGATCAAGCCCGCGCTGGAGATGCTGGAGGCGGTCCCGACCGTAGTCTATGGCTATTTTGCCCTGTTGGTAATGACACCGTTCCTGCAGGGTATCGTTCCCGGCCTGAAGGGGATCAACCTTTTGGTGCCAGGCATCATCCTCGGCATCATGATCCTGCCTTATGTCGTTTCAGTCAGCGAGGACGCGATGCGCGCGGTCCCGAATGGGCTTCGGGAGGGCGGCTACGCACTCGGAATGGCGAAATGGCAGGTCGCGATCCGGGTCGTCATCCCCGGCGCTTTCTCAGGCATCACGGCGGCGTTCATTTTGGGCATGTCGCGCGCGGTCGGCGAGACGATGGTGCTGGCGATTGCAGCTGGTCAGAACCCGAACCTGACCTGGGACCCGCGCGAAGGCGCCGCGACCATTACGGCCTATATCGTCCAGATGAGCCTCGGCGATATCGCCCATGGTTCGCTCGCCTATACGACGATCTTCGCGGTCGGCCTGCTACTCTTCGTCGTCACTCTGATCTTCAATGTCATCGGGTTCTACCTGCGGCGCAAATTCCGCGAGGCTTACTGATATGTCGGTCAAGACCGAGGGAACGCTCAAAGGCGGAGTGAAGACGGACGATTCCGCTTTCAAGGCCGTTCATTCTGCCAAGCGGAAAGACATCGTGTTTGCGGCGGGCGGCCTGTTCGTCATGGCCGTTGCCATGACTTTGCTGCTGACACTGATCGGCGACCTTGTCATCCGCGGCGCGCCGCGGATCGATGCAGACTTCCTGACAAACTATCCCTCCCGTCAGCCCGAACGGGCCGGCATTCTGTCGGCCTGGGTCGGCTCCTTGGCCGTGATCCTCGTAACGGCCCTTCTCGCGGTGCCGATCGGTGTCGCGGCAGGTCTGTACCTTGAGGAGTATGCCAAGAAGGGCTTCATCTCGAATTTCATCGAGATCAATGTGTCCAACCTCGCCGGTGTACCCTCAATCATCTACGGCCTGCTCGCGCTGGGACTATTCGTGTACGGCATGAATCTCGGCAAGACGATTCTCGTAGCCGGGATGACTCTGGCGCTGCTGATCCTGCCGATTGTCATCGTTTCGACTCGTGAAGCGGTGCGGTCGATCCCGCGCATCATCAAGGAGGGCGCCTATGGTCTTGGCGCGGACCAGTGGCAGGTGATGTGGCGCTACATTATTCCAGCCGCCCGGCCGGGCATCCTGACCGGCGCAATCGTCGGCCTGTCACGCGCCATCGGGGAAACGGCGCCGATCATCACCATCGGCGCGCTGACCTTCATCGCCTTCCTGCCCTCGGCGCCTGTCTCCTCGGAGTTTCCGTTCCTGTCATTTGCCTGGCTGAACGAGGGCTTCACCGTGCTGCCGATCCAGATGTTCAACTGGCTGTCGCGCCCGCAGGAGGGCTTCCACATCAACGCAGCGGCGACCGGAGTCGTCCTGATGGCACTGACCCTGTCCCTGAACGGGATTGCCATCTGGATCCGTTACCGCCTCCGCAAAGCAGATAGGAACTAATTCCATGGCAAGCACCGGAAATCTGGACTACGCGATGACGGAAGACATGGACTCCGCCTTCACTCAGCTTGATCCGCCAATGCCCCCGCCCGTCAAGCCGGACGCGGAGCGGGAGCCCTTGCGCGCGCAGATCAACAATCTCAGTTTCTTCTATGCGGATGGGACGCAGGCGCTGAAGAACGTCACCATGCCCGTGCTGGACCGGAAGGTGACGGCTATCATTGGCCCGTCCGGTTGCGGCAAATCAACCTTGCTGCGGGCTTTCAACCGGATGCACGACCTGTATCCCGGCAATCGGTATGAAGGCGAAATCATTCTTGAACCCGAGGGCGAGAATCTGATCGGCCCCAAATCGGACCCGGTCATGGTCCGTCTGAGGATTGGTATGGTGTTCCAGAAGCCAAATCCGTTTCCAAAAACCATCTATGAAAACGTTGCGGCGGGCTTGCGTGTCCGGGGCGTCAAGAGCCGCGCGGTGATTGAGGAAGCGGTTGAAAACGCCATGCGCCGCGCCGCCATCTGGGACGAAGCGAAGGACCGGCTGCATAAATCCGCCTATGACCTATCGGGCGGGCAACAGCAGCGGCTTTGCATCGCGCGCGCCCTCGCCCCGAACCCCGAAATTCTTTTGCTGGATGAGCCGACATCAGCCCTCGACCCGATCGCGACATCAAAGATCGAAAGCCTGATCAAGGAATTGTCGGAGACCGTGACGATTGTCATCGTCACGCACAACATGCAGCAAGCCGCCCGCATTTCGCACCGGACAGCCTTCATGTATCTCGGTGAGCTGATCGAGTTCGGCGATACCGGCCAATTGTTCGAACGCCCCCGGCACCCCAGGACTGAAAGCTATATCCAGGGGCGAGTAGGATAACTCAGAAATACCAGCGCGGCACTTTCTTTGACGGTGGTCAATTGAGGCGCCATCGTTTGATACACGCTACCCCGGCATTTAAGATGACGCCGAACCTTCCGGCGTTAGCTCTTTAGGTCGCGCACGGATTTATCCTTCGAACAGACACTCGCGAATGCGGGACTTGTTGCCTCTCATCTCTGATTCAATTCCTAAGCCTTGCCTTGGGCCGGGCCAAAATACGTAGACGAAGTACCCGAATGTCGGCTCTTTGCTGCACAAATTGCTGCACATCTCGCCACACACGATAATTAAATTATCATTATATACAATGTCTTATGCGCAGTTTGACCGAGAGACGACGCCCTCCTCCTCCGCCATCTGTCCATATTTCAGGCATTCCCTCACCAGTTATGTCATCGTTTTCGCACGATGATTGCAGATACAGAGGGATCGCGGGATTTCAC
>JBKBVT010000156.1:0-6232 GCA_046289305.1 Hyphomonas sp. | reverse complement strand
AACACTGCAGGCCATGGCGAGAAAAACCGCAACGTTTCAGCGCAAAATCAATGGTATGGAGGTTGTTCAGGGCGAACTCCCTAGCGGTGCGCCTTCCAGTAAAGCTGGTCAGGGAACTTGGCCTGGCGGAAGGTGACCGGATCGAATTGATCCGCGACAATGATGTTCTGCGAGTTCAGCGCTTGCCGCGCACCCGTGAGGTGCTGGACAGCTTGCGACAGTTCCGCGGCCGACTCCCTGCCAATGAGCGCCTTGGCCGCGATGATGCTCACAGGCGGTAAGGGCAAGCGCGGACATCCTAGCTGCTGGGGGAGGGCGATTTTCTCCCAAGCTCGATACAAATGAGCGCAGCGTCGGGACGGACCCAGAGCGGAAGTCAAGCACTATAGTTTGCGCAATTGGCCCACGGCGGCAGCCAGAGGCATTGCACGCAGGCCGTCGCCTGTCGGGACTTCTCGTTCACCGGCATAGACCAGCATCTTGCGGTCGGCCTTGATGTCATCGACCGCGAGGTGGAAACCACGCGACACCTTGGGCGCCGTGGTGCGCTTGATCTCGATCGCCCAGATGTCATCCCCGGGTAGCCGCAGAACAAGGTCAAGCTCGGCCCCCGCCGCAGTCCGGTAAAAGAAGGGCTCGGTCCCAGTTGGCGCGGCGGCGATCAGGGTCTCGATGCAGAACCCTTCCCAGCTCCCACCGACCACAGGATGTCCCAGCAAGCTTTCCGGCGAACCGAGGCCAAGCAGGGCATGGACGAGGCCGCTATCCCTGACGAAGACCTTCGGCGACTTGACGAGGCGCTTGCCGGCATTCTCGTGCCAGGGCTGCAGGCGCCGCACCAGCATGAGATCGACGAGCAGATCAAGGTATCGTCCCACGGTCTGACCTGAGACGACAAGTCCTTCGGCCAGTGCGCTCGCATTCAACAGGCCACCCTGTGCATGCGCCAGCATCGTCCAGAAGCGGCGCAGCGTGGTTGCCGGGATGCGCGGCCCGAGGGAAGGGATATCGCGCTCCAGATAGGTGCGCAGCAAATCCTCGCGCCAGGTCATGCTGGACCGGTCGCTATCCGACTGAAAGCTGTCAGGAAAACCGCCCCGCAGCCACAGGTCGTTCAACCTGTCTTCGCCTACTTCGTCCAGCAGGAGAGGCGGCATCTCGATATAGCGTACCCGCCCGGCGAGGGATTCAGCCGATTGATGCAGCAGCACGTTTGACGCAGACCTCAACAGAAGGAACTGCCCCGTGCGGAATCCCTTGCGCCGTCGCATGTCGATCTGCCCACGGAGGTTTTTGAATAGGTCCGGCATCTGCTGAACCTCATCCAGGATCACCAGCTTGCCGACTTGTTCATCCAGATACAGATCGGGCTCAGTCAGGATCTGCCGATCCGCGTCGCGTTCTAGGTCGAGATACACAGACGGGCGTTGTTCGGCTATCTCAAGCGCAAGTGTGGTCTTGCCAACCTGCCGTGGCCCCAAAAGGACAACAGCCGCTTGGGCATCGAGGGCCGATAGCACGGTCTGACTGGTCTGGCGCTGGTACATACCATGCAATTACTCCATGGTGTGGAAGCTTTGCAAGGTAATTCTGCTTAGTCGAGCAAGCCAAGCCGTTCGGCCCGTTCCAGCAACATCTTGACCGACGAAGGCTGCCAGCTTGTCCGCCCACGGGGTGTGCGCTCGCGCATCGCTTCCAGCCCGGTGCAGATCGCCTGAAGGGTGATGTCGGGATCCGCACCTTTGATGGCGGCGACGATGGCGGGCAGGCGGTCGTCGGTTTCGCGGCGCCCGGCGCGCGCCAGCACCGTGTTGGGCAGAAAGCCATCGCGCACATAGGCGTTCACGGCGCGCAACAGGCGGCTCTGCGTCCATCGCCGCGCTTCCGGCAGAGGGCCGTTGATGATGCGAAGCACATCTTCCCAGGCCAAGTCGGGGCGCAACCGGCGCACATGGGGCACCCAGTCCTGCGCGTTCGCGTTCAAGCGCTCCATGTAGCCATCCTGCCGTGCCAGCCGCACCTTGCGCAGAGCGGCAGGGTCTTTGGCGCGCAGACCTGGGTTCCCGCCAACACGGCCCTTGGTCCGCGCGCTGGCCAGCCCGGCCTTGGTGCGTTCGCGGATCAGGGCACGCTCGAACTCGGCCGCGGCGCCCAGCACTTGCAGCGTGAACTTGCCCTGCGGGGATGCGGTGTCGATCGGGTCCTCGATCGAGCGGAAGAAGGCGCCCTTTGCCTCAAGCCGTTCGATCACCTCCAGCAGATGCGACAGCGACCGAGCCAGCCGGTCGATCCGCACGACCACCAACGTGTCGCCCTTGGCGATGCGTTCCAGCACACGCGCCAGTACTGGCCGCGCACGATTGCCGCCCGAGGCCTGTTCCTCATGGATCTCGGCGCAGCCTGCGGATTTCAGGGCCTGCGACTGGGGCTGGGGGGTCTGATCCTCGGTCGATACGCGGGCATAACCGATGAGTGGCATCAAAACAGTCTTTTTGCAGTTTCATTTATTGCTAATAAACGATCGTTTGTAAACGAATGCAAGGGCGCGCTCTGTCGCGCTGTTCAGCAGAAAGCCCTTGGTTTCCATAGGCTGAGCGCGATCAGAGAGTTCTCGCAGACCATCGCGCGCGCGTGCTAAATAAGGCATACTGGCGCGCTCTGATAAAACCCTTGGGTAAAACGCAAAATAGCCGTATTTTGCATATATGAAGCCTAGAACCCCTTCTTTGTATGATGAATCTGACGCCCTCGTCATCGACGCGGAGGAGGTCGAACGGGCGTCCGAGGACGACCTTTGGTTCCTGCCCGGTCCGATGGACGACGAGCCGGACTACCTGCCGCCGGGACCACGGGCCGAACCGCGTGAAATTGAGGTTCTCGATGATTGGCAACGCGCTGAGGCGGGCAACGCCGCCCGCCTCGCCCGTGTCGCCGGCCGGTTCGGCGCGCTGGACGACCGGCTGAAGCGCGGACCGGAAGGATGGCGGCATCGTCTGGCGCTGATGGAGGCCGCTGATCTGAGTTGGCAGGGCGGTGACCGCATCAGCCAGGATCGGCTGGCGCTCTGGATCTCGCTGCGCCTGTCCGGCGTCCAGGACGACACGGCGACGCTGGCGCGGGTCGGATGGGCGGTTCGGCGACTGACTGGTGGACCGGGACCGGAGCAGGACTTGGCCGCCTTCCTCGACCGTCGCGACCCCGAGAACCTCAGTGATGAGACCGAGCCGTTCGTGGATCGCGCGAGCGGTTGGCTGGATCTGATGGCGCAAGCCGCAGACCTGCACCCGATCACCCGTGCCGTTATGGGCTTTCACCTCTGGCGCCTCGCGGGGCTCGGGCAGCACGGTGACCAGATGGAAGCGGCTGTCGCAGCTGCGCGGATCGCTGCCAGCGAGGGAAGAGGAGCAGTCTTCGCGCCTCTGGCCATGGGCGGGGCAGGGGGGTTACGAGCCGGTGGTTCACCGTTCGAACGTCTGGCACGCTGGCTCGACGGGATCGAGACGGCATGCTTGACCGCGATGCAGCAGCTTGACGATATCGAGGCATGGTCGGCGCGGGCGGAAGCCGAAATGACACCGCTTTCGGGCAGGACGCCCCCGGCCTTGCGCGCGGCGCTGACCGAATGGCCGCTCGTCTCCGCGCCGATGGCCGAGGCCCTGACTGGTGCCAGCCGCGCCGCCGTCCAGCGCAACCTTGCATGGATGCAAGCGCGAGGTCTGATCCGCGAGGTGACAGGACAGGGGCGGTTCAGAATGTGGAAGGCAACGAACTGACGACCGTAGAGACCTGCATGATCTTCTGGTCTGTCGTTTCGCTACTCGGGCAGGTCCCCGTCAGCGAACAGGTTCGGGAAAAGGCGCTCCCGGTAGTCGAGAGGGAATGCCAGTCGCACGGGCGTTTTCGGCGAGGCGGATGACAGGTAACCGGCTGAGGTCAGCTTGCTCAGCGTGTTGCGCGCCGTGCGCTCGGACGTCTTGAGCACGATCTGTGCCTCGCCGCGTTCCAGCGTGCCATAGCGAAGGACCGCCGAGATGAGGTCGGGCGCACGCTTGTCATCGTTCGTGTCTGCGACCAGACGCCGATAGCGCTTTTCCAGACCCGGAAGGTCAAAAAGCTTGGCCGAGAAGGTGATCTGATCCAGCGTCACCTTCAGGAACCATTCGCAATAGGTCTTCAGAGCGGCCTCGGACAGATTGCCTCGACCATCACGATCCCCGCGACGGGGGGAATCGGCCATGTCCATCATGCGCTTGTATTCGCCCCGGTCCGCCAGCCCGCGCGCCAATCCGCGCGAGACAGACCAAAGCCCCTGACCTCCGATACCGGCTTCAAGCGCCATTGCATGGGACATCAGGCGGCTGACCCGCCCGTTTCCGTCGGGAAACGGATGGATGTAGTTGAGCCTGTGGTGCGCCGAGGCGATGGCGATGATCCGTCCGCTCGCCGAGCGAGCTGCGATCTGAAACCGCTTGTCGAAGTGATCCATGAAGGCCGCGACCCGACCGGAGGAGGGGGGCAGATGGCGTCCGACGGAAACTTCGCTGTCGCCCTCCTGCCGCATGCGGCCCGGAATGATCGGCTCGGTCGTGCCATCCGGGTGTTCGATGCGCCGGAACTCGTCGGGCATCTCGTCGTAGAAGGTCTTGTGCACCCAGGTGAGGAACGCGACGGACGTGGGCCGTGGCAAGTTGCCTTCCCGATGCATCTTGTCCATCGAGCGCTGTACGATGACATGCGCGCGGGCTTCGAGTGCGAGGGGCCGGGTCTCGGCCTCCAACTCGGCCCCGGCGAGGGCGCGTTCGATGTCGCGCGGGCGCGTGTTGTGCCCCTCGATCAGGTTCGAGTAGTAGCAGTTCATCACCCTGACCAGGTCGGCCAATTCGGCCGCGCTGTCCGGGTGGAGACCCTGACCGAGGTTTGCTGCCTCGCGCTGGATATCAACCGACAGGTCCGCCAGGCTGGCGGGGATGTGCTCCTCGAAGAAGCATGGCTCGATCCTGCCGGGTGTCTCTAACATTCTTTGCCGATCTTGATTGTACAGATTTTCGAGCATCTGTTAGCATTTTACGTCATGAAGTCCAAGCTTTTGCCGATGTGCATTGCCGATCATGGATGCCGATGTCCAGGTGTGACGCATTCGCAGCGTCATGAAAGGACCACTCCGCCGTCATCGTGTGATCTCGCCTGCCAACACAGCTCCTCCATGAACTGCGAGCGTCGCCGTAAACCTCGGGCAGCCGAACTGCCGGATTATGTCGACAACGCACGCATCATAAGCGGCTTGCCCGATGACGCGACACAGGTCTGATGCGTGAAACTGGCGGTTCGAGCTTGGGGCAGCCTTGATCTGTTCATGCAGCTCGCGCTCTCGTGACTCTTGAACCGGCTGTGGTGCGGGGAGAGCCGGTGGGCGCGTCGCTTCCCCAGGCGAGGTACGCCAGCGGCGCATGAAGCCAAGCAGGAAACCGGCTGGGACCTTGCTGTTACCGCGCGCCCGGTTGAAGGCAAGGAAGCGCTCCCAAATCACCTGCGTGTCGACGTTCCAGCAGGGTAGGGCGCTTTTCGCGGCCTTGATCAGCTCGGGCCAGCATGTTCGGAATACGTTCGAGCAACCGTCAATGTTGATCTGTCCTGTGAATATAGTTTTGTTAGATTCTTCTCTAGATAGTGATGTGTCGCCTCCGTCTGACACGACATCGTGGGTCTGTTCGCCGTCGTCAAAGGCCGCGAAGCGGAAAAGCCAGGGGGCGAACTTGCCGTTCGACTTCTCGCGCTCAAGCTTCAGTTCAGAGGTTTCAAGTTCGTTCAGCAGAACGCTCAGGTACTGGCGTGAGACGCCCATCTTCGCTGCCAGAGAGGATAGGGTGAAGGCAGCCGTACCGCGGGGCAGGCCGTTGAATCCGTCTTTCCACGCAATTCCGTCGAGGATGAGCGTCGCCAGCTTGTGGGCCGAAACGGAGAGGTCTGTCTGCGTGATCCGCCTGAGGATCAGGCCGGTCGTTGGTTCCATGGTCGTATCTCCTGAGAGACGAAGCCATGTCGAGAGCAAACAACATTCTTGCCAGCAAAAACACTTTTCTGGTTGCAGGGAGCTCTGTTGCACAAATCGGCTGATGGCCGGACTGCCCCTAACCCCGGACAGACCTATCCTGCGACCTTCGTGACGGGGATGCCGAGCGCGGTATAGCCGTTCAGCACGGCGACACGAATCTGGAACTCCGCGACCTGGCGG
>JBKBVT010000155.1:0-6293 GCA_046289305.1 Hyphomonas sp. | reverse complement strand
GTCGCCGAAGGCTGCGTGCTACCCTCCGCGCCAAACCCCGACGCCCTCTGGGACATCGTCGCCGGCAAGCGCATCCTCACCCAGCGCGTCTCCCCGGATCGGCTCGGCCTTCCCGAACGAAACGGTGCAAACCCCTCCTGGGTCTCCGGCCTTGTCGAGGACGCCCCCGGCACACTGACGGACGACCTCGCAAACCTCGACCCCGTCTGCCGCTGGCCGCTCCAGGCGGCCCGCGAAGCCTGGGCCCAAGCGGAAACAGACCATATCCGCCCCGACCGCCGCGCCGTCATCCTCGCCAATCTGATGTATCCCAGCCGCGCCAAGGCCGCCTACGCCGCCGACATCTGGCGCGGCGGCGAGACAGACCGTCCGGCCACGGATCTCTTCAACTCCGGCTATCCCGCCATGCTCATCGCTGACGCCATCGAGGCGCGCGGGCCTGCCTTCGCGCTCGACGCCGCCTGCGCCTCCTCGCTCTACGCCCTCGAGATCGCCTGCCGCAAGCTCGCCGCCCGCCAGATCGACATTGCCGCCGTCGCCGCCGTCAACGCCGCTGACAATCTGATCCTGCATATCGGCTTCAGCGCCCTGAAGGCCCTCAGCCCCACAGGCCGCTCGCGCCCCTTCATCGCCGGCGCCGATGGCCTCGTGCCCTCCGAAGGTGCGGCGGCCGTCATCCTCAAACGCCTCAGCGATGTGAAGCCGTCCGAGACGGTCCACGGCGTCATCCGCGGCATCGGCATCTCCAATGATGGCCGGCGCAAAGGCCTGCTCGCCCCGGACGCGGGCGGCCAGGCCGAAGCAATGCGCCGCGCCTATGAAGCCGCACAGATTGATCCGGACACGGTCCAGTTCCTCGAATGCCACGCCACCGGAACACCCGTCGGCGACGGCGTCGAGATTGCCGCCTCGGCGTCCGTCTTCGGCAGCCGCGCCCTGCCTATCGGCTCCCTCAAGGCGAATACCGGCCACCTGATCACCGTTGCGGGCCTCGCCAGCCTCATCAAACTCACCGGCGCACTCCGCCGCGAAACCCTGCCGCCAACGCCGCTCGACGGCGCCCTGATACCCGCGCTGAATGGCAACGCCCTGCGCCCCCAAACCGAAGCCGAAGCCTGGCGGCGCAATGGCGCCCCCCGCCGCGCCGCCATCAGCAATTTCGGCTTCGGCGGAAACAATGCCCATCTCGTGCTCGAACAACACGAACCGCTGAACGGTTATGTGAACGGCAACAGCCTGCCGGATGCGCCGGTCATGGATGACATTGTCGTCTGCGGCATCGGCCTCATGTCCGGGCTGGACCGGGGCGAGCGCGCCGTCCTCCGCCGTCTGATGAACGCGCCGATCAATCCTGCGCCTGCCGCCACCACAATCGGCGCCGACCCAGTCCACGCTCGCACGCCGCCGGCCGACCTCCTGCGCGCCGAACCGCAGCAACTGGCTATCCTCGATGTTGCCACCGCAGCGCTCGAGGGCGTTGCCCGCCCTGCGCCCGAACTCTGCGGCGCCTTCACCGGCATCCGCTGCGCCAATGATTCCTCCCGGTGGCTGCTGCGCGAACGCCTCGCGGCCGAAGGTGTCACCGCCGCCGACCTGGACGTCATCGCCCCGCCCCTGGTCGCAGCCGACGTCCTTGGCGCCATGGCCAACATGACCGCCAACCGCCTGACCGCCGCCGAAGATTTCCGCGGCCGCGGCTTCGCCATCTCGGCGGAAGAAGGTTCCGGCCTCGCCGCCCTGGAAGCCGCGTGCAACGCCCTGAATGACGGCGCCCTTGATCTCGCGGTCGTCGCCGCGGCCGACTTAGCGACCGAAACCGTCGCAGCCCATGGCGCAGACACGCCCGCCGGCGACACCGCCGCTGCCCTCGTCCTGAAACGCCGCGCCGACGCCGAAACGGCCGGCGACCGCATCTATGGCAGCATATCAGACATCAGCTGGTCCGCACCCGAACCAAACGCCGCCGCCCCCTTCCGTGCCGCCTATGGCCGCGCCCCCGCCGCAGAGGGCCTGTTCACCCTTGCCGCCCGCCTCGCCCTCGCCGCACGGGGCATGGCCCCCACCGTTGAGGATGGCCTGGCTGCCCCCTGCCTCGCCCAGCCCGTGCCTGCCTTCAGCGTCGGTACAGCTGCATCCAAAACGGCCAGCGCCATCCAAGTCACGGTCACGCCCGCCCCCATTCGTCCGTCACCGGACGTCATGCGCCCGACGCCGCATCTCTACTGGGCCGCCGCAGGCACCCGCGCCGCGCTCGCCCGCCGCCTCGAAACCGGCGAACCCGGCGGACGCGGCAAACACCGCATAGCCCTCCTCGCCGCTGATCCCGGCGCCCTCGCCGCCCTGCGCCAGTCCGCCGCCACTGCGCTCGCCGCCAATCAACAACCCTCCGGCCCCGGCTTGTTCTACGGCGAAGGCAAGCCAGACGGCGAACTCGCCTTCGCCTTCACGGGCTCGGCCGCCTCCTATCCGCGCATGGGCCGCAGCCTCCTCGCCGCTTTCCCCGAGGTCGCCGCCACTCTGGCCGAAATCCCCGCCGCCGCCGCCATGACGCCGCTGCTCTGCAAGGCCAGCCTCAGCGAATTCGAACAACTCTGCGCCGTCAGCCTGCTGACACAGGCCCACGCCATACTCCTGCGCGACATTCTCGAACTGCAGCCCACCGCCGCCCTCGGCCTCTCCCTCGGCGAATCCAATGCCCTCTTCGCCTTCGGCTACTGGAAAGACATGGGCGGCCTCCTCGAGGACATTTCGAGGGCCGCCATGTATGAACGCCATCTCGGCGGCGACTTCGAGACCGCGCGGGAAGCCTGGGGCCGCAGCGTCCCGCCTGACTGGACCAACTGGCGCCTGCGCGCGCCCATCGCCGAGGTCCGCGCCGCTGCCGCCGCCCATCCGAATGTAGAGATCACCATCATCTATTCGGACATGGACTCCATGATCGGCGGCCCTGCCGAAGCCTGCCGCGCCGTCGCCGAAACGCTGGGCAAGGGCGCCGGCACGCTCATGCACCAGCACCTCATCGTCCATGCCAGCGCCATGCAGCCCTTCGCGGAAAAGTGGCGCCAGCTCCACACCCGCCCCGTCTCCCGCATCGAGAACGGCCCCCGCCTCTACGCCAATGCGATCAACGCCGCCTACAAGCCCAGCAAGGCGAAGACCGCCGACATGCTGACCCGCCAGGCCGTCACCACCGTTGATTTCCCCGCTACCGTCCGCCAGGCCTGGGAAGATGGTGTACGGACATTCGTGGAGCTCGGCCCCCGCGACTCGCTGACCCAATCCATCGCCCTGACGCTCGAGGGAAAGCCGCACCTTGCGGTCGCCACGGACCGTGTCGAAAGCGCCGACCTCACACAGATCGCCGAACTCACCGCCACCCTCTTCGCCCGCGGCCACACTGTCCGCATCGACCGCATCGCCGCCCGGCTGGATGAGGCGCGCGCGCATCCCTGGATGTCCTCGCCCGCCTTCCCCGTCAGCCGCCCGGCACAGTACGCCCCGCCGGTCATCCCCACAACGGCCCGCCCCACAAAGCTCAAAGGCACTATATTCCCAAACGCCCCCACCCTGCCGCCCCCGGTCTATGCCCGCCTCGCGCCACAGGCCCAGCCAACGACGCCCATACCCTTCCCGCCCCCGCCGGGTGCCGCCAAACCGGCCGCGAAATCCGCACCGCCCAGCGAGCCGCCTGTAGCCGTCCTCTCCGGCCGTGAACCTCTCACGCCCCGCCCGCCCACCGGCAATGCCTGGGACCGCCCCGCCATCGAGGCTGCCTCGCGCGGGCCCATGTCCGCCCTATTCGGCGCCGCTTTCGCCGCGCAGGACCAGTACGCCCGCAATGTCCGCCTGCCGGCCGCCCCGCTGCTGCTGGTCGACCGGATCACCGGCATCGATGCCGAGGCCGGTGTCGAGGGCAAGGGCGTCATCTGGACCGAAACCGATCTGACGGCGAATCACTGGATGATGCAGAACGGCCGCATCCGCCCTGGCCCGTTGATCGAGTGCGGTCAGGCCGACCTGACACTGATAGGCTGGATGGGAGCGGATCTGCGCAATCAGAATGAACGCGTCTACCGCCTCCTCGGTTGCGAGATCACCTTCCATGAAGGCGGCCTGCCGCGCGCGGGCGACACGCTGGCCTTCCAGATCGAGATCACCCAGCATGCCAATTTCGGCGGCGTTCGGATGTTCTTCTTCCAATATGACTGCATGACCTCCGGCCGCCCGTCTTTCTCCGTTCGCCAGGGACAGGCTGGCTTCTTCACCGACGGTGAACTCGCCTCCGGCAAGGGCGTCGCCTGGTACGCCGCCCGGGACAAACCGCCCACCGCCAACCCAGCCCCCATCGACACCGCCCATGCCAGCCGCAAGCGCAGCTTCACCGCCGCAGATGTCGCCGCCTTCCGTCAGGGCGACGCCTTCGCCTGTTTCGGCCCCGCCTTTGAACTCTGCGCCGCGCACTCCTTCCCGGCCCATCTGCCAGATGGCAAACTTGCCTTCTTCGACGATGTCGCCGCCTTCGACCCCGCCGGCGGTCCCTGGCAGCGCGGCTATCTGAAGGCGCGTGCCCGCACGCCGAAAGACGCCTGGTTCTATGAAGGTCATTTCCACAACGACCCCTGCATGCCCGGCACGCTGATGGCAGAGGCCGCCGTCCAGGCGCTCGAATTCTACGCCGCCGCCCTCGGCCTCACCCGCCAGCGCGACGGTTATGTGTTTGAACCTGTCCCCGGCGAGACCGCAAAATTCATCTGCCGTGGCCAGGTCATTCCGGATACGGATCATGACATCACGTACGAGGTCTTCATCGACGAAGTTATCGACGGCGAGACCCCGAAGATCTTCGCCGCCCTCCTCGCTTCCAGCGACGGCAAGAAAGTCTTCTACTGTCCCCGGTTCGGCGTCCAGCTGCGCCGCAACTGGCCGGCCCCGCGCGTCTCGCCGGCTCCGATCCGCACAGGCCCGCAGCGCGAAAGCCGCGGTGACCTCGCTGCCCTCCTGGACTGCGCCAATGGGGCGCCCTCCTCTGCCTTCGGCGAGATGTATGCCCGCTTCGACACCGAAGGCTCCGTCCCCCGCCTGCCCCAGCCGCCCTATCACATGATGTCGCGTGTGCTGAACGTCACCGAACGCCCCGGCGTCCGCAAGGTCGGCAAGTCCGTCTCGGCCGAATATGACATCCCGGCGGATGCCTGGTATTTCGCAGACAACCGCAACGGCGAAATGCCTTTCTCCGTCCTCTCCGAAATCGTGCTCCAGCCCTGCGGCTGGCTCGCCAGCCATTGTGGCTTTGCCCTGGATGGTGGCGACCGGTTCCGCAATCTTGAAGGCGACGGCCATGTCTACCGAACACTGAAACCCGGCGACGGCACGATCTGTGTCGACAGTACGCTGACAAGCTTCTCCAAGGTCGGCCCGATGACCATCGTTGCCTTCGACCTCAAGGCCCGGCTCAAAACCGGCGCGCCGGTCATGGATCTGAAGACAAGTTTTGGCTTCTTCCCTGCTGCCGCCCTCGTCCGCCAGGCAGGCCTCGCCGCGAAGGACATCGACAAGGCCCATCTTACCCGCCCTGCCAGCCAGATTGATCTGACGCCGGATGATCCGCGCCTCGCGACCGGACAGCTCCGCATGCTCGACCGCGTCGATCATTACGACCCCGCCGGCGGCGCCGCCGGCCTTGGCCTCGCCCGCGGCAAGCAATCGATTGATCCGTATGCCTGGTATTTCAAGGCCCACTTCTTCGGCGATCCCGTCCAGCCGGGCTCCCTCGGCCTCGACGCCATGGTCCAGCTCCTGACGCGCCTCTCCCTGCTGAACGGCCTCGCCGACGACATACCGGGCGCGCACATCGAAACCATCGCCGCCGACGTGCCCGTCAAATGGTCCTATCGCGGCCAGGTCACGCCGGAGAAGAAGGAAGTCACCACCATAATGGAGATCACTGCCATAACAGGCGACGCCCGCCGCCGCATCATCACCGGTCGCGGCTCCCTCTGGTGCGACGGCCTGAGGATCTATGAGGCAAGCCCCATCTCCATCGCCCTGCGCCCTCAGGCCTGAACCGGCCCCGCCACCACCGCCACGATCAGATCGTCGGGTCCTCCGCACACACCCTGCAGCGAAAGCCTAAACGCCTCCAGCCGGAACACCCCGCCACGCGCCAGCCACGCCATCTCCACGCGCACATGCCTTGGCCCCGCGCGCATGCCCCGGCCGGACGCTTTCAGGGCCGCCTCCTTGATGGTCCACAAGCGGTGAAAGGCGAGCTGCCCTTCCACATCATCACTCCA
>JBKBVT010000013.1:0-27220 GCA_046289305.1 Hyphomonas sp. | reverse complement strand
TTTCGGTCAGACCGGCACGATCCGCGACCTCTACCGGCATTTCATGATCGATGCGGATGCCATTGTTTCCGCGGCCAGCCATCTGAGCCCCGGGCGGGCGCTGTAGAGCCGGAACCGCCGGGAGTTCGCATTTCTGTTGTGGCTGCAACAGGCTGATCGCCCGGATCGGACAAATCCAAAGGGCGGGGACAACCTGATCTTTACCTAACTGTCATACGCCGGATGCCGAAGGGGTTTGGCTGGCTGATGACTTTTGCTGCACTCATGACACGCGCTATCCTGGCAGGACTACTGGCCCTGATGATACCGCTGTTGGCTGAGGCCAGCCCGCCGCCGGGTGAGCCCTCCAGCGCGATGGACCTTGCCTGGCTGGCGCCGGGCGGAAGCTGGACGCCCCGTTTTGACATTGCGGTGGACGTTGATCCGGGCCTGATGCCGGACGCCGTGATGACCGGCGCGGAGACACTGGGCTTTGCCCCCGCGCCGTCCACGCCGCCGCAATTCCGCGCCAACAAGAGCGATATCTGGCTGCGCTTCACCCTGACAAACAGCAGCGCGACAAGCCGGTCAGCCAAGTTCTACCTGCTGTTTCCGTATCTGGAACAGGTGGACCTGTTCGAGACGCGGCCGGATGGCCACCGCCTGCAGAGCACGGCCGGCGCCGCGGTGGCCCCTGCCGGCCAGGCGGTTTCGGCCGCGTTTCCGGCTTTCAATGTGCAGGTCGCGCCGGGCGAAACCAATGAATATTTCGTCCGGGTACGCAGCTCCACAATCATGCTTCTGCCCGCCACGCTGGCCTCGGAATCCGCCTTCGCCCATACGATCACGACCACGACCCTGCTCTGGAGCCTGATCGCCGGCGCGGCGCTCGCCTTCGCCATATATGCCGCCTCGATGTCATTCATGGCGGCGCATAGCGCGTTCCGGATCTATGTCGCTTTTGCGCTGGCGGCGGCCTTCTATATCATCCTGTCTTCCGGACTGCTCAGTACCCTGATTGGCGCGCGGATTGACTTCAATTTCGGGCGCATGGTGTATTTTGCGCAGGCCGTCGCGATGGCCTTCGGCACGATCTTCATCATGGTCTTCCTCGACATGCAGACCACGGCTCCGCGGCTGTACCGGGTGTTTTATGCTGTCGCCTGCATCGGCCTGCTGACGGGTTTCGGCTTCCTCCTCCCGATGGAGTTCTCGCGCCTCCTGTTTTTCGTCGCCACGGGCGCCGGGCCGCTGGTTCTGGCGTGCGGGCTGGGATGGATGGCGTATCGCGGTGTCCAGGGCTCGCGCAATGTGCTGATCGCCTGGCTGCCCTGCCTCTTGGCCACCGTGTGGATCTATCTGCGCGTGCCGGAGATTACGCCTTACCTGCCAATCAATCATTTTCTGCTGCCGATCGCGATGGCGTTTACGCTGGCCTATCTCAGCGCCCTCCTGGGCGGGCGGGTGCGCGAGTCCGAATTCTGGGCGCATACCGATGCGCTGACGGGGCTCGGCAACCGGCGCCTTCTGGACCGGATCACCGAGCTTGAAAACCGCCAGCCAGGCGAGCGCTATGCGACGGCGGTGGCGATCGATCTCGACCAGTTCAAGCCGGTGAATGACACGCATGGCCATGCCGCCGGCGACGCCGTGCTTATGGCTGTGGCCGAGCGGCTGCGTACGCATTATTCCGGACGCGGAGATATTTTCCGTCTGGGCGGGGACGAGTTCCTTGTGCTCGGTTACCAATGGGTGACGCGCATGGACATGCTGACACAGACGAATTCCTTCCTGCTGTCGCTGAAACAGTCGCTCGTCTATGAGGACACGCGCATCCCGGTGGGCGCGAGCGCCGGCATCGCCTTCCATGACCACCGGCACGGCTTCACCGACATGCTGAAACAGGCCGACGCCGAACTCTACCAGGTCAAACAGGCCGGCGGCGGCAGTATGCGCATCGCCGACCAGCGAAAGCGCGAGCGGCGTGAGAGCCCGCCAGTTGTCCTCGCGGCGAATAACAGCATCGATGATGGCAGCAGCGTCGTGACGCCGTTCACCGCAGCGCGCTGAAGCGGGGCCGAACCGTCCGCAGCCGGAACGTCAAATCAGGATATCGTAGAGGTCTGTGCGGCGGTCGCGGAAGAAGCCCCAGGCGGCGCGGGCCTGGTCGAGATGACCCAGATCGAAAGACGCGGTGATGACCCCCTCCTCCGTGCGGTCTAACTCGGCGGCGATGGCGCCGGTTTCGTCTGCAATGAAGCTGGTGCCGTAGAAAACCTGGCCGCCTTCATCGCCCACGCGGTTGGCGGCGACGACCGGGATGCAGTTGGCCACCGCATGGCCCTGCATGCCGCGGCGCCAGCGGGCGGCGGTGTCGAGCGAGGCATCCTGCGGTTCGGCGCCGATGGCGGTGGGGTACAGGAGCGCGTCGGCGCCCATCAGGGCCATGGCGCGGGCGGCTTCTGGGAACCACTGGTCCCAGCAGATGCCGACGCCGATGCGGCCTTTCACCGTGTTCCAGACGCGGAAGCCGGTATCGCCGGGGCGGAAATAGTATTTCTCCTGATAGCCGGGGCCGTCCGGAATGTGGCTCTTGCGGTAGACGCCGAGAGGCGTGCCATCGGCGTCGATCATCACGATGGAATTGAAATAGAGCGGGCCGTCCTTCTCATAGATCGAGACGGGGATGACGACGCCGAGTTCGGCGGCAAGCTCCGAGAGCTGACGAATGGCGGGATGGTCCGGCCATTCCATCGCGCGGGCAAAATGGGTCTCTTCCTGCGTCTTGCAGAAATAATGGCCGCAGAAGAGTTCGGGCGGCAGGATGACATCGGCGCCTTTCGCGGCAGCCTCGCGGACGAAGCCGGCGACGCGGGTGATATTGTCCTGGACATCATCCGAGGGCGTGAACTGGATGGCGGCGAGGGTGAGCGTGCGGGTCATGGGGCGGAGCCTCCTGGCAGACGGTCAGCGGTTCAGATCGGGATTTCACGGGTCATGCAGTGGAAACTGCCGCCGCCGGCGAGGATGGCGCGGGCCGGCAGGCCGATGACTTCGCGGCCCGGAAACAGCGCCTTCATCTCCGACAGGGCGACGGCGGAGAAGCGGTCCTCATAGACCGGCACGAAGACGGCGCGGTTGGTGATGGTGAAGTTCATGTGGCTGGCGGGCACGGGCACGCCGTCGCCGAAATGCACGAGGCCTGGCGAGGGAATGCTGGAGACCATCAGCCCGGCGGCGACCAGCGTGCGCTCGATCTCCTGCAGGATGTCCGCATTCGGATCTTTCGCGTCGGCCGGATGCTGGCAGAGGACATGGCCCGGCCCGATGAAGCGGGCGATATTGTCGACATGGCCGTCGGTATGGTCGTTGAGGAGGCCCTCGCCCAGCCAGATGATCTCGTCGGCGCCGAAGGCGGACCTGAGCGCGGCTTCGATCTCCGCTTCGGAGAGTGACGGGTTGCGGTTCGGATTGAGCAGGCACTGGCGGGTGGTGAGGAGCGCGCTCTCTCCGTCCACATCGATGCCGCCGCCTTCGAGGACGAGGTCATGCCGTCGCTGGGGCAGGCCTTCGCGGGCGGCGAGCGCAGGGGCGGTGTCGGTGTCGCCGGCCATCAGATATTTGCCGCCCCAGCCATTGAAGCGGAAGACCTGTGCGACCCGGTCCGGGCCAGTGCCGGTGATGATCGGGCCGGTATCGCGCAGCCAGATGTCGCCGGTGGGGATTTCTGCGATCTCGGCCAGGCCGCCGGTGGCGAGCCGGGCGGAGGCGGCCGCCTCGCGCGAGCCGCAGGCGACGCGGACGGGCAGATAAGACGAGGCCGCCCGGATGAAGGCGGCAATCTCGGCGCGGGCATAGGTGAGCTCGCCGCCCCATTCTTCGGCCAGCCGGGGCCAGCCGGCCCAGAGGGCAGCCTGAGGCGCCCATTCGGGCTGGAGGATCGCTGTTGCCGTATCAGTCATCTTGCGCGGGCCATGCCATAGCTTGGGTCAAACGAAAAGGGCGGCCCCGGGGAGCCGCCCTTCCCTATTCATATGTAGGGCGCAAGGCCCGTTTCGCTAGAACTCGTAACGGATGCCGATACGGGCCTTCCAGACGGAGCGTGCGTTGTTGCGGCTGCCGGTGGAACGATCGCTGAAGGAGTTATAGCGATAGAGGCAGGCCCCTTGAGTCGTACAAGCCGTCCGGGATGAGTCGCCCGTCAGAGCCGGTGCGCCGGCAATACCCAGGTTTTGTACATCGACCGCGCGGACGAGGTCAGCGTTGATGATGTCCAACTGGCCGTTGCCCGGCGAGCTGTGAGCGGTGCCCCACTCGTTGTTCAGCAGGTTGCCGAAGTTCTCGACGTCGAAGACCAGCTTGAAGCGGTTGTCGCCGACGAACTGCTGCGCGCCCCAGATGCCTGGAAGGTCCTGCTGGATCCGGAAGTCCCACTGCTGGTTCCAGGTGGAGGCAGCGGAGTTGACCTCGTGGATCTTGCCCTGCTGGATACCATTGGTTTTCACATAGTCTGCGAAGGCGCCAAGGTTGAAGTTCGGGCCGTAGACCACTTTCTCATCGCCGAGGAGGTTCGGGATGTAGAGC
The DNA here is from genome assembly GCA_046289305.1 of Hyphomonas sp. Classification (GTDB taxonomy): domain Bacteria; phylum Pseudomonadota; class Alphaproteobacteria; order Caulobacterales; family Hyphomonadaceae; genus Hyphomonas. The sequence goes on along the minus strand of JBKBVT010000013.1, from coordinate 22,657 downwards.
GGGTTGTTGGCGAACGGGTTCTCGTTGTTACCCGTGCGGCCGAACAGAGCGTTCGTGTTGTTGTTGATGAAGCTGTAGGTGAACAGGCCACCCGAAGTGTACTGACCAAACAGATCGACGCGGGTTGCGAGATCACCAATGAAGGCTTTCTCATAACCAAGGGCAATCTTGAACGCATCCTCGACCTGATAGATCGACGTGCGTGGGCCGGGATTATTCCGGTCAGCGGCGACCTGGCCGCGGAAGGCCGAGACGCCGCGGGAGGACGAGCCTTCCGTAATGGCTTCGACGTCCTGGTGGGCGTAGGCGAGGTAGAAGTCGAGACCGTTCTCATAGGCCTTCTCAAGCGAGAGGGTGTAGACGGTGCTCTCGTCGCCCGAGGCATTGGCCAAAACCGTGCGGTTCGACAGGCCGAGCGCCTGAAGGTCAGGATAGATCGGACGGCCATCCGGCGCGACGCCGAGAGCCAAACCGCCATTGGTCTGTGCGTACTCCTGCCAGAGGAACGAGTCCTTCGAGCGGGTGTGCAGGACCTGAAGCGAGGCGCGGTAGTCATTGCCGAGATTGATGCCGCCGAAGTTGAGGTCGAACGACTGGTCGATACGGATCGAGGATTTCCAGTCGGACGGCAGCTTGAAGTTCGGGTCGATGGCGTCGATGGCGCCTGCATTGCCGTTGGCCACAGCGTCGATAAGGGCCTGTGGGACCTGAGTCGGATCAACATTGGTCGCGCGGTTGATCTGTGCCGGGATCACAACCAGCGGAGCCGCTGCGTTGAGAGTCCAGACGCCCGGATCACCACCCGAGAAGAGGCCAATGCCGCCCGAAACCGTGGTGCGGTCAAGCGGGGTCCAGCGGAAGCCGACACGCGGCATCCAGAGGTCGAGACCGTCGGTCGTCGTGGTGTTCTTGATGCCGACCTGCTGTTCGAAGGTTGGATCTTCTGCCGCGCCGCTGTCGGTGGAGATGCGCTCATAGCGCAGGCCGCCGGTCAGTTCGAGCTCCGGCATGACCTGCCAACGCGCCTGAGCGAAGGCCGAGTAGCGGTCATAGGCGTACTGGGTAATGTACTCGCTGACGTCGTTGGAATTGACGTTCCGGTAGTTGACGTTGGCGATGCGGTCGATCAGGTCCTGGCCGGCGGTGTTGCCGGTGAACACGAACTGGCCTTGCGAGAACTGTGAGAAGCCGTTGGCGGCATCGAGGCTCTCATACTCACCGCCGACGGTGAAGATGAAGTCATTCCAGACATAGTCGGCTTGGCCGAACAGTGTCAGGCGCTCATCTTCATAGGTGTTGGTGTGGCGGAACCGGTCACAGCCACCGACGAAGGTCCGCGTGGTGTTGCCGATAAGGCCTTCCAGCGGTGTGCCGACGACGCGGGCCGCGTTGAGCTGCATGCTGAGTTCACCAACACCTGTTCCGCCGCGGCAGTTCTGGAAGCGCTCATTCTCGGTGTACGAAGCCCGCAGGCGCGTCGAGAGGGCTGGCGTCCAGTCAGAGAAAAGCTGAGCCGTGTAGCTCGTCAGCTTGGAGGGGACGTCGTACCAGGCGCTCTGGAAGTTTGTTGCGCTGGTGGCACCAGACACGCCGATTTCTTCGGTCTGCTGGAACTGGACCTGAAGGCGGTGATCGTTGTTGATGTCCCAGTCGATCCGGGCGAACAGGCGCTCGGTTTCTTCCGGCACAGCGAACTGAAGCGGACGGCCGCCCATGTCAATGCCGTAGGTGTCGAGAACGAGCTGGTTCAGCGCCGTATAGAGCTGCGGATTGATGCCGAGGTTAGCGAGGCCGCCTGTAACGTCGATCTGCTCAGCGGTCTCGAACTTGTCATAGGAGAGCGAGAAGAAGAGGCGATCCTTGAGGATCGGGCCGCGCAGCGTGATGCCGTATTCTTTCTCTTCGAATTCGCCCGGGTTGAAGGAGCCTTCACCGCCGAATGTCTTGGAACCGAGATAGTCCTGGTCGCGGTAGTAGTAGAAGAGCGAACCGTCGATTTCGTTGGTACCGCCGCGGGTCGTGACGTTGACGAGGCCGCCGGTGAAGCCCGAAGCTGTCACCGAGTAGTCAGAGGCAACCAGCGAGGCCGATTCGATAATATCGATGTTGATCGGCGAACGGCTGGTCGGAAAGGTGTTGGAGCCGAGGCCGAGATTGTCCTGCTGCCGTGCGCCGTCGATGGTCACGGCGTTGAAGCGCGGGTTGACACCGGCCACGGAGAGGTTGTTCGGGCCGCCGGAGATGGCGAGTGGATCGCGGTTCAGGGTCGCGATGATGTCGCGGGCCAGCGAAGGCTGGTTGGCAATGTCGCGGGACGAGTAGTTGGAGCCGACGCCGTTGTTCAGGTCGAGCTGGCTGATGGCCGAGCCGGTGACCGTGACCACACCCATCATGGCGGTGTCGTCGCCTTCAGCGGCGACGCGGATGCGCAGGGCCGGCGAGGTGCCGGGAGAGAGGCGGATATCGCCAAGCGATTCGCCAGCATAGCCAGGTGCAGCAACGACGATCGAGTAAGGACCGCCCGGACGCAGACCGGTCTGGAAGAAGTTACCGTTCGAGCTCGTCACCATCGTGTTGGTGGAGCCTGTGGGCTCGTGCGTAATCGTGACCGTCGCGCCAGCAACGGGCGCGCCGCTCAGGTCAATGATGGAGCCGCGAAGCTCGGATGCAGTTTCCTGTGCGTACACAGCGGCAACAGGTGCCAGCGCCGCAAGGGCGGCAATGGACGCGCTGCGGGCGAAGAAATTCTTGATCATGTGGACTTCCCCAGGTTTCAACCAACACCGGAGCCCCCTCGCGGGCTTCGGTTTAGGCGAGCCCTTAACGGCGCTGAATGACAGAATAGTGACAAGCTATTGAAGGTTCGGCATCGAAGGGCAAACGAGCTGCGGTTTCTCTGCTGCGATGCAAAAATGACACGCCCTTCATGCGTTGCCGCCCCTCTGGCGCGTTCCAGCGGGGCTGTATTCAACCGGGTTCAAACGTCTTAAAAGGCGCGAAAGTCTCGAGGAGCCGCCATGCGCGATTCGCCCCTGCCCCTTTCCAGCGCCTATGGCCGGGCCCTGCTGATTGGCCTGGTTCTGCTGCTGCTGCTGCGGATCGTGGCGGTTCTGGTCTCGCCGCTGGAGCTCTATGCCGATGAGGCGCAATACTGGCGCTGGGGCGATACGCTGGACTGGGGCTATTATTCCAAGCCGCCGATGATCGCCTGGGTGATCCATGCCACAACCGCGCTGTTCGGCGATGCGCCCTGGGCGATCCGGATTGCGGCGCCGGTGCTGCATGCCGCTGCCGCCTGGATGCTTTTCCTGACCGGGCGGGCGATGGCCGGCGACCGGGCGGGGTTCTTCGCCGCCTTCCTGTATGCCCTGATGCCGGGGGTGGTGCTCTCTTCTGCCGTCATCTCGACAGACGGGGTGCTGATGGCGTTCTGGTGCGCCGCGCTTTACCTGTTCTGGCAGCTGCGCAGCGGACAGGGCGGGCTGGTCCATGCGGCGCTGCTTGGAGCGGCAATTGCCGGGGGCAGCCTCTCGAAATACGCAATGCTGTATTTCCTGATCGGGATGGTGCTCGCGGTGTTGACGGATCGCGCGTCACGGCGGGCGCTCCTGTCACCCGCAGGAGCGCTGGGCGGGATGATCGCCGCCATTCTCGTTGCGCCGCACTTCGCGTGGAATGCGGCGAATGATTTCGAAACGGTCAGCCATACGGTCGACAATCTGCATCTGGGCGGGGAGCTGCTGAACCCGGAGCATATCGGGCGATGGATCGGCGACCAAATGGGCCTGTTCGGGCCGGTCAGCTTTCTGGCGCTGGCCAGCGGGCTCTGGCTGTTCCGCAAGGCGGAGGGCGAGTCGGCCCGCCTGCAACGCTGGCTGCTCTGCTTCATCCTGCCGGTATTGATCGTGATTCTGGGCCAGTCGGTTTTGTCACGTTCCCATGCAAACTGGACCGCCACGGCCTATCCCGGCGCAGCCTTGCTCGTCGCGGTCTGGTTCAGCCGAGGCTCGGGCCGCGTGCTTTGGGCGAGCCTGGGGCTGAACCTTGCGCTGGCGGCGGTGTTCATGGCGGGGACGGCGTTCCTGTCTCCGGCGGCGACGCAGGCGCTCGGCGTGGACAATGCGATGAAGCGCACGCGCGGCTGGGAGGCGTCAGCCGCAGCGGTGTTCGCAGAGGCCGAGCGGCTGGGGGCGACGGCGGTGCTGGTGGACGAACGGGAGGCCTGGCATGGGCTCGACTATTACGGCCGCGACCGCACTGTGCCGCTGATCTCCTGGCAGCGCTATGCCATCCCCAAGAGCTTTGCCGAACGCGAGGACCTGGAAGGCGAGATTGCGGAGCGGGTGCTGGTCGCCTCGATCCATGCCGATATGCGCCCGTATCTGCGCAGCGACTTTGAGCGCTTCGAGCCGGTAGGCCAGGTGCGGATCGATCTGGGGCGGCGCGGCAATGGCTGCCCGATCACCCGCATCTTCCAGCTTTATCTGGCGAGCGGCCATGACCCCCAGCCGCGGACGGCGGAATGGGAAGCGGTGCATGAAGGGCAGTCCGAGTTTCCAGAACCGCCCTGCCCCGCGCCGCAAGCAGAGGGCTGACACCTACAGGGCTCAGTGGGCCGCGGTGTTGCCCCAGAGTTCGCGCAGGCGCTCATCCCGTCCGCAGGCATTGCGGTAGAAGGAATAGCGGACCGGGTTTTTCATATAATAGTCCTGATGCTCGGCTTCGGCAGGCCAGAACTGGGCGGCTGGGAGGACCGGCGTGGCAATGGTCTGGCCAAGTATCTTGCCGGCATTCTCGATCACCAGTTCGGCGGCGCGGCGCTCGCTCTCGGAGGCGGTGAAGAAGGCGGTGCGGTAGCTTTCGCCCTTGTCGCAGAACTGGCCGCGCGCATCGAGCGGGTCGATGGTGCGGATGAAATAGCGGGCGAGTTCATCATAAGAGACACGGGAGGGGTCATAGGTGACCTTGACGGCTTCGTAGTGGCCTGTGCCGCCGCGGGTGACCTGCTGATAGGTCGGGCGCTGGGTCGTGCCGCCGGTATAGCCGGAGAGGGTCTCGATGACGCCGTCGACCTTGTCGAAATCGGCTTCGACACACCAGAAGCAGCCGCCGGCGAAGACCGCCGTGGCGAGCCGTTTCGGCGCATCCTCGGCGCGGACATTCTCAGCCGTGGCCGCGCTGGACATGAAAGCGAGGGCGGCGGCCATAAGGCCGGCCAGAAGGGCGATCACGAAGGCGGGGCGTTTGGTAAACACATTCATTACTTTGGTTATGATTTTTACTCTACGCGCTGCCCGGACGGGGGTGCCGGGCTGTCATGATGTGAGTTAGTTTCTACCCTGCCCGGATTAAAGACGGCAAAAGCTGAACGGGTGAATTTGTCACGCAGATGTGACACGCTTGCATCGCCCCCTGAACAGGGGTTCAGACGGGATCTTCAGTCAGCACACGGACACGAACGCGGCTGGCGCGGCCTTCGGGGTCGACGGCGGTGACCTGGTAGAAGCCCGGCCGGTCCGGCCGCCAGACCGGGGCGCCGGCATCATCGCGGTCGCAGGGCTCGCCATCGACATACCAGTTGAGCGCCCCTGCCCCCCGGCCGGAGAGGACGAAGGGGCGCGGCTGGCGGCCATCGACCGTGCCGGCCCAGAGCTCTGCGCCCTGCGGCGGGAACAGGATTTCCGGCGGGCGGCCGCCTGCGAACTCCTGCAGGGGGCCGCGTGCCCGGATGCGCGGATCGGCGCTGAGGCGGCGCACGCTGTCGCCTTCGTCGCGCAGATGATGGGCGGCGCGGTCGGCGATCTCGAACAGGACCGGCAGGGCCATGTCGCGGCCGGTGACGCCGGTGCGCGGGGCGCCGTCGGCCCGGCCGACCCAGACGATAATGGCATGCTCGCCGGAGACGGCCGCCGCCCAGGCATCGCGGAAGCCATAGGACGTGCCGGTCTTGAAGGCGATCTGCGGCGCGTCACGCGTCAGCTGGCCCGGCATGCGGCCTTCAGGGCTGGGCGAGCCCTGCAGGATACGGAGGATTTCGGCGGCGCTGGCTTCGCCCATCAGGCGCTGGCCGACATCATGACGGCTGGCGACTTCGTCTTCGGCGCGCCAGACCAGCGGCTTCGCCATGCCGCCATCGCCGAGCGCGGCATAAAGGATGGCGAGTTCGCGGGCGGTGAGCCCGGCGCCGCCGAGGGCGATGGCGAGGCCGGCGACCTGCCCGCTGGCGCCGGAGACGCGCGGGCGGGCCCCAGCGCTGGCCAGCAGGGCGGAGAAACGGTCCGGCCCGACGCGGTCGAGCATCAGCACGGCGGGCACGTTGAGCGAATGCTGCAGCGCGTCCGAGACACGGACATCGCCGCGGAACATCCGGTCGAAATTCTCTGGCTGGTATCCGGCGAAGCGGCGCGGGAGGTCTGCGATACGGGTGTCGGCGGCGGCGCTGCCATCATCGAAGGCGAGCGCATAGATGAAGGGCTTGAGCGTTGAGCCGGGCGAGCGGGGCCGGTCGGTGAGGTCGATCCAGCCGCCGGGGCGCTCGCGGGTCGCGGAACCGGCGAGTGCACGCACGGCGCGGGTGGGGATATGCACGACGAGGGCGGAGACCTGCACGTCCGGCCCTTCGGCGACGGCGCGGGTGAGCGCGATGCGCTCGATTTCGGCCTGCAGGGCGGCGTCGAGGGTAGAGCGCGCATCGCCCGGCGGGCCATTGCGGCGGACGGCGTCGGCCGCGTGCCAGGCGCGGGCGGGGAAGTCGAGCCGGCGGGATGGGACGGTGACGGAGGCCACTTCGTGCGCGGCACCCGCCTCGAACACGCCGTAGCGGACGAGTTTTTCGGCGACCCAGTTGCGGGCGCGGGCAGCGGCTTCAGGGCGGCGGTCTGGCCGGCGGGCCTCGGGCGACTGGGGCAGCGCGATGAGGAGCGCGATCTCGTCCGTAGAGAGACGGTCTGCCTCGCGGCCGAAATAGCTCCAGCTGGCGGCGCGGACGCCTTCAAGATTGCCGCCATAGGGGGTGAGGGAAAGGTAGAGCTCCAGGATCTCGCGTTTTGACAGGCGGCGTTCGAGCTGGTTGGCGCGCCAGATCTCGATCAGCTTGGAGCCCGCATTACGGGGGCGCGGCTCCAGCATCCGGGCGGTCTGCATCGTCAGGGTCGAGCCGCCGGAGACGATGCGGCCTGCGCGGGCGCTGTCAAAGGCGGCGCGGGCGAGGCCGGTCCAGTCCGTGCCGTTATGGCGCCAGAAGCGTTTGTCCTCGACCCGGATCAGGGCGTCGATGAAATCCGGGTCGACTTGGTCAAGGTTTACACCGAAGCGCCAGCGGCCGTCCGTGGTCGGAAAGGCGCGCAGGGGTTTTCCGGCGCGGTCGGTGACCAGGATGGACGTGCCGCCCGGCCGCTCCATCGGGGGCGGCAGGGCGATGTCGATGAGGAGCACGGCCGCGACCAGCGCGGCGAGGCCGGCGAGGAGGCGTTTCGGCACGTGCTGGGCCAAGCCGCCCTCCCCTCTTACTAGCGTCCGCCGGCAGCGCCCTGCGCGGCGAGGATATTGACCCGGCCAGGCTGGGAGCGTGCGAACACGTCGGGGCGGTACATGTCTTCGGCGACGACGCCGGGGACAGCGAAGCTGCCCGGCGTGACGGCGCGGATGACATAGGCGAGGCGGACGGGCTTATCGACCACATCGATGGCGGCGACGAAACGGTCGTCCTGCGCCTCCATGCTCTGGGCGCGGGCGATCTCGCCGAGGAAGCCGAAGGCGCCGGCGCGCACGCGTTCCTCGCCGGAGCGCCAGTCATACTCTGTGAGCTGACCATCGGCCGGTCGCAGCACCGCCTCGATCTCGAAGCCTGCCGGCAGGAGATCGGCGACGATGACGGGGTTCACGCGGCGCTCTTCCGGCGTGATCGTCAGGGCGATGATCAGCCGGTCGCCCTGGCGCAGCTGGCTGACATCGGCGGCCGTGCCCGTCATTGAGTAGAAGCGCTTTTCGGCGCGCAGGCGCGAAGACGCGGCAGGCGGCGCGGCGATAGGGGCGCCGGTGACGAGGATGGTGCGAAACAGGGGCGTCTCCCCACCGAGGCGGAAGTTGGCGCCGGAGGCGAGCTGAGCGGCGCTGACCTGATACTGGCGTTGATTGTCGCGCCCCGTGCCGAAGCCTTCGGTGCGGACCTGGACGCTGGCCTGGCCGCCGGTGAGGGCGTTGACGGCGAGGAGGAGGTAGGTCTTCTCCTGGGTGGAGAGGGTTTCCGCATCCGGAACATCCCGGCCGAGCCGCTCGCCGAGGCGTTCGACGAATTCCGGCAGGCTCGCCTCCGCCGCGAGCGCGGTGATGGCGGCGAGATCGCGCAGCGGCGTCTGGTAATAATCGCCGGTATTGTTGTAACCGAGCTTCTGCTCAGCCGAGCGGAAGGCGGAGACGGCGCGGGCGCGGTCGCCGAGGATGGCGAGGCCGGCCCCGAGATGCGCGCGGGCGAGCGGGCTGTCGATGTTCGCCAATTCGCGGTCGTGCAGGTAGCGCAGGCGGGAGATGTCGGCTTGGCCGCCGCGGGCGAGGACATAGAGCGAATAGGCTGCCGAGCGGAGCATCAGCTGCCGGGTCGTGTCGTTGGAATAATTGTTCTCCATGACTTCGGCGTCATAGCCGAAGACCCGCCAGCTATCGCCGGTGGCGACGGTGCGCAGGGCGCCGTAGGCACGGGTGAGCGCTTCATCCGGCACGGCGTAGCCGGCTTCCTTCGCGCGCAGCACGAAGTCTGCGGTGTAGGCGCCGAGCCAGGGCGAGGCATAGCCGTCGCCTTCACGCCAAAGGCCGAACGCGCCGTCCGCCCCCTGACGATTGAGCACCGTGTTGACGGCGGTCTGGACCTTGTCGCGGGCATCGCGGCTGTCGCCGCTGGCGCCCATGGCGACGAGCTGTTCGGAATAGAGGAGCGGCAGGGCGCGGCTGGTGATCTGTTCGGTGCAGCCATAGGGGTAGCGGTCGAGCGAAGCGTAGAGCGTGGCCGCGTCGATGGGAAGCGGCGAGAAGCCGACCGACACCTGAGCCGAGCCGGGCACATAATTCGCGATCAGATCATTGCTGAGCGCGTAGGTCTCGCCGGGGCGCATCAGCGTACGCGTGGCGCGGGTTTCCGGCAGCCAGGGCGATCGGGTCTGGATGTCATAGCTGCGCTGGGTGGTGTAGCGGTCCGGTCCGCTGACATTCAGCCGGAGGGTCGAGATACCCTCCCCGGCGGCGGTGACGCGGACCGGAATGTCCGCCCGCTGACGGGGCTGGAGCGTGCGGGTGAGCTCGGTTTCAGACACGCTGAGCGCGCCGGTAGCGCCCACACGCGCGGTGAACTGGCCGCCGCCCAGCTCGACATTGTCGATGCTGGCGGTGATGACGGCCTCATCGCCGGGCGCGAGGAAGCGCGGCATGACGAGATCGGCGGGGGCGCGTTCGCGCACGACCATCTTGTCTTCGGCATTGCCGACGCCGGTGCGCGACCAGGCGACCGCCATCAGGCGCAGCTCGCCATTGAATTCCGGAATTTCGAACGGCACGCGGGCGCGGCCTGTGCGGCCGACTTCGACGAGGCCGGAATAGAGCACGACCGATTTGACCGGGACGACCGTGAGGCCTTCGCCGCCGAGTTGGTCGCCGCCGGTACGCACTTCGGCCGGCATGCCGAGATTGGGATCCAGCAGGCGTCCGTAGTCGTCATAGAGATCGACGCCGAGCGCCTTGCGGCCAAAGTAATGCCCGACCGGGTCCGGCGAGCGGAACTTGGTGAGTTGGAGGATGCCTTCATCGACGGCGGCAAGCGTCAGGAAGACCGGTTCGCGCGGGCCGCCATCAATCTTGACCTCGAGCGTCTGGGTCGTGCCGGGGCGGGCGATGTCCGGCGCGTCAATGGTGAGGCCGAAAGTGCGCGCGCCCATGTCGACGGGCACATGCGCGACTCCGACCGCGCGGCGGGGCTTGGCCCGCAGCACGGGATCGCGGCCGGAATAGACGGTGACCATGACATAGGCGCCCTCGCCCCATTCTTCCGTGACCGGAAGGGTGATCCGGGTGCCGGACGCGCTGACCGTGAGGTTCTGGACCGACAGGATACGGTCGGTGGCGACCACGACCTGGGCGTGGCCGTCATAGGGTGGCAGGACCGTGAGCTCCGCCTGCTGGCCGATCCGCGGCGTGCGCTCGGGCGCGGTGACTTGCACACGGTCCGGCGCTTCGGTGCCGTCGGCGGTGGTGAAGCCGCCCCAGCCGACCTGGAAGCCCATGGAGACGCCGGCGTCCGAGCCCGGCGTCTGGCTCTCAACGATCAGCTCATGGCTACCCCATTCGAGGGCAGGCACGGTGATCGAGGCGGTGCCGCCGGCGGGCGTCGCGACCACGCCCTCATTCACCTTGGTGACGGTGCGCGAGCGGCGCCAGTTCCACTGTTCGCCTTCGCGGTACCAGTCATAATGATAGTCGATCCGCAGGACTTTCCAGGTCAGGCGACCGGGGATCGCGGCGCCTTCGGCATTGACCGAGACGACATCGAACCGGGCCTCGCCGCCTTCCTGGACGGACGAGTCGAAGCCGGGCTTCAGGCCCAGATAGACCGCCTCCGGACGATAGGGAAGGCGGACGCTGTCGGCGACGGCCCGGCCGCCGGGTTCGAGGACGCTGACGACCGTATTGAGGCGCAGCGGAATGCCGGAATTTGAGCCGGCGGTGCCGGGGGCGAGGCGAACGCTGGCCTTGCCGGCGCCGTCGGTGGTCACATCATCAAATTCGAGGATGCGCTGCTCGAAGGTCTGGTCATGGCGGCCATAGCGGAAGCCCTCGAAGGCGCGGAAGGGGGACGGGTCCGGCTCCATGCGCGCTTCGGTCTTGACCGTCAGGCCGGCGCCGGGGGCGCCATAGAGGAAGCGGGCGGCGATCTCGATAGCGCGGGTGCCGCCGGCCTTGATCGGGGTGGCTTCATCCGTGGTCAGATCGACGGCGATGCGCTGGGGCACGAAATCCTCGACCGCGAAACGCATCTCGCCGGCAGGGGCGCTGAGGCCGTCAATCTCGACACTGGCGCGCCACTGGCCGCGGGAGGCGCCGCGCGGCAGCACGAAGCTCTGCAGCACCGCGCCGGAGGCAGGATTGGTGAAGCGGGTCTTGGAGGCGACGAGGCCGTTGGGGCGGTAGACGACGAGATGGCCGTTGCGGCCGGTCACCTGGCGCCCGGCGCGGTCGCGCAGCATGGCGGTGAGCTCAACCGTTTCGCCGGGGCGATAGATGCCGCGGTCGGAATAGATGTAGGAATCGACCGGGCCGGGCGTGCGGCGCCCGCCCACGGCGTGTTCGGAGAGGTCGACCGGGGCGCGTGAAAGGTCCAGCGCGGCGAGTTCACCTCGGGCGTTGGTGGCAAGCACCATGCGGGGCGCCATCGGCCCCTGCCCGCTCATCATCGGCTTGTCGAAGCTGACGCGGCCGGAGGAGTCCGGGCGGGTTTCGGCAAGAACCCGGTTGTTGGCGGCAAGGAGCTGGACGGTGGCATCCGTGACTGTGCGGCCATCCTTCAGGGAGCGGAGCGTCACATCGAGGCCGTGCTCGCCCATATAGGCGGTGAGGGCGAGATCGGTGAGAAGAATCCAGCGGCCGGACGAAGCGGGCGGGCCATCGGCGCGGCTGAGCGGGGCGGCGTCGGTGACTTCGACGAAATAGGCGCCGGGGGTCATCTGGCCGGCGACGTCCTGCAGCGGGAAGACGGTGACAACCGGCGCGTTGGGGACATTCGCGACCTGCATCGACCCGGTGAAGATCACCTCGCCGACATCTTCCGGCGAGTTCGGGCCCCAGAGCCAGGACCAGCCGCCCTGAGCGGTCGTGTGGCCTTCGGTGATGTCCTTGAAGACGAGGGCGCGGTCATTGACGCGGGAAACAGTGAGGTTGACCTTGTCGACATTGACCGTCTCGACGGGCAGGCCGTCGGCATTCTCGCGCGGCAGGATCACGCCGGTGCCCTTGAAGCCGACGAAAGGCGGGCGATCCGCGAAATCGATCGGGATCGTTTCGCCGGAGCGCAGCTGGCGGCCATCGGCGGCGGGCAGGCCCGCGAGCAGGGTGGCGGTGCGGCTGGTGCCGAAAGTGAGGCCGCCGACGCAAAGCTCGCGGCCCTGAACGGTCAGCGCCGGTCGGAAGGCGGGGCGGAACTCGACATAAGGGGAATAGTCGGTCTGCGGATCAAGCGCGGCGGAGAAGACGAAGCAGGCGAGCGGCTGTTCGGTGGCGGTGTCGATGCGGTAGCGGAAATAGCTGAAATCCTGCGGTTCGGCGGCGAGGGCGCGCTGGCGGGCTTCCTCGCGGCGGCGGGCGGCGACCTGATCCGCGGGCGAGCGGGCGACGAATTCCTGCGCATCGGCCTCTTCGCCGGGCGCGGGTGTGGTCTGCGATCCGCCGCAGGCCGCAAGGATCAGCGGCAGAAGCAAGACAAACAGAAGCGCACTCACGCCCCCCCAAAGGCCGCGATCCTGAACTGTCATGGGAAGTATCCTCCGAGTGTCCGCCCCTTCCTTCTTACACCTGATCGGCGCGGCGCCAACAGGGCGCGAATGCGGCAGAGGCAAGAATAATCAGGGAGCTAGCCGCCGGTCTCGGCGGCGAGGATGGCGGCATGGCCTTCCCGGTAGGTCGGATAGGCGGGCCGCCAGCCGAGCGCGGCCTTAGCGCGGGCATTGGTGACGCGCTTGCATTCGGCATAGAAGCTCGCCGCCATCGGGCTGAGCGCGCTGGCATCGTAGGGAACCTCCGGTGGCGGCGTGATGCCGAGAAGGCCGGCGGCATGGGCGGTGACATCCTGGGGGGCCGCCGGCAGGTCGTCGCAGAGATGGAAAACGCCGGTGGCGTGAGGCCGGAGCATCAGGGCTTCGAGGCCGGAGGCGATGTCATCGACATGCACGCGGGAGAAGACCTGGCCGGGCTTGACGAGGCGCTGGGCGGTGCCGTCGCGCAGCCGGTCGAACGGGGAGCGACCGGGGCCGTAGATGCCCGGCAGGCGGACGAGGCGGGCGTCGCCGTCAGACGACTCCAGCCATTGGGTTTCGGCCTTGACCCGCGCCGCAGCGCGGGGCGAGCCGGGCGCGACGGGGGTCCATTCGAACGCCCAGCCGCCGTTCAGGTCGCCGTAGACGCCGGTGGTGGAGAGGTAGGTGACGGAGGCGGCGGTGGCGGCGAGGTGTCCGGCGGCGCGGGCGGCGGGGCAACCGTCTGCGTCCGGCGGGACCGAAATCAGCCAGTGGGCGCCGGGCGGCACGTCGACCTGCCCCTCCCCTGTCCAGGCGGTGGCGGCGAGGCCCTCCCGGCGCAGCGCTGCGGCTTTTGCGGGCGTGCGCACGGTGCCGGCAACCTCCCATCCCGCGGGTATCAGGCGCAGCGCAAGCTGCTGGGCGCTGTAGCCAAGCCCGAAAACAAACAGCAGAGATGGCTGAGATGTCATTTGCCTGCGGCGCTCCCTTGGTGCCTCTGGGCGTGACATAGAGCCTTTGGAGTTGCCTGCCCATGTCGCTGATCGCGATGGCCGCCGCAGCGGTGCTTTTCCTGCAGTCCACGATTACCGCCACCGGGGCTGAAATGGCCATTGCCGAGGCCGCGCGGCTCGAGGCCTGTGTCGCCAAGATCGAGACCGCCCCGGCGGACGCGTATGAGGACGGGCTCGCCTGGACGTTCGAGGGCAACCGGCCCGGCGCGCGCCAGTGTACCGCGCTCGCCCTGATTGCGCTCGGTAGCGTCGAGGAAGGCGCGATCCGGCTGGAGCGCCTCGCGACATCGGTCGAAGGCGGCTCGATGGAGCAGCGGGCGGTGTATTTCGCGCAGGCCGGCAATGCCTGGCTGCAGATCGGCGCGGCGGAAGCGGCGGCGGTGGCGTTCAGTGAGGCGCTGAAGCTGATGCCTGCGACGCCGGAATTGCTGCTCGACCGGGCGAGCGCCTACATGCTGATCGACCAGTGGACCGAGGCGAAGGCTGATCTCGACCGGCTGCTGGCCGATGCGCCGGATGACGGCCTGGCGCATCAGATGCGCGCGGAAGTATATCTCAATCTCGGCGATTATGACGCCGCGATGCGTGATGTTCAGGCCGCCATGACGGCGGACCCGCAGAACATCGATACGCTGGTGGTGCGCGGCCGGGTTCGCGAGGCGATCCGGCTTCAGACCGAGGGTCCTCAGCGCGAGTAGCGCTTTTCCAGCATCGCCCAGACCGCGCGCAGGCCGCAGGCGGCGGCGCCGTCAGGACGGCCATATTTCGCCTTGCGCCAGGCCCAGACATCAAAATGCGCCCAGCTTTTCGCGCTGACGAACTGTTTCAGGAACAGAGCGGCGGTGATTGAGCCCGCCATGCCGCCACCGCCAGAATTGACGAGATCGGCGATCGGGCTGCGTAGGTAATCCAGATACGGTGTCCAGAGCGGCATCCGCCAGACGGGGTCGCCGGTTTCCGCGCTGGCGGCGAGGATGTCGGCGGCGAGGGCGTCGTCATCGGTATAAAGCGGCGCAAGGTCCGGCCCCAGCGCAACGCGGGCGGCGCCGGTGAGGGTGGCGAAATCCAGAAGCAGGTCCGGAAGCTCTTCCGACGCGCGCGTCAGGGCATCGGCGAGGACGAGGCGGCCTTCGGCGTCGGTATTGTCGATCTCGACGGTGAGGCCCTTGCGGCTCTGCAGGATGTCGCCGGGGCGGAAGGCGTTGCCAGCGATCGCATTCTCGGCGGCGGAGACGTAGAGTTTGAGGTGCACCGGCAGGCGCGCCTCCATCACCAGCTGTGCGAGCGCGATGGCATGGGCGGCGCCGCCCATATCCTTCTTCATGATACGCATGCCGTCGCCAGGTTTGATGTTGAGGCCGCCGGAATCGAAGGTGATGCCTTTGCCGCAGATGGCGAGCTTGGGCTGGCCCGGCGCGCCCCATTCGAGGGCGAGGAAGCGCGGGGCTTCCGTCGCGGCGCGGCCGACGGCGTGGACCATCGGGTAATTCTCGTCGATCAGCGCGTCGCCGACGACCGAGACGAGGCGTCCGCCATGCCGCTCGGCGAGGTGCTGCATCCGCGCTTCGAGGGCGGCGGGGCCCATATCAGCGGCCGGCGTATTGACCATGTCGCGCAGGGCGGCGACGGCGTCAGCCTCCCGCGACAGGCGGGCGGCCTCGTGCGCATCCGCGATGATCAGGCGGGGCGGGTTGGCTTTTTCCTTGCGATACGCGTCGAAACGGTAGGCGCCGTCGGCCCAGCCGGCCGCGATGGCGGCAAAAGCGAGGCCGCCGGTCTCGGCAATCTCATAGTCGCCGGGCGGCAGCCGGGCTGACAGCGCGGCGACGGCCAGACTGTCCAGGCCTTCCCCGAGACCAAAGAGCACCTCGCCGACCGAGCCATCCGGACGGGTGATCAGCACGGTCTGCCCTGCCCCGCCGGTGAAGCCCTGGGCCGCGGCGGCGGCGCGGGCATTCGGGAACGGATCCGCGGTGAGCGCGCCAAAGGCGGCGGCAGCGTAGATCCAGACCCGTGCGGGGCTGGTGGCGGATGAAATGAAGCTTGTGTGCATGGGCGGCCTGACAGGTGTCGGGGTTAATGAAAGCGGCGGCGGCGTTAACCGAACCTTGACCCTGGCCGGGCCAGACTCCGCCAGAGCATCCCGATTCACATACGGAGCCTGACGATGTCCAGTGCCAAAACGTCTTTTGCCGGCTTTGCGCTGGTGTTGGCCGCCGCCGCTTCGGCCTGTGCGAGCAGCCCCAGCGGGCCGGAAGCCGAGCTTGCACGGGCGATGGAAGCCGCGATGCAGCCCGCCTCAGCCGAGGAGCGCGAGGCCGCCAACCGCGCCGATCCGCTGACGCGCGCGAATTTCTGGTCGCAGGAGCATCAGAAAGCGCCGCAGGATGCGCACGTCACGCTCGAATTTGCGCGCGCATTGCGCAGCATTGGCAGCGATGCGCGCGCGGTCGAAGTGCTGACGAGCGCGGTGGTCATCCATCCGCGCAACGCAGACCTCCATATGATGCTGGGCCGTATCCGCATGGCGGCGAACGAGCCCGGCGTGGCGCGTTTCTCGTTCGAGCGGGCAGCGGAAGCGGCGGCGGACCGCGCGGAGACCTGGGCCGCGCTCGGCACCGCCTATGACCAGATGGGCGAACACCGGATGGCGCAGGCGGCGTATCAGCGCGCGCTCGGCCTCGAGCCCGACCGGACAACGACGCTGACGAATTACGGCCTGTCGCTGATGCTGTCAGGTGACCTGACCGGCGCCGAGCGGCAGCTGCGCGCGGCGGCGGAGAAGCCAGGCGCGGATGTGCGCGTACAGCAGAATCTGGCGCTGGTGCTGGGCCTGCAGGGCCGGTTCGATGAGATGAAGGCGGTCAGCGGCGATGCCGCGCCGGCCAATGTGACCGAGCAGAATGCGCGGCTGGTGCGGGCGCTCGTCTCCCCGGCGCGCAGCTATGAAGCGCTGGCTGAGCCGGAAAGCGTATCTTCGGATCAAGGCGAAACCGGCGGCCGCCAGCTTCGCCGCACCCGCGACTGAACCGGCCCGCGCGGTCCACTTTCCGGTTTCAATCCGTGGTCAGGCCTTGATCAGACGAGATCGGAAGGCGGCGCGAGCATCGAGATCACCTGCGGCGCCGCCTCATTCTCTTCCTGCATCTTCTGATACTGGATGTAGGCCGGGCCGAGCACGACGAGGAACAGGACCGGCAGGAAGAACAGGATCATCGGCACGGTCAGCTGGGCCGGAAGGGCCGCGGCCTTCTTCTCAGCCTCCGACATCCGCATCTCGCGGTTTTCCTTGGCCATCATCCGCAGCGCGTCGCCCAGAGGCGTACCATAGCGCTCGCCCTGCCCCAGCGCCATGCAGACCGCCTTGACGCCTTCATGGCCTGTCCGGTTGGCGAGGTTCTCATAGGCGAGGCGGCGGTCCGGCAGGTAGGAGAGCTCGGCGACCGTAATGCCGAATTCCTCGGCGAGTTCCGGCGAGGCTGTGCCGATCTCCTGGCTGACCTTGTTGAAGCCCATCTCGATCGACATGCCGGCCTCGACGCAGATCAGCAGCATGTCGAGCGAGTCCGGGAAGGCGCGCATGATCGACTTCTGGCGTTTCTGAGCGAGATTCGAGATGTAGATGTTGGGGGCATAAAAGCCGGCCGCGGCGCCGAAAGCGAGGGAGCCATATTTCAGCATCGTGCTGAAACCATGGTCATTGACGAAGAAGATGTAGAAGAAGACGAGACCTGCACCGACGAAAGGCAGCGCCATGCGCGCGAAATAGAAGGCCGAGATCGGGCCGGGTCCGCGCATGCCGGCCTGGTTCATCAGCTTGACGACGTTGGGATCCTCGAGCGCGGTGGCGAGGTTCAGCTTGGTCGAGATGTTCCCGACCATGCTTTCATCACGCCGCCGCAGGCTCTTGCTTTCCAGCGCGGCGCGGTTCTGCTTGCGCAGCTTTTCGCGCTGGGTAGCGACGGCCTTGAGGCGCGTTTCCAGCTTGTTGCCCTGAAGATAGGGCAGGAAGACCGTCATCAACGTGCCGAACACGGCAATGGCGACCAGCCAGGCGGCGAGCGCTTGCGGTTTGGTGACGGAGAGGATGAACTCATACATCGCTTCTGCGCCCTCACATGTCGAAATTGATCATGTTGCGCATGACCATGATACCGGAGGTCATCATCACGGTGGCAACCGCGAGGATGACGTGCCCCGTCTCGGTGATGAACAGCTGCATGATGTAGTCCGGGGTCGTCAGGAAGACCAGGATACCGACGACAAATGGCAGGGCCCCGATGATCATCGCTGATGCCTTGGCCTCGGAGGACAGCGCCTTGACCTTCTCACGCATCATTTTCCGTGAACGGATAACGCTGGACAGGTTTCCGAGCGCTTCGGAGAGGTTGCCGCCTGCCTTGGACTGGATCGTCAGCACGATGGCGAAGAAATTGATCTCCTGCAGCGGCATGCGCTTGTAGAGCGCGGCGAGCGAACGTTCGAGACCGAGGCCCATGGCGAGATTATCGGCGAAAGTGAGAAACTCCTTGCGCAGAGGCTCCGGGCTTTCCTTCGCAATGATCCGGATACACTCGTTCAGCGGCAGACCCGATTTGACGCCGCGCACGATGATGTCGAGGCCATCGGCGAACTGGTTGATCATCTTCTTGTGGCGCCCGGCAATCAGGAAGCCGAGCACAAAACGCGGCAGGCCGATCGTGCCGGCGAACAGGGCGGCCGCGACCACCACGGGCTGGCTCTTGAAAGCGATGCCGTTGATGACGAGACCATCCGCGCCGGACATGTAGATCGCGCCGGCGCAAACCACACCGCAGATGATCGACATGATCCAGAAGACCGGCACCGATATTTCGAGGCCCGCCTGGACCAGCTTGGAGCTGATATCGCGCATCGCATCATTGCGGCGGCGCTCCTTGCCCTGCCGGCGAAGGCTTTCCAGCATTTCCTGCGTCTTGGCGCGGCGGCGGGCGTTTTCGTCGACCCCTTTCACCGCCGTGCGGGTAGACCCGGTTTTGCCGCTGCCGATGGCCTTGGCACGCTTGCGGGCGGCTTCATCCCGCCCGCCGGTAAGCACAAGACCCACCCCGGCAATAGCCAGGAAAGCGAGCCCGGCGACAATATATGTGAGCAGCGAGGCGTCCATCAGGCACCGTTCAGTTCGTCGAGTGCCGCGCCGAGTTCACGCTCCATGTTGTAATAGGAGGCGCGCTCCCAGAAGCGTGGCCGGCCGATGCCCATGCCGCGATGACGGCCGATGATCTTGCCGTCATCATCTTCACCTTCGATCTCGTATTTCAGAATGTCCTGCAGCACGATGGTGTCGCCTTCCAGGCCGAGCACTTCGGTGACGCACATGATGCGGCGCGAGCCATCGCGCAGACGCGAGGCCTGGACGACGACATCGACCGAGCCGACGATCATTTCACGGATGGTTTTTGCCGGCAGGGAGAAGCCGCCCATGGTGATCATGGATTCGACCCGGCTGAGGGCTTCGCGCGGAGAGTTGGCGTGGAGCGTACCCATGGAGCCATCATGGCCGGTGTTCATGGCCTGTAGAAGGTCAAAGGCTTCCGGGCCGCGGACCTCGCCGACGATGATCCGTTCCGGGCGCATCCGCAGACAGTTCTTGACGAGGTCGCGCATGGTGATCTCGCCCGAGCCCTCGATGTTCGGCGGGCGGGTTTCGAGACGCACGACGTGCGGCTGCTGCAGCTGGAGTTCAGCGGAGTCTTCGCAGGTGATGACCCGCTCGCCCGGCTCGATGAAGGCGGTGAGACAGTTGAGCAGCGTCGTCTTGCCCGAGCCCGTACCGCCTGAAATCAGGACATTGCAGCGCGACAGGCCGATGATACGCAGAATCTCGGCGCCGCATTCGCTGATCGATCCGAACTTCACGAGGTCGCTGAGCTTCAGCTTGTCCTTCTTGAACTTACGAATGGTGAGCGTGGGGCCGTCGATGGCGAGCGGCGGCGCGATGACGTTCACGCGGGAGCCGTCGAGCAAGCGCGCGTCGCAGATCGGCGAGCTTTCATCGACGCGGCGGCCAACCTGGCTGACGATCCGTTGGCAGATGTTCATCAGCTGGGCATTGTCGCGGAAGCGGATGTTCGTCCGCTCGATCTTGCCATTGACCTCGATATAGGTCGTGTCAGCGCCGTTGACCATGATATCAGCGATGTCATCGCGGGCCAGCAGCGGCTCGAGCGGGCCATAGCCGAGGACGTCGTTACAGATATCATCGAGCAGGTATTCCTGCTCCGAAATCGACATCACGACATTCTTGATACTGATGATTTCGACGACGATATCGCGGATCTCTTCGCGGGCGCTTTCGATGTCGAGCTGGGCGAGCTGCGACAGGTCGATCGTGTCGATCAGCGCGTTGAAGATCGTCGTCTTGGTGATGTAGTATTGTTCGGAGTGCTGACTGACCTTGCGGACAGGCTCAGGCTTGATCTCCGGTGTCTTGAGCTTGACCTCGCTGGCCGGGCGGGCGGGCTCGGCAGCGCGCGGGGCGGCTGCGGCCGGCGCGGCAGCTTTCGGCTGTGCCGGTTTCGGTGCCGCCGCCGGGGCCGGGCCGGGCAGTACCGCTGAAGAGGAACCGGGTCGTTTGCCGAATGCCATGATCTGTATCGCCTACTGCTGCCGCCTTACTTGCCGAGAAGTTTCAGCAAGAGAGATTTCTTCGCTTTCTGAACCGTCCGGCCACTGAGGGCTGAGGCCAGCTCGTCAATCGCCATCGCCGGCTTGGAGGTTGGGCCGGTCTCGGACACCATCTGGCCGTTATTGGCGGCGGTTCCGAAGAGTTCCGGATCGAAGGGCAGGACAATCTCCGGCTCGACACCAATGGCGGCGGCGAAATCCTTGACCGGGATTTCCGGCCGCTTCGGCACGCCGCACATGTTGAGGACGAGGCGCGGCGGATGGTCGTTGACGCGGTGGCCCTTCAGCTGGTCGATCAGGTTCTTGCCGTTGCGCAGCGAGGCGAGGTCCGGCTGGCAGACCACGATGACCTCGTCCGAGGCTATCAGAACAGATCGGACCCAGTTGTTCCAGACATGCGGCAGATCGAGCACCATGTAAGGGACGTTGCGGCGGACGCCTTCGATGACCATCGAGAAAGCCTCGTCCGGGATGTCCATCATCTGGTTGATGTTGGCCGGCGCGGTGAACAGGGACAGACGCTCGGTAGCGCGCGCCAGCAGGCGTTCGATGACGGCGTCATCGGCGCGCTCCGGCGCGAGCAGCGCGTCGGCGATGGTCTGCGGCGTGTCCTGATTGAAGTCCAGCGCGGTGGTGCCGAAGGAGAGGTCGAGGTCGACCAGCGTGGTGTTGACCTTCACATTCTCTGCCAGCGCCCAGGCGAGATTGTGGGCGATGGTCGAGGCCCCTACCCCGCCCTTCGCTCCGACCACGGAGATCTGGCGGCCGACGAACGGCGCGTCCGGATCGGTGAACAGGTTGGAGATCGAGCGGATCATCTGCAGGGGCTGCAGCGGCGGCACGATGTATTCCGACACCCCGCGGGCGACGAGCTGGCGATACAGCGAGATGTCGTTAACGGCGCCGATCATCATGACCTGGACATGCTCATCGCAATGTTCGGCCAGGGCGTCGATCTCAGTCAGCACCTGGGTAGCAGAGGCGGCAGATTCGATGATCAGGAGGTTGGGCGTCGGATTGGAGCGGAGATAGGCAATCGCGGCCGGGATGCCGCCCGCGAAACACTCGACCGTGGCGCGGCCCATGCGGCGGTCCTGCGCGCAGAGCTGGACCAGGGACCGGCTCTCCTCCCGCTCGTAGAACATCTTGATCGAGATCGCCGGCAGCATGGCATCGCCGACGCTCGTGTCCTCAGTTGAGAAGGCGGGCGTGTTGTAGTTTGCGGGCTTGCCGACGAAGTCCGTCACCGGCTGAACCGGCACCTGAGGGCTTTCACCGAAGATGGTGGCAGCCGCCTTCTCGATCGGGGTGGAGGTGCTCTCCTCTCCGAAGACGTCTTCGAAGTCCGGATCGATATCATCCTCGAACAGAGCTTTTTCTTTTGCCATCTTACTTCCTGCTCCCCGAAACGCTTGGGACTTTAATTCACGGCACTCGATACAGCGCCCGACTCAGCCCGCGACCGCTCGGAGGCGGTCGACTCACCGGCGCGGAACTTCGCGAGGATGTCCTGCCGGCGCAGCATGTCGCCCTGATCCAGCGGACGCGTTCCCAGAAGGTCGGCTGGCTCCACGATCATGGCGGCGAGGTTGGTGCGGACAGAACAGCCCAGCGTCGGCAGGCTGTTATTGGAATCGATATTGCTGAAGTCGACCGCCGATTTCTGCGCGCAATCCGGCGCGACCGCCTCATAGACCTGGAAGGCCAGGATCAGCGGTTCGCTGGCGGCGGAACCGCTTCCATGCGCCGTGCCCGTCATTTCGGAATATTCAACGCCCAGCTCCCAGGCAATCGCGCGCGCTTCGGCGACGGCCGAGACGGCGAGCTGCGGATTGGACGAGGATTGCGGCAGGGACAGGACGAGCGGGCCGTGACCCCGGCGGGTATAGACATCGACGAAGCTGCGGATACGGGCCTTTTCGCCCGAACCGAGTTCGCTGGCGGCCGGGTCGATCCCGACTTCGAGGAATTCGGTGCGCTTGACGACGCCGATCGCATTCCTGTCGAGCGCGGTGCCGTGCAGGTAGCTCTGCGGCACAGCGGTCGGGGCGCTGCTGGCGCAGGCGCCGAGCGCAGCAAGGCCGGCGCCGAGTACGAACAGTCTGGATATCTTCCGGGTCTGGCTGGTCATCTGTTGTCGCCCTACTCTTCCATAAAGCCCACAGGGGCGCGGTATTCGTCCGGCCGGATCGGCGCACCGTCGCGGCCATAGGTCTCGTTCAGCCGGCCAAAGAAGATTGTCTTGGCATCGGAGGCATTCGCATAGCCATCTGCCGGGCTGCGCAGCTGGGATTTCCCGGCCGGGCCGACGAGGTAGGGCGTCACGATGATGACCAGTTCGGTCTCGTCGGTGAGGAAGTCGCGCGACTGGAAGAGCGACCCGAGGATCGGCAGCTTCTTCAGACCGGGCAGTTGGTCGATGGTCTGGCGGTCCTTCACCGAGATCAGGCCGGCCATCATCATCGACCCGCCCGATGGCAGTTCGAC
>JBKBVT010000154.1:0-6316 GCA_046289305.1 Hyphomonas sp. | reverse complement strand
CTGCTCGACGATCTGAATGACCGGCCGCAGGGCCCGTTTCGCCCGGTCAGGCAGGTTGCCGAGGCCGGCGATCTCGCGGGCCGTGAGCGAGGCGGCGACGCCGCCTTCGAGGCGCTCCTGGATGTCCTCGATGGACCGGAACAGGAGCAGGTGCACCGCTTCGGCGAACCGGCCTTCGCGAGCAAGGGCGTCAGCTTCCTCCAGCAGGGAGCGGGCGCGCTGCGCGTCCGGGCGGATGTCGGTCAGCACATCATCCTGCGCGCGGATCTTCGGCTTTTTCTGCCAGCCGAGGCGCATCCGGATGGCCTCGCCGAACAGGAACCAGAGCAGCGCGGCGACAACGAGGACCACAGCGCACCAGAATATGAACTGGAACACCGGCCCGAGCGCCTCGAGGAAACGGCCGATCGATTGCAGCCATTCCGGCGGAGCGGAAGGCTCGATCCGGGTTTCTTCCTGTTCGGGGCGGACGAGTTGCAGGGCGCCGTCGCGCAGATAGGCCTGGTGCGCCGCTTCGAGGGCCTCGGCATCAATCGCGCCGGGTTCGGT
The DNA here is from genome assembly GCA_046289305.1 of Hyphomonas sp. Taxonomy (GTDB): domain Bacteria; phylum Pseudomonadota; class Alphaproteobacteria; order Caulobacterales; family Hyphomonadaceae; genus Hyphomonas. The sequence continues at coordinate 5,767 of JBKBVT010000154.1, read as the reverse complement.
CTGCGCGCCTGCACCCGCGGCCAGCCATGCGCTGGCGGCCAGTGCAACGGCGCTGGTCCGGACCGGTGAGGTCAAGCGGGAACCCTCCTGACGACACCGCGGATGATGTCGCTCGCGAGGTAACTATTTCAGAGCTTTGGGGCCGCTTCAACGGCCCTCTGCGGTTTGCGCCGAGATGACGCTGGCCGGGGGTCAGGCCTGATCCGTCTTGCCGCCGCCGCGCAGGCGCTCGAGCCCCTTGTTGATGGCCATGAGCCCGTAGCGCCGGATGGAGGCATAGGCCGGTATTGTGAGAACCAGACTCGCGGACAGAACCAGGTAGACGATACCGCCCACGGCGGTCATCGCGACCCCCATCATCGTCCCGGCGCCTTCGGTGGCGATGCGCAGCAGCACGCCGACGGAAATGGCGACCGTTGAGATGGGCCAGATCACGGTGAGCACGTCCATCAGCGTGAGCGGCGTGTTGCGCGTCGCCATCATGAAGCAGGGGATGAACAGCACCGCGACCGCCACGCTATAGGAGAGAGCAACGCCTGCGCCGCCATAAGGCAGGCCGATGACGAAGGCGAGGATGTAGACAGGCGTGGACATCAGGCCCCATTGGAACATCCGCCCGGTCCGGCCGAGCGAGATATAGATCCAGTTGGTCGAGTTCATCGGGGTGCCGAACACCATAGACAGGGCCAGCCAGCCGAAGATCGCCTTGGTCGCGTCCCAGCCGGGGCCGTAGACAGCGTCAATCACCGGCGCGGCGCCGCCGAACAGAACCGCCGTGATGCCGCCGCCAATGATGACCACGGCCGCGAGGCCGTCGAGATAGGCCCGGCGCCACTGGTCGGGCTTGTCCTGCAGCCGGCTGAGGGCAGGCTGAAGGGCGTTGCCGATCGGGCCGTTGACGAAGTTGATCGGCGCCAGCAGCAGCGCATAGGCGCGCGCATAGAAGCCAAGCTCGACCGTGCCCCAGCGCCAGCCGATCAGCACCTGGTCAAAAGAGCGGTGGAAATAGTTGAGGAAGCTGAAGCCGGTCAGGTTGAGGCCGAGCACGATGGAACTGGTCGCCGCACGCCAGTTGGTCGGCCAGGACGGGCGCCAGTCGCAGCGGATGATCAGATAGAGGGCATAGGAAAGCGAGCCCATCCACGCCTGGGCGACAAGCGCCCAGTAGCCAAGCGGGGTAAAGACAGCGAGCGAGATCGCGACGATCACGCCGAGCGCTTGCGAAGACACGGCGGCAATCTGCAGGTCCATCCAGCGCATCGAGCGGGTCATCAGGGCAAAATGCTGGGTTGCCAGCATGTTGATGGGCACGACCAGGGCCATCGCCGAGACGACCAGCGCCAGGCGGGGTTCGTTGAACAGCCCAGCGGCCAGCGGCGACAGCGCGATGAGGAGCAGGCAGACCAGCACGCCCACCACTATCCCGACGAAGAACAGGGTGGATGTTGTGTTTTGGTCGATCTCGCGGCGTTGGATCGTTGCCGTTGAGAGGCCCAGCTCAGCGAACATTGTGACAAAGCCGAGGACGGCCCAGGACATCGCGAGGAGACCGAAATCATCCGGCAACAGGACGCGGCCGAGCACGGCCAGCGACATGAACTGGATTATGATCTTCAGGAGGTGCGAGATCGCCATGAGCCCGCCGCCCTGAAGCGTACGCGAGCCCAGGGTGTGTTCGAGATGCGCAACCGACATCGCCATGTCGTTGCGCTCAGCGCGCGAGAGCTTGGCTGCCGCGTCGGGAATCTTATCGGAATTGGGGTCAGAATTGGCGATTGTCATGACCTCAACTGGCGTCGGCGGGGAAGGGAATTGTGACGGTCCTGGCGGTCTTTGTCATCTGCAGGAAGTGCGGCAGGATGGCGTGCCTTCCGCTCGCCTGTCCCAGAATGACAAAAGCTGCCGGAGCCCGGTCCAGCGATGTATCCGGACGGAATTTTGCGTCACGCATGGTGAAACGCCATCTTTCTTATTGAACGGACAGTCTTCGAAGCCTGCCCAGGCATCTATATTGCCGGAACAGTTAAGCAATCAGCATGCCATTACCGGCAAGTTTCTGACAGGATTTAGCGCCCGGTCAGGGAGTTCAGGCATCCGCTTTCGCCCCTGCCTCAGGGCGGCGAAACTGGGCTGCAGGCGACTGATGGACAGAGTTGCGCGACAGGCTCTATGAGCGGCGGCGAAACAGGATGGCGATGATGGACAAGGCAGAAACCTACCGGCAGCTCAAGGCCGAGATCGACAGTGTCGTTGGCGGGGAAACATCCGAGACGGCGCGGTTCGCGTCGGCGGCATGCCTTCTGGCTCTGGCGTTCCGGCCGCGCTTCTTCTGGACCGGCTTCTATGTCGTTGATCCGCTGAAGCCGGAGGAACTGGTCGTCGGGCCGTATCAGGGCACGCTAGGCTGCCTGCGCATACCGTTCGGCAAAGGCGTCTGCGGCCATGTGGCGGCAACGCGCGAGGCGATCATCGTGCCGGATGTGCACGCGTTTCCGGGCCATATCGCCTGCGACGCGGCATCGAACTCGGAAATCGTCCTGCCGGTCTTCCGGGCCGATGGCAGTCTCGCCGCCGTCCTGGACGTGGACTCAGCTGATCATGACGCGTTCGATGCGGATGACCTGGCCGGGCTGACAGCCATCTGCGAGACGCTACTCACCGTCTGACATAAGCGGCGCCGCCGTTGCCGCCGGTTCGATGGCCGGGACCGGCTCTGGCAGGTCTGGCACCACGGGCGGCCCGGCGAGGGTGGCAATACGCTGCAGCAGCGTCTCCTCGAGGATGTCGAGCTTGCGGGCGCGCAGACCCTCGATCACCCGAACGCTGTGGTTGAGATCGAGCCAGAGGTCCCGGTCAGGCGCATAAGCCGGCCATTCCGGCACGCCGGTGCCATTGGGGTCGCCGGTCCGGGCGAAATTCGTCCAGTAGGACAGCATCGCGGTGGTCAGAACGTCGTCCGCCGGCGTGGTCCGCAAGCCGCGCGGATGGCTGTTGAAGACAAACGGGATTTCAGCGGCGTGGAAGGCGCCGATCGTCTGGTTCGGCGAGGGTGGCACGCGGGTGAAATGATAGAGGAAGGTCGGCGCGCCGCTTTCGGCATTCCGGCGGCCGACAAAGCGCATGTGCACACCAAAGAGATCATCCCCGAGCATGTTGGTCGCGCCGCCGTCCCAGGTCTCTTCGCTGTTCATCCCATAGAGGGCCTGCAGCGCCTTGGACGGGTTCAGGCCGAACACGGTCGCAAGCGCCTCTTCGCGTTCCTGGAGCGTGCCGGTGATGCCCGGCCTCAGGATTGTCGGTGACTGGATCAGGTCATAGAACAGCGAGCCTTCATCGGCATTGTAGCCGGCAATCATTGGAATATGCGGGACGTTGCCATCCCGGAAAGCGGCGCCGATCGGGCGCGGCAGGACGCGCCCGTCTACGGCCGGGAGGAAGTATCCGCTGAGGTCGCTGCGCGCTTCGGTGCGCGAGATTATGGCGGCGGCGGGAATGGCGCGCAGGTCGCTCGCCTTGGCAGCCGGCGGCGCCAGGGTTGAGAGGAAATCTGCACCGGCTTCTTCCGCGCTGCGCACACCGGGCGTCAGCGACCGGCGGAGGTGGAGCGCATTATAGGTGCTGGCACCGCTTTGCAGGATGGCCTTGTGGAACAGACCCTCCGAGAGCGGTGTGGCCATCAGTTCGGTGACTGACTGGGCGCCTGCGCTCTCGCCGAACACGGTCACATTTGCCGGATCGCCGCCGAAGACCGCGATATTGTCCTGGACCCAGCCCAGCGCGGCAACCTGGTCGAGCAGGCCGTAATTGCCGGAGGTGCCCGCCTCTTCGGTCAGGGCCGGATGGGCGAGATAGCCGAACGGGCCGAGGCGGTAGTTGATCGTGACCAGCACGACGCCTTGCTCCACCAGCCCGTTGGCCTGGTAGATCGCCTGAGAGCCTGAGCCATACTGGTGGGCGCCGCCATGGATCCAGACCATGACGGGCTGGAGCTCGCGCCCGCCGAGATTGGCGGTGCGGATGTTGAGAAACAGGCAGTCCTCAGCCTCGGGCGGGGAAGGCTGCAGGGCAAGGACCGTCCGGCCGATGAGGCGTTCGAACCCGGAAAGGCCTGTGCCTTCCATGATGCTGTCGATGAAAGCGCCGGAGCGCTGGCGGTTCTGGATGCATTCCGGCCCGAAATTGCGGGCGTCGCGGGAGATGGCGCCCCATTGCGGCGGGGCCGCCGGCGGGCTCCAGCGGCGCGCGGAGGCAAAGGGCAGGCCGTTGAAAACGAGAATGTCGGGGTTCGCGCGGTCCTTGCCGCCGATCACGATGCCCTGATGGATGCGGACAGGTTCCGACATCTCGAGCGGCGGCGGCGGCTTGCGGAACGAGTACCAGCCCCAGGCGGCGCCCGCAGCAAGAAGGAAGAACATAACGATACTAAAACGGCGCATTGCCGAACCCCGCAACCACTGGCTGTGACCCTTATATGAGGCTTACCGCCGTGTCATGAAGAACCCCTATCCCGGCTGCAGATTCAGCCCGTCGAGTGTTCTGAGGGTCGCAGATGCGAATTCTGCAGGCGGTTCGATGCCGCAGGACAGGCGAATGAAGCCGTCCGGGACGGGGTCGCCCCATCGGACGCGGCATTCGGCGCTGGCATGGACGCCGCCGAAGCTGGTGGCCGGGGTCAGCAGCGGGTGGGTGTCGATGAAGCGTTCGGCGAGTTCGCGGCTGGGTAGGCAGAAGCTGACGATCGGGCCATAGCCGGTCATCTGCGCGCGCGCGATCTTGTGGCCGGGATCGGACGGCAGGCCCGGATAGCGCAGGCCCGTGACGCCCTGATAGGCCCAGAGGGCATGCGCGAGGGCGAGCGCGTTGGCATTCGCGCGGGTGACGCGAAGCTCCAGCGTGGCGAGGCCCCGATTGAGAAGGAAGGCGTCGAAGGGGCTGATGATCGCCCCGGTCAGGCGGCGCCAGCTGAGGATGGGCGCGAGCAGGTCCGGATTGCGGCTGGCGACATGGCCGGCGAGCACGTCCGAGTGGCCGGCCATCGCCTTGGTGTCCGCCATGACCGAGAAATCGGCGCCGAGATCGAGCGGCCGCTGGCACAGCGGCGTGGCGGTGGTGTTGTCGACGGCCAGCAGCGCGCCGGCGGCGCGGGCCCGTTGGGACAATCGCTCCAGATCGCACACTTCGAGGCCCGGATTGGACGGCGTTTCGGCCAGGATGAGCCGGATGCCGGTGAGATCGGCCTCGGCCATCTGCGCGGTCGGGCAGGTGACCATCGTGATGCCCATCGGCACGAAATGCGCCTCTAGCAGGGCGCGGGCGTTATAGTAGCCGTCGGAATGCACCAGCACCCGGTCGCCGGGTCGCAGGCACGTGTAGAACAGGGCTGCAATCGCGGCCATGCCAGAGGGGAACAGGACGACGCCGGCATCCTCGAACACGCTGATGCCGGCCTCGGTCTCCTCGACGGTCGGGTTGCCATAGCGGCCATAGACATGGCTCGCCTCCGGATCTCCGGGCAGGCGGAAGGTGGTGGAGGCAACGATCGGCAGGCTGACGGGATCGCCCTTGCGCCGCCGCGCGCCGCGCCGGTGCAGGAAACTCGTTATCCGCGACTGAACCATCTCGTTACCCTGCGTTCTGATTTTATATCAAATGACCGGCCGCCGGGTGTTGTCTGACCTTTGTGCCGAAGAACTCGGATATTTAGCGGCGAGTCCCGGTGTCTGACCAGCGCCCTGATGTTGCTGGATTTGCGGCGCTTTCATCTGGC
>JBKBVT010000153.1:1799-6337 GCA_046289305.1 Hyphomonas sp. | reverse complement strand
GGGGTAGAGCAGCCCGGTAGCTCGTCAGGCTCATAACCTGAAGGTCATAGGTTCAAATCCTATCCCCGCAACCAAAAATCTCTCAATATATCCGTAGCTTACGCCCCGCCAAACAGCGGGGCTTTCGCATGTCCGCAAAACAACTCAACGCCACATCAACGTTCGCGGAGGCCGCCGGAAATGGGGGGGCCCTTTTGATTCTGGCTTCGCGAAATCTGCTGTGGCAGCCTCGCGCCATGATCGAGTTTCGTACCCTCCCTGACGACCATCCCGACCTGGCGCACTCGCCGCTTTTGCGCGCGGCGCTGCTGACGCTTCGCTATGCCCAGGATCATGGATCTATCGCCTTAACCAAGACGAAGGCATTCAAGCGTGTCTTCGTGCACTGGGCGGTCGAGAACTTTGATTGGCCCGGGAAGAGCTCGGTCGAGGTCTTCCACTACCTTCTTATTACGCTTCGCCTCGGTAGGGACTTCAAAGGCGAATTCCGGCTGACCAAACGCGGCGCCGAACTTGCGCACGCACCGGCGCGTCTCTTCGCAGAGCTGATCCCTTTCTTTATTCTCAAGATTAACCATGCGTCCTACCGCCGGTTCGAAGAACGCCTCTCGGCAAGTGGGACGCCTGGATGAACGTCATTAATGTCGACGCCGACCATGGCATCTCCAAGCCGGACCTGTTCGCGGCCTTCTACGGCAAGGAAGATGCCGGATGGCGCGAACTGAATGTGTTCTCGTCATCCGTACTACGGCCGCTGGAATGGGCGGGGTTGCTTGCTCAGACCCGGGAGGATCGCGAGGGAAGGCACGTCTATCACGTATTCAAGACCCCGCTCTGGCGCAGTGCACTGAAGCTGGACACCGATAGCATGCTCCAGCCAATCTCGGTTCAGGAGCTCGCTTGCGCGATCGGTCCATAGCCGACGGTCGGTCTGACTGCGTGACGCTGTGCGGCCCCTTCAAACCGGCCATTCATGCCGATTGAAGCGAAATGGTCCGGAAGCGGCAGCAACGCGGAGACACTGTCGAAAAAGCCGATGTCGGGCCTATCAAGTGCGGATCGACAGGATGCATTCCTGCGAATGCATCCTGTAGGATACGTGGTTCTCCGAGTGCCGGCCTGAAAGGACAAGGCTCCAAGTTTTCGAGGCGCTTTCCGGTCAGCAGAGGTTTTCAACAGAATCTGGACAAAGCGACCTTTGCAAAGCTGGGGGCGTGAGGTCAGTTCTGCCTGCCCTCCAAACGCTACAGTCGCACTCGGTGGCTGGATTCGTGCTATCGTTTTGACGATTCGAAGCTGTCATTGGGGGCCCGATGTCTTGCCGAGCAACCTTCGCCACCATTGCGATCGTGATTCTCGCTGCGGGCGCAGCGTCGTCGCAGGACCGGTCAGTCGTTTCCGTCCCGCTCTCGGTCGATCTTGCTACCCTAGAGACCTACGTCAACTCTCTCGTCCCCAACCCGCTCGTCAGCGAGAGCCAGGATCTGACTTGTATAGAGGCCGAGAGGGCCTGCACAAAGATTCCCGAGTTCCGCGGGCTAAAGATCTACTCGCGGATGGAGTGCATCGACATCACCCCGCGGATCGACTGTCGGGTAGACCAGACCGTCGTCCCGCAAGGGCGGCTCAGTCTGACGGCGGAGGGTGGCTCAATTACCGCGCGCCAGACAGTTGCTGGCTCGGCAACGGTGAGTGGCCGGGGCGAGATCGGACGCCATATCCGCGAGACTGCGCGCGGGGCCGTCTCCTTCACTGTAACGGCGCGGCCCAGCATCCGGCCGGACTGGTCAATCAACATGCCCCTTCTCATCGACTTCACCATCGTTGAGAGGCCACGGGCCGAACTCTTCGGCTTCATACCAGTGACCTTCGGAGCCGAGACAGAGCGGGCCCTCCGCGGCGCCATCGCGGCCTTCGAAGCTCAGACGCTGCCGGCCAAACTCGCCGAGATCGACTTGCGCGGTCAGCTCGCGCCCCTATGGCGCGAGCTGCAGCAGCCGCAGGCGCTGGACTTGCGAGGCGGGGGCAGGCTCTGGATGCACTTCGTCCCCGACGCCGTCGGGATCGCGCCGCTGCAGGGCGAGGACGGTCGCCTTTCGACGGCCGCATCTGTCACAGGCCGCATTTGGGTGACTGACAGCGAGGCCCGACCCGCCTCGGCAGGCGCGACATCCGAAACGCCACCCGACCTCACCCTCGTGCCGGAAGGCGGCGTGAACATTGTGGTGCCCGTCCGGACCAGTCTCGCTACGCTGGAGAGTGAGTTGCGCGCGGCCCTTCCCCGGAAGGAGCCTTTCTCGGTGGGACCGGTCAGCGGAGAGGTCACGGTAAACGCCGCCCGTGTCGAGGCGAGGGGTAAGAGGATCGTGCTGCGGCTCGATGCCCACGCTGCCATCTCGAACGCCCCAGATTTCGACGGAACGCTGGTTCTTTCGGCGATACCCAGTTGGGACGAGCAGGCGGAGGCGCTGGTACTCAGCGAGCCCATTGTCACGGTCGAGGACGGCGGAATCGCCGGTGCTCTTTTGCGGGGCACAGGCTTTATCACCGCCATCGTAGGCGTGGCGAGCGACGCACTCACAGTACCGCTGGCGAACGAGATTGACGGCCTTCAGGCCGAGCTTGCGCGCGCCCTCGGCGACGGGCTGGAAGGCATCGCGACAGTCGAGACTGACCTTGCCATCTCGGCGCGCGACCTTGGCATTAAGGATGAGTCCGTTCGCCTGACCCTCCAGGCCTCGGGCAAGCTCGCCCTCACCGGCCTGACGCTGCGCTAAGGGGGGGGGTTATGAGCGATTTCACCGAGGGCCAGAAGGCCATCATCGCCGACCTCGCAGTACACGAGGCGCGTCAGTTGCTCGAACAGGGCGGCTATGTGCGCGCTGCGGACGTGAAGGAGAAGGGCATCGCGGCGGGCCTGCTATCGACGGCCGACATCGCACGCGTCGATACTTACAAGAAGGCGCTGATCGGGGACGTCAATAAGGAAGCGCTGGTCCCTGACGTCGATACGACACGGGAGATCATCGCGCAATGGCATAAGGAACAACCGAGGTGGTGGGATGTGCGCCGCCGCGTCGACGCAAAGGTCGGCGCCCTTGGGTTGGTCGGCGTCCTGCTCTTAATGGGTGGAGACTGGGTGCAGGCCTCCCTCCGCAAGAGCCCGTCGATTGTGTGGACGGCCATGCATCAGATGGCCGATACGGACCGTCGCATCGACGAGCGACTGGTAGAGAATGCCACGGCCACCGCCGCCACAACGCCGATGGGTGACGCGCCAATCGCTCTTGAAAAGGCAATAAGGTCACGTTTCAACCAATGGGCGACTGCGGACGGCTTCCCTACTCAGGTCGACGCGCTGATTCGAAATCTAGCGGCCGATCCCGATCGAGAGAACCCGCTCCACGACTTCGTTGCGGCCGCGATGAAGGACCGCCCACTGCTTATCTTTCACGGCAGGGGGAGCGTCGGACGAAGTCAAGAGATCACGGTGTGGAACGAGGGATGCAGGACGCTTTGGGAATACTGGAAAAGCACGCAACAAGCCAATCTGCTGCCCGATAATTCCAGAGGCCCTTCCCCGGACGGAATCTGCGATGTGAAGGCCCGCCTTCCGAGTGCTGGGTTCGAGTTGCCGTTCTACGCACGCTTCCATCGTGGGAAGAAGGCCCGCGACAGCGTCTACGTTCTGCTTCAGGTTCTCAGCTCTAAGAGTGTAGACTCGGATCTCGAACCACGGAGCTCAGGGTTGCTGGGCATGACCATAAACTCGGTCTCCATGAACGACGCCCTAGTGAGCGCGGACCAGGACGAGATAGACATTACCGGCCAATTTCAACCCAGTGGCGGCTTCTACGTCGGGCGTATCGACGAGGCGGTCGCCAACGGTACGGATGACACCTCCCCCGGCTCCGATGAGCCCGAGACGCGTGAGTTGCTACACGCGCTCGTGATCAGTCTGGAATGCAAGCCTGTCACTCCGGGCGTGGACGTTACGCAGAATACCGAGGGGTGGTGCGGCGAGGACGGGAGTCCGCAAGAGCTAGTGACCCTGCGGGCCTTCGTAATCGTGAACAAGGACGGCCGATGACCACACCCCCTCCGGCTCAGCAAACGTCTTTAAAGCCGACCGTCTATGTCGTGGGGCTGGTGTGAGCTGCTGCCGGTTTCGTGGACAGCAGGTTAAGCTAGCATGGCGCGTGCCTCGAACTCCATCGGGCTGAGGTAGCCCAGTTTCGAATGGCGGCGCCGTGGGTTGTAGAAGCGTTCTATGTAGTCGAAGACATCGGCGCGGGCTTCATTTCGGGTGCGATACACTTTGCGTGCTGTGCGTTCGGTTTTCAGCGTTGAGAAGAAACTTTCCATCGCCGAGTTATCCCAGACATTGCCTGCTCTGCTCATTGAGCATGTGATGCCGTTGTCTGCTAGCAGGCGTTGAAACTGCTCGCTCGTGTATTGGGATCCCTGGTCGGAATGATGAAGGAGCGCGTCAGGCTTCCCTCGGCGCCAGACTGCCATCATCAGGGCATCCATGACCA
>JBKBVT010000153.1:0-1789 GCA_046289305.1 Hyphomonas sp. | reverse complement strand
CGGAGAAAAGACCCAGAGGCCAAGGACTTGGCAAAAGCCGATGAACCCACGGTTCGCGGAGGGCCGTGAAGGGCTCGGACCGGGATTTCGCCGCATAGCCGACGAAGGTCGCTACCGGACAGAAACTCCTTGCGGGAGTGTCTGGAACTCTGTGTATCTGACCGGTCCCATGCGGTTTTCAGATACGGTCAGGCGTCGAAGCGCCCGGTGAACATTATGGCCAGCTGATTGCGGGCCGCAACCCATTCGCGCACCGCGCGGCCACCCTTCTCGAAGTTGCGGATCGCAAGGAAGATCAGCTTGGTCGCGGCCTCCTCGGTCGGGAATGACCCCTTGGTCTTCAGCGTCTTCCGCAGCACCCGGTTCAGCGATTCCACGGCGTTCGTCGTATAGATGATTTTCCGGATCGCTTCACTGAAGGCAAAGAACGGAATCACTTCGGCCCAGGCCCGGCGCCAGGCCGGGGCGATGGAGGGGTATTTTCCGGCCCATTTTTCTTCGAACCCGTCGAGCTGTCGGGCGGCCTCCTCGGCTGTCGGAGCCTGGTAGATCGGGCGCAGATCGGCGGCCACGGCCTTGCGGTCCTTCCAGCTGCAGAAGTTCATGGAATGACGGATCAGGTGAACAATGCATGTCTGAACTGTGGTGTCCGGGAAGGCCGCCGTGATGGCTTCCGGAAAACCCTTCAGGCCGTCCACGACCGCGATCAGGATGTCCTGGACACCCCGGTTGCGCAGTTCGTTCATCACCGACAGCCAGAATTTGGCACCCTCGTTGTCGGCGATCCAGAGCCCAAGGACCTCGCGCTCTCCATCCCGGGTAACGCCCAGGGCGATGTAAACGGCCTTGTTCTTGACCATCCGGCTGTCAGCATCGCGGATCTTGACCCTCAGCGCATCGAAGATGACGATCGGATACATCCGGTCCAGCGCCCGGTGCTGCCATTCACGGACCTCGTCCAGAACAGCATCCGTGACGCGGCTGATCAGGTCGGGCGAAACCCGTAGGCCATAGAGATCCTCAAGATGCGCCTGGATGTCGCGCACTGACAGACCGGCCGCATAGAGCCCGATGATCTTGTCATCCACCCCATCGATCCGGGTCTGACCCTTCTTCACCAGCTCCGGCTCGAAGCTGCCGTCCCGGTCGCGCGGAACGGATAGCGGCACCTCGCCATCCGAGCCCTTCACGCGCTTGGTTGAGATTCCGTTGCGGCGGTTGGACTGTTCCAGCGGTGCCTCGGCACCAGCCTCATAGCCCAGATGCGCGGTCAGTTCGGCCCCGAGCATCCGTTCCATCAGCCGGGTCTTCAGCTCCTTCATCAGCCCGGCCTCGCCAAGCAGATCGTCAGGCCGCTTGCAGCCCTTCAGAAGTTCGTCCAGCAACTCGTTCGAAATCGTCATCGCCCTTGCTCCTCTCAGGAAGCATGGACCAGATCACTGATACACAGAAGGTAGGACACTCTCCCTCCGGCAAACCCGGAGCGGTTCAAGACCCTTACCCAGCCCCGCATCAAGGACGTAATTTTGCGGGTCGTGAAGCGAAAAACCTTTGGCATGTACAGCTACGCGCTCGACCTATTGCGGTCACTCAACCTGGCCTCAACAGGCTGCGTTGCGGCCTGCCAGACCGGACCTTCGCTGCACCCAAAAAGTCGGGTGGAGTGCTAGGTTTCGCGCTCTGCATTCAAGGCAGACCATGCGTTGGCCTCATGAAGTGACACATGCAATCCCTCGGGAAACTCTGCTGTGCCGACGATCACCATTAAGAATGCATTCAAATCATGCTT
>JBKBVT010000152.1:0-6460 GCA_046289305.1 Hyphomonas sp. | reverse complement strand
GCAGGCGCGCCTTGAGGCGGAAGCGGCGCGGCTGACGGAAGACTTTGAGCGTGACGCTGCCGTGCGGTCTGAGGCTGAGGCGGAACTGGCTGCGGCGCGCGCGGCGCTCGCTGCCCTGCCCGCCGATGATGCCGAAGGGGCGAAGGCGGCTCAGGTAGCGGCGGAAACGGCGCTCAAAGACGCGCGCAGCCAACTCGCGGCTGCGGAAGCGCAGGCGGATGAGGCGCAGGCAAAGCTTGCGGATATCAAGGCGCGCCGGCGCGCGGCTGAGGAGGCGGCGAGCCGGCAACGCCAGCGGCAGGCGCAGCTCACCAGCGAAATCGAACGCCTGCAGACGGAAATGACCGGTCTCGAAGATGCGGCAATCCATGTGCTGCGCGTCCGCCAGGCGCGCAATGCCGAGGCGGAGGCCGAAGCGGCGCTGCATGATGCCGAACGCGCGGTTGAGCAGGCGGAAACCGAACTTGTGCGCCTGCGCACTGATGAGGCTGAAGCTGAAGGTCCGCATGATGCGGCGAGCCATGCGGTCAAGGCGCTCGAAGCCGAGATCGCCGGGCTCGAGAAGCTGCTGCATCGCCGTGATGCCGGGACGAGTGCGCCGCCTGTGGTGGAGCGCATTCGCACGCGCGAAGGCTATGAAAAGGCTGTCGCGGCGGCGCTGGGCGATGATATCAGCGCGTCGACGGATCGGACGGCCGCACTCTATTGGGGCGGCGCCGAGGTTGCGCCGCTGACCCTGCCTGCAGGCGCAGAGCTGCTGTCTGACTATGCCGAGGCGCCGGGCGAACTGGCAGCGCGGCTGGCCTTGTGCGGGCTGGTGGATGCGGCGGATGGCCCGCGCCTGATGGTGGCGCTGGAGCCGGGCCAGAGGCTTGTCTCCCGCGAAGGGCATCTGTGGCGCTGGGACGGGTTCACCCGCACGCCGGAAGCGCCCGTGAGCGCGGCAGCAAGGCTGGAGCAGCAGGCGCGGCTGGATGCGGCCCGGACGGAACTTGCGGCGAGGCGGGAAGAACTCTCGGCCGCTGCTGCCCAGCTCGAAACAGCGCGCAATGCGCGGCTAACCTGCGAAGAATCGCTGCGCCATGTGCGCCAGCTGACCGGACCTGCGCAGAGAACGCTGAGTGATGCGCGCTCCAAGGCGGCCGAAGAGAGTCAGGCGGCTGAGCGTGCCAGCCTGCGCCGGGACAGCAGCACGGAAGCGCTGAAGCGCGCCGAGGCCGACTTTGCCGCCGTGACCGAAGCGCTGAGCTTTGCCGAGCCGACGGCTGCCGAAGAAGAGGCCGTCCTTGAGGCGGCTCTGGCGACGGCGCGTGAAGCGCTGGCTGCGGCGCGCGCAGCGGAGACGGAAGCGCGTGGGCGTCTGGCGGATCTGACGCGCGGGCAGGAACAGGCCGCTGCCCGGCGCACCGCCATGGAGCGCGAGATCGAAAGCTGGACTGCGCGGCTGGCTTCGGCCGAGGCGCGGATCGAACAGCTGACTGAACGGCGCGCGGATGTCGCCGCGGCCGCCTTCAGCGCCAAGGAACGCCCTCAGGCGCTGACCGAAGAAATCGACGGCCTCTCGCGCGAACTGGAAGCCCTGGAAGAGGCGCGCAAGGCTGCAGCGGATGCGCTGGCCGTGAAGGACACCGCGATTCGCGAGGCAGAAGCGGCGGCGCGGCGCGCCTTTGCGGCAGCCTCGCAGGCGCGCGAAGCGCTGGCTGGCTGGAGCGTGAAGCTGGAAACCTCCGAAGCGCGGCTTGCCGAGAGCGTCGAGATTGCCCGGCATAATTTCCAGCGGACGCCTGAAGGGCTGCTGGCGATTGCGGAGGCGCATCTGGACGCCGAATCACTTGGCGCCTTCACGCCGCGCGAGGCGGATGCCCGCCTCGACACGCTGCGGCGCGAGCGCGACCAGCTCGGCGGCGTCAACATGAATGCCGAGGAAGAAGCCGCTGAACTGGAAGATCGCCTCGGAGTCCAGATCGCCGAGCGCGATGACCTCGTGGCGGCCATCGCCAAGCTGCGCCAGGGCGTGGAAGCGTTGAATGTGGAGGGCCGCGAGCGGCTCGTGGCTGCATTCGAGACGGTGAATGAGCATTTCAAAGCGCTGTTTGAGGCCCTGTTTGGCGGCGGTCAGGCGGAGCTGCGGCTGGTTGATGCCGATGATCCGCTGAAGGCCGGCCTCGAAATCTTCGCCCAGCCGCCCGGCAAGAAACTCGGCACACTGAACCTCATGTCCGGCGGTGAGCAGGCGCTGACGGCGACGGCGCTGATCTTTGCGGTGTTCCTGTCTCGCCCGGCGCCGATCTGCGTGCTCGATGAGGTCGATGCGCCGCTGGATGACGCCAATGTCGACCGGTTCTGCAACATGCTGAACGAAATGCGCCAGCGCACCGAGACGCGCTTCGTCGTCATCACCCACAATGCCGTCACTATGAGCCGGATGGACCGGCTGTTTGGCGTCACCATGCGGGAAAAGGGCGTGTCCAAACTCGTGTCAGTCGATCTCGCCGGCGCAGAGCAACTCGTTGCGGCGGAGTAGCGCACCGCAGGAAAGGCAAAAGCATTTAAAATCAAGCCACTGGCATTTGCCATTGCCCGTTGACTTGCCCATCCCCCCCTCATAGTTTGCGCCGCAATCCGGGGGGCTCCCCATCGATGCGGATTCGCGTTCACGGAGCGCAATGCCCATGCCCAGCGGCCAGCCAGACGATCTCGGCGAACGTATCGCACGGGCCAAGGCTGAACGCGACGCGAAGGTGTCCGCAAAGCGCCGCAAGGAGGCGTCCGATGAAGGCAGCACTTCGGCCGGGGCGTATGCACTGCGGTTCGGGACCGAGTTTGTTGCCAGCGTGTTTGTCGGGGGCTTTATCGGCTTCTGGATTGACAAGGCCGCCGGCACCGAGCCATGGGGCCTGCTGATTGTAGGTACGCTCGGCCTTGCAGCGGGCATTCGTGCCATCATACGGGCCTACGGCGTGCTAACCGCGCAGGCCCAACGGAAGACAGCGGAGCAGAGCGCTCCAGATGACAGAACGGACGACTGATGCACCTCCTGCCCGCCATCGCCCTCGACCCGATCTCGCAGTTCGAGATCCATCCCTGGCTTGAGCTGCGCCTCGGCGCGCTCGACATCTCGTTCACGAATGCCTCGGGCTTCATGCTGCTGGGTGTGGTGCTCGTGATCGCTTTCTTCGGCGCCGCCGCCCGCCGGGCTGACCTTGTGCCCTCGCGGCTGCAATCGGTCGCCGAGATCGGATACGGCTTCATCGCGGACATGATCCGCGGCACCGCCGGTGAAGAGGGGCTGAAATTCTTCCCCTTCGTCTTCACTCTGTTTTTCTTCATCTTTTTTGCTAATGTTATCGGCATGGTGCCGTATGCGTTCACGACGACGAGCCATATTGTCGTTACCGGCGCACTGGCGATGACGGTGATTCTCACGGTCATCATCGTTGGCCTGCTCAAGAACGGCCTCGGCTTCTTCAAACTGTTCGCCCCGTCGGGCGCGCCCTGGTACATCTATATCCTGCTGACGCCGATCGAGATCATCTCCTTCCTCGCCCGTCCGCTGACGCTGGCTCTGCGCCTGTTCGCCAACATGCTGGCCGGCCACATCATGCTGAAGCTGTTCGCCGGCTTCGCGGTCGCACTGATCGGCGCCGGCGCCGTCTACATTCCGCTGGCAATCCTCGCCTTTGCCATGGGCGTTGCGCTCAATGCGCTCGAATTCCTCGTCGCCGGGCTTCAGGCCTATGTCTTCGCCATTCTCACCTGCGTGTATCTGAGTGACGCGCTGCATGCTGCCGACCACTGAGCATGCGTCACGATAGCCCGCATCAAACCGCTTGACGGCGCCCGCCTAACACGCTTCACGGGCGCTCAATCATACCCCTCGAAACTGCTTTTCCTCAAAGGAGATACCTGATGGAAGGTAACATCACAGACGGCCTGAAATATGTCGGCGCCGGCCTTGCTACACTCGGCATGATCGGTTCGGCGCTCGGCGTTGGCAACATCTTCGCCAGCTTCCTCGACGCCGCCATGCGCAACCCGTCGGCTGCCCCGCAACAGACCCCGAACCTCTTCATCGGCATGGCGCTCGCCGAAGCGCTCGGCATCTTCTCGGTGCTGATCGCCATCCTGATCCTGTTCGTCGCCTAAGTCAGCGAACGGCCCGGCAGGGCCGCTCAGGGCGGAGAGTAAGCTATGATCATCGCATTCCTTGCTGAGACAGCAGGTTACGGAGAGGCAGGCGCAGCCGCGTTCCCGCCCTTCGAAACCTGGCATATGCCGTCGCAGCTGTTCTGGCTCGCGATCCTGTTCACGGCGCTCTACCTCGCCCTGTCGCGGTATATCCTGCCGAAAATGTCCGACACGATCGAGAAGCGCTCCAACCGGGTCGCTTCCGATCTGGACGAGGCTGCCCGCCTGAACAATCAGGCGGTCGAGGCCCAGAAGGCGCTCGAGCTTCGCCTGGCCCAGGCCCGTGCCAAGGCACGGGACACGGCCGACAAGGCCCGTGAGAAGACGGACGCGGAACTCGCGGCCGAAACCGCCCGGATCGACGCGGACCTCGCCAAGAAGTTGGATGCGGCAGACGCCCGGATCACCAAGCTTCGGGCCGATGCGATGAAGAATGTCGAGCAGATCGCTTTGGACGCGGCCGATGCGATGATCAGCCGTCTCGGGGTCAAAGCCTCGAAGGCCGATCTCAAGAAGGCCGTGTCGGCAAGCCTGGAGCGCGCAGGATGAAGAAATCAGCGACCCTTCTGGCCCTGGCGGTCCTGACCGCTGCGCCGCTCGCCCATGCGGCCGAAGGCGGCTTTATCGGCGGCCTGATGTATACACTGCGCGATCCGGTGACTCATGTCGCCTTCCTGGCGATGGCAACTTTCCTGCTGATCGCGGCCCGTATGGGCGCCTTCAAGGTGATCATGGGCGGCCTCGACCGGCGCGCCGAGATGATCAAGCTCGAGCTTGAAAATGCCGCCAGCCTGCGCGAGCAGGCCTCCGAGGCATTGGCGCTGGCGGAACGCCGCGCGCAGGATGCGGATAAGGAAGCCGAAGCGATCATCGATCAGGCCAAGCGCGACGCGAAAGCCATGCTCGAAGAAGCCCGCCGCGACATGGCCGAGCGGATTGCCCGCCGCGAAGCGCAGGCTGAGGCCCGGATCGCCCGCGCCGAATCGGAAGCTGCCAGCGAAGTTCGCCGCGCGGCAGCGGACGCCGCTACGGCTGCAGCCCGCCGGATCCTTTCCGCCGATAGCGCAACGGATCAGTTCGAGGCGGCGGCCCGTGATATTGAGCGCGCGCTGAGCTGATATCCTCTGCCCTCGAAGATATGAAAAAGCCGCCGGTCATCCCGGCGGCTTTTTGCTGGCCCCTCTTGCCCCCTGCAGCGAGATTTACTCGCTGCCGGTCTCGTCCTCAGCCGTATCATCGATGATCATCGGCTGGGTATCGTCAAAGATGGGTCCGGTTTCCAGCACCGTCAGGAGCGAACGCGGGATGGTGCCGGCCGGACAGGTTGCGGTCGCCATACGGGCGTTGGCGATAGCTGTGCTCGAGGCGGCGATCTGGGCAGGCGTGGCGGGCTCCGAGCGGAAAACCCAGGCGAGCACAAGCATGCCGACGATGGCGGCTGAGACGGCCGCCATTGTACCCCAGCCGAGGCCCAGCTCTTCCAGCGGATTGCGCATCACGGGGGCCGACGCCACCGGAGTAGGCTGCGGCGGCGGAGCGGGCGTGCGGGTGCCGTTGGCCTTGAGGGAGGCGGCGGCGAGCGCGGCGGCGCCGATGGCCTCGCGGGCCGGTGCAGGTTTTACCCCGAGATCCTTCTCGCGTTTCTTGCGGGCATCGAGGGCGATGGGATCGTTTGGATGGGCGGCGAGCCAGTCTGCGCGCTTGTCGTCATCCTTGGCGCCGAGTTTGATCCATTCCTTGAGGCCGGTGCGGCCATCCCGGCGGCCGAGTTCCTCGACCAGCTGGATGAACCCGTCCGGTGTTTTGCGCGAGGTCATGGTTTCCAGCGAGAAGCGTTTCTCCTGCCGGTAGGGCTCATACGGGATCGTGCGGTCGAGCCCGGCATGCACGAGTGTGCCGGGACGGGAATTGCCGACGGCCGCCGCCGCGCGCACCCAGCCGCTTTTGACGGCCTCCGCGGACCACAGAACAAGCACCGACTGTGAATTGGCGGAATCGCGCGCATCGCGGGGCTCGAACGTCTCATCGACATGGCTTTGGTTGAAAGCCACCTTGAATTTCAAGGTTCTGAGCCGCCGGGCGACCAGGCGGGCCATGTCCCGGTCTGCAACAGCCGAGACCAGGAAAATATCATAACTCATTCAACTCTACCTTCCAGAAACGGCGGTCTTTAAGCATAGCGGATCAACGCCTCTGCGCCAGTATCGACTGCTGCTTAGCGATTTTTGTGCCTGTTTTTCGGCGGCGAAAGCGGCTAAGGCGCGGTTTCAGG
>JBKBVT010000151.1:0-6491 GCA_046289305.1 Hyphomonas sp. | reverse complement strand
CGGCGGCCGAGCGCGCGAGCGGCAATATCCGCGGCGGTGACGCAATTGCGCGCGAGCTGCGCGACCATGCGCTGTTTGTCGCCTACGCCCCACACGATGCGCCGAAATATGCAATCTCGGTGATCGTCGAGCATGGCGAAGGCGGCTCGCGCACGGCCGCGCCAGTGGCCCGCGACATCATCGCAGCCGCAATGCGCCTCGATAGCGGGCGCGCGCCGAATTACATGCGCCGGGCCGCAGTGAGCGATCCCCCGGACGGAGACCCTGCATGAGCCGCGACGGCTTTACAGGTTTCACACGCGGCGAGGCCCGCACCCGCACCGCATCGTCTGATCTGCAATTCGCCAGCCTCGGCCCGTTCGCAAAGCTGGCGCGCCTGCCCTGGGGCGTGATGCTGGTCATCTGCGCGCTGGCGCTGACCGGCGCGGCGATGCTGTTCTCCACGGCCTGGGATCCGGTGACGCAGGCCCCGAACCCGGCCGAGGCAGACCTCTGGCGCAACCATCTGATCCGGCTCGGCATCGGCGTCGTCCTGATGATCGGTCTCGCTCTGACGCCGCTGAAAGTCTGGGCCACGGTCGCCTTCCCGGCCTATCTCGCGACGGTGGTGCTCCTGATCCTGGTCGACCAGTTCGGCACGATGGGCGGCGGCGCGCAGCGCTGGATCAGCCTCGGCGGGTTCCGGCTGCAGCCTTCCGAGATCGCCAAGCTGACCGTCACGATGGCGCTGGCCCGCTATTACCAGGTCGTGCTCAGCACCAATAATCACACGCCTGGCCTGATGACCCATCTCGGCGCCCTCGCCATCATCCTCATTCCGGCGGCGCTGGTGTTCAAACAGCCGGACCTCGGCACGACACTGGCACTCGTCGCTTCGGGCTGCCTTGTCATCTTCTTTGCCGGCCTGTCCCTGCGCATTGTCGGCAGCGTGCTCGCACTGGGCATCGCAGCGGTGCCTATCCTCTACCTCTTCGTGCTGGAACCCTACCAGCGCGAGCGGGTCGATACCTTCATCGCCGGCCTGACTGGTGAGGCGACCAACGGCCTTGGCGAGAGCTACCAGATCGAGCAGGCGAAGATCGCCATCGGCGCAGGTGGCATCCGGGGCAGGGGCCTGTTGCAGGGTATCCAGTCACAGCAGGATTACGTGCCCGAGCAGCATACCGACTTCATCCTCACCGTGATCGCCGAGGAGTTCGGCTTCATCGGCGTGACTGCGCTGCTGACCGCGTTCGGCTTCCTGCTCGTCTGGTCCTTCCTCGCGGCGCAGCGCTGCCGAAGTTGGTTTGGGCGGCTTGCGGCCTGCGGGGCGGCGGCGACGGTCGCCTTCTTCGCCATCTTCAATATCAGCATGGTGATCGGCCTGTTGCCGGTGGTCGGCATGCCGCTGCCGCTCATCTCCTATGGCGGCACGGCGCTGCTCACCGTGATGGCCTGTTTCGGGCTGGTGATCTCGGCGCATGTGCACCGCGATGAGAAGCTGACGACGCGGGGTCTGATCTGACCCGAAAACGTCATGTAACGCGTTGATTTTTGTCGCCTCCCCGCTAGGGTCGCGCCACATATTGCCCCGGGGAGCGTAGATCATGGCAGAAATTGGCCGCAAGTCTGAAAACTGGAGTTCCAGGTTCGGCTTCATCATGGCGTCGGTCGGCTCAGCCGTCGGGCTCGGCAACTTCTGGCGCTTTCCCTACACGGCCGGTGAGAATGGCGGCGGCGCCTTCATCATCATCTATCTGCTCTGCGTGCTGCTGATCGCCCTGCCACTGCTGATGGCGGAATATTCCATGGGCCGCAAATCCGGCATGTCGGCCATCGAGGGCGTGCAATCCCTCGCCCGCGCCGAAAGCAGGAGCCAGAACTGGGGCATCGTCACCTGGGTCGGCTCGCTCACGGCCTTCTTCATCGGCACCTTCTACGTCGTGATCTCCACCTGGCTGCTGGCCTATCTTATCCAGGCGATCGGCGGCGACCTGCACGGTACGACAGCGGAAGAATCGGGGCAGAACTTTCTGAACACGATCGGGCAGGGCGAGGAGCCCATGACCTCGAAATGGTACATACTGATGCTGCTGGCGCTGTTTGTCGGCACGAATGTCATGGTCGTCGGGCGCGGCATCAAGGGCGGCATCGAGCGCGTTGCGACGATCCTGATGCCGGCTTTCTTCATTATGGTGCTGGTCGTTGTCGGCTTCTCGATGGCGAACGGCGATGTCGCCCGCACGGTCTCCTTCATCTTCGAGCCGAAATGGGAGGATGTCGGCTTCAAGACCTTCCTCGCCGCACTCGGCCAGGCCTTCTTCTCCATCGGCGTCGGCGTCGGCCTGATGATCACTTACGGCGCCTATCTGGACCGGAAGACCAACATCCCGGCCTCCTCCGCCATCGTGGCGGGATCGGACACCTTCGTCGCCCTGATCGCCGGCTTTGCGATCTTCCCGATCGTCTTCGCAGCCGGCCTGAACGAGGCGGCCGGGCCCAGCCTGTTCTTCATCTCGATGCCGGTCGCCTTCGAGGCGATCCCCGGGGGCAACATTTTTGCCATCGTCTTCTTCTCGCTCGCCCTGTTTGCGGCCTTCACCTCGTCGATCTCCCTGATGGAAGTCGGCGTGTCCTGGCTTGAGGAGCGTCAGGGCGTCACGCGGCTCGGCGCCGCTGCCGGCGTGGGCTTTGTCCTGTTCATGGTCGGCGCGGCCTATGTCTTCTCGCTCGACTATCTCGACTTCATGGACTTTATGACCGAGGGCCTGCTCCTGCCGCTCGGCGGCCTGCTGGCGGCGATCTTTGCCGGCTGGATCCTCAGCCGAGACATGCTCACCTCAGAGCTGGGCGAAGGCATGATCATGAATGTCTGGCGTTTCCTGATCCGCTGGTTCGTGCCGCCTTTCATCGGCCTTGTCCTGGTCTTCGGCTTCCTCGACAAGATCCAGGACCAGTACCACGTCCAGCTGCCAGCCCCGCTGGTCATGCTCCTCGGCCCGAACTGGACACCTCCGCCTGCGGAGTAGGGGGTGAGTGCGGAATTTAGCGCGAACGGCCGAAATTCGCCGAAAGTGGTCATAGCGGGCGGGCGACAGCTGTGGCCGCACTTGCTTGACGCGTGCCAGTTCGCGCCCGTTCTTCTCCATGGCCATACAAAGATCGAGAACACCGTCCGCTATCTGGGTGTCGACGTTGAGGATGCACTCCTCCTCGCCGAACGTACCGAAATCTGACTACCAGAGCGGCTGTCGGGCATCGCCCGATGGTCGCTCTTGGGCGCAGCCGAAAGGCTACAAGACGGCGAAAACTGGGGTGGAGAGCGGATGCAAAATCAATTTTGGAGCCGCGATGGCACTTCCACCTAATCAAGCGGAGCCACATCTGGGGAATACTTGATCACGAGCATGGTCCCATCTGGCCCGGTTGACTCGAATGTTCCATCGGATCGAATTGGCCCGTTCGTCCAGCAATATTCACCTTCGTCATCATTGGGAAAATCAAAACAGATCTCATTTCCTGCAGTTCGGACAGTTCCAGCTCCAATTTCGTCCCCGACAATCCGAACAAGGCTGCCGTCTTGCCTAATCACTAAGGTGACTGGCGTCCCATCTTCGAGATTGCGCGTGTATGTGCCGGGATCACCTGCCTTTGGAGAAGCCCTCTCAATCGATGCTGTCCCACAAGCAGTCAAGCAAGCTACAGAAACCAAGAACCACAATAGCCTCATGAACAGGTACTCCAAAACATTTGGCACAACATCCGCGTGTATTTACTTTTGCATTGATTGCATAGGTCAGCAATGGGCCGACTCACGCCGCCCAGACCCCCGCGCCTAAGCCCCTGAGCGCACAGCCAGCTTCTCCGCAAAATCATCCGTGGCCTGCACAAGGCGATCCACGATGCCGGGCTCCATTGAGGAGTGACCGGCATCGGGCACAATGTGCAGCTCTGCCGCCGGCCAGGCTTTCGACAGCGCCCAGGCGGTCGAA
The DNA here is from genome assembly GCA_046289305.1 of Hyphomonas sp. Classification (GTDB taxonomy): domain Bacteria; phylum Pseudomonadota; class Alphaproteobacteria; order Caulobacterales; family Hyphomonadaceae; genus Hyphomonas. Next base: position 2,520 of record JBKBVT010000151.1, on the reverse strand, counting down.
AGCGGCGTCACCACATCATAGCGGCCATGAACGATCACGCCCGGCGTCTTGCGCAGCTTCAGGCCCGCCTGCTCCAGCAGCCAGCCATCCTTCTCGAAGAAGCCGCCATGCACGAAATAATGGCATTCGATCCGCGCGAAGGCGTCGACGAAATCATCTTCATTGAAGCGCGGCGGGGCCGTCACCGCGCCCTTGATCGACAGGGTCTGGCCTTCCCAGCGCGCCCAGGCGCGGGCCGCCTCGATCCGGGCCTGGTGGTCGTCGCCCGTCAGGCGGCGGTGGAAGGCGCTCAACAGGTCGCCGCGCTCCGCCTGCGGGATCGGCGAGACATACTGGTCATACGCGTCCGGAAACAGACGGCTGGCACCGGACTGGTAGAACCAGTCAATCTCCGCCTTGGTCACAAGGAAGATGCCGCGCAGCACGAGGCCGAGCACCCGCTTCGTATGCGTTACGGCGTAGGCGAGCGCGAGGGTTGAGCCCCAGGAGCCGCCAAACACCAGCCAGGCCGGCACGCCCGCCTGCTTGCGCAGGGCCTCGATATCGTCGATCAGATCCCAGGTCGTGTTCTCGCGCAGTTCCGAATGCGGGGTCGAGCGCCCGCAGCCGCGCTGGTCGAACAGGAAGATGCGGTAGCGGTCCGGATCAAAGAAGCGGCGCATCTCGGGGCTGGAGCCGCCGCCCGGCCCGCCATGCAGCGCCACGACCGGGATGCCCTTCGGATTGCCGGACTCTTCCCAGTAAATCTCGTGCAGGTCCGACACACGCAGCCGGCCTGACGCATAAGGTTCATGCCTCTGGTATAGAAGGCGGCGTGTCTGACGTCTGTTCATGCACTCTTCACTTATATTCTGGCACTATCATGCCGTAACCTAGACTTATGCTGTCTCACCCCATAGTGTTAACAGCGGATGGGGAAACGGGCTGCGGGCGGATGAAAGAATAGATGCGACTGATCCTTGTCTCGATATCCCTAGGCGTTCTTGCAGGATGCGCAACCGTATCGGTTGTACCGGGGGAGACAACGGTCGAAACTTCGCTTTCCCAGAGCCAGTCTGCCCTTCGCCTCGCCTCTGACGCGTATTGTGATCTCCTTGCCGATAAAGGCTGGGCCGAGGCCGACCGCGGCATGCTCGGCTTTGCCAGCACGCTGCTGCGGGGCCGGAGCACGGAAAGCCAGGCCGTCTATGCCGATCTGATCGGCGCCGACACCCGCGCCCCCGCGCTCGTCCTGGGCCGGATCTCAGCCGACAGTGAACTGGCCCGCAAAGGCCTTGAGGCTGTGACCGGCGAAGCGCGCGATACACTCTCCGGTGTCTCGGCGCAGGGCTCCGGGCGCGGCGATGTCATGAGCTATGAACGCGCGCTCGTCCGCGCACAGATGGCCCATCGCAGCTTTTCCGAAGCGCTTGATGCCGTCTCCGTCCGCGCGGACCTCGACATTGCGCCCGTCGCGCAGGAACTCACCCGCTTCGCCGACACGATCGATGACGCCCGCCGCCTCGCAGACCGCCTCGCCGACCGCTACGCCAATAACGGCGAAGCCGCGTCCTGAGCCTGCCCTAGCCCCGGCGCAGCGCGCCAAGCGCGATCAGCAACCAGCCTGCCAGCATCACCAGCCCGCCCACCGGCGTCACCGCGCCCAGCCAGCGCGGCGCGCCCGGGCCCATCGCGTAGAGCGTCGCGCTGAAGATCACCGCGCCGCCGAGCAGCAGCCAGCCGCCCGCCGCAATCCGCCCCGCCTGGCCTGAGAGGCCCGCCGCCAGCGCCGCCGCCGCATGCGTCAGCCCGTACAGCGTCGCCGTCTGCCACCAGCCCCGGCCTTCATCTGTCAGTGCACCGCTCAGCGCATGAGCGCCAAATGCGCCCAGCGCCACAACGGCAAAGCCAAACAGCGCGGCGGAAAATACGAGGCGGTTCATGGCGTGGGATCAGTCGCGTCAGGTCTTGCGGGGCAGGGCATAGGTCACGATAGCGTGGCTCGCCGCCTTGTCAGCGTGTTCAATCCGCACATCCACCTCGATCACCGCCAGCGCCTGGCTGATCTTGAGGATCTTCCCTTCGGCCACCACCACCTCGCCGATACAGGGCCGCAGGAAGTTGATGTTGAGATTGCTGGTCACGGCCATCGGCTCGAGCCCCGTCAGCGTCATGATCGCCATATAGGCCACGCTGTCAGCCAGGCTCATCTGCGTCGGCCCCGAGATATAGCCGCCGGGGCGCAGATGGCTCGCATTCGCCGCCAGCCGCATGATGGCGCGGCCTTCCTCCATCAGTACGACTTCGCTGCGCGGCCCGCCGCCCGTGAAGTTCGCATTGAGGAAGGCGTTCGCTTCTTCCGCGGTGAGTTTCGTCATGCCTGCTTCCCCCGGCGGCACCGCTTGATTGCGGCTGCCTGCCGCGCAAACCTGCCGCCAGAGACCCAGCCCGCCAAGAGGTCACCCAAAGGAAGGACGCCGCCATGCTCACCGCCGGAGACGAGTATCCCATCCACCAGACGCCGGAGCCGATCGCCTTTTC
>JBKBVT010000150.1:0-6545 GCA_046289305.1 Hyphomonas sp. | reverse complement strand
CAATGTGCGCGAACTTGAGAATCTCGTGCTGCGCCTCGCCGTGCTGAGCTCCGACAGCATCATCACGGTGATGGATGTCGAGCGTGAGATGCGCATGGGCGCGGCGGAGCAGACCGGCACCAATCTGGGTTTCGAATCCGAGATCGAGGCGCTGCTCCACCGCTATGTCATGGGCGACCTCGTCTCCAGCGGAGAGCTTGAGCAATCCGATGTGCACGAGTCCGTGATCAACCGGGTCGAGCGGCCGCTGATCCGGCTCGCCCTGTCGGTCACCTCCGGCAACAAGGTCCGCGCGGCGCAGCTTCTGGGGATGAACCGCAACACCTTGCGGGCGAAGATCAATGCCCTTGGCATTGCAGAAGACTGATTGACGGCGCCGTAGTCTGTGGCAGTACTGCACCAGTGTTGCGGTGAAGACACTTAATCTGTGTCTTTATTGCAACGGGCGGGGGCCAACAGAGCCGGAAAAAGTCGCGTTGAACGCAAGCACGCCTCAGAATCCAAAAGCCAGCTGGGCCCTCTTCGAGGGCCTGTTCATCATTGCGGCCCTGGTCGCCGTGTTCGCGACCTTTATTGCGATTTCAGGTGTGGCGCCCGACGATCCGACCGCCGGGGCGACGCCCTGGCTGCTGGGGCTGAACTTTGTCCTCCTCACCGTGCTCGCCATCATTGTGGTGCGCGAATACCTGAACATTCGCGGCAGTGGCCAGGGCCAGGGCGGCGGGCTTATGGCGAGGCGGTTCGTGCTCCTGTTCGGCTTCTCCGCGCTGATCCCGGCGATGGTGGTCGCGGTATTCATGGGCGCCTTCATCACGCGCGGCCTCGACCGCTGGATCGGTGAGCGCGTTGACAATCTGATGCAGCAGAATGCCGAGATCTTCCGGACCTATGTCGAGAATTTCCAGACGAGCTTTGATTCCGACATGCGCCTCGCTGCGCTCGACATCGAAAACTTCGCCCGCCAGATCGACCGCAGCCTCGCTACCGCCGTGCCAGAGGCCGAGGATGGCGAGGCGATCTATGATTATGCTTCCGCCGCCTTCTTTGACGGCCTGCGCGCGGAACTGGCGAGCCGGGAATTCCTGACCATCGCCATCCTCGGCGCGGACGGGGTCGACCTGATCGCCGAGGCGAGCGTGCTGGACCCGATCCTGCTGCTGCCGCCGAAGTCGGCCTATCTCGAGGCGGATGAGGGGGCGGTGGCCACCACCTTGTATGAGGGGCGGGGCCTGGCAACGGCGCTGATCCGCATCACGGCGCCGATGGACGGCTATATCTATGCCGTGAAGGTGTTCGACCGGAACGCCGCGCGTTCCTTACGCGAAGCGGAAGCGGCGCTGGAGGACTATTACAGCGCCAAGCAAAGCGGCGGGCGGCTGCAGACGATTTTCGTGATCGGCTATGCGCAGATCGCAGGCCTTGTTCTGCTGCTCGCGGGGCGGCTTGGCCTTGAGGCTGCGGGGCGTGTGACGGGGCCGATTGGGCGCCTCGCGACAGCCGCGCATGCGGTGCGTGACGGCGACCTCGCCGTGCGTGTGCCGGTGGCAGGTCCGCCGGATGAGCTGCACGCGCTGAGCCAGTCGTTCAATGCGATGACGGAACAATTGTCCGGCCAGCGGGAGGCGCTGGTGCGCGCGCGCGACCAGGAAGAAGACCGGCGGCGTTTCGTGGAGACGCTGCTGGCGGACCTCGGCGCTGGAGTCATGCGGGTTGATCCGGACGGAAAGATCACTCTGGCAAACCGGTCGGCGCTGGACCTTCTCGGCGTTGCGCCGCCGGTGGATGGGCTCGCCCTGTCCGACATCGCACCGCTGTTTGCGCGGCATGTGCGTGACACGGTCGAGCGCGGCGCGCCGGTGGACGCAACCATGGAAATCAGCCGGCGCGGCGAAGAACGCAATGTGCGCCTCAAGACCGCGCCGGAGCCAGGCGGCGGCTGCGTGCTGACCTTTGACGACACGACACGGCTCGTAATGGCGCAGCGCCAGCTCGCCTGGCGGGACGTGGCGCGGCGCATAGCGCATGAGATCCGCAATCCGCTGACGCCGATCATGCTGTCGACCGAACGCCTGCGCCGGCGCTACCTGCCGAAGATCGACGATTCAGACGGCGTATTCGAGCGCTGCACCGACACGATCCTGCGCAAGGTCGATGACATCGCACACATGGTGGAGGAGTTCTCGTCCTTCGCCCGGATGCCGAAGCCGAGCCTTGCGCCGTTCGACATGATCGCCATGCTGAAGGGGACGTGTTTTGCACAAGGGGTCGTGTCTCCGGAGATGGATATCCATCTCGATACGGAGCTGGCCGAGGCGACCTTCCTGGGCGATGAGCGCCTGATGGGGCAGGCCTTCGGCAACCTCCTGAAGAACGCCGCCGAAGCCATCGAGGGCGAGACGGCCAGCGCCGACGCCGAGGGGCATATCCGCATCCAGGTCACGCAGGCGGGCCGCGACCTTGAGATCATCATCGATGATGACGGTCCAGGCTTCCCGGCGGAGGTCCGTAACCGGCTGCTCGAGCCTTATGTGACGACGCGGGAAAAAGGCACCGGCCTTGGTCTTGCCATTGTTAACCGTATCATCGCCGATCATGGCGGCTCCATTTCCCTGCAGAACAGGCCGGACGGCCTGCGCGGCGCGCGGGTGCGCGTGCTGCTGCCGGAAAACGGGGCGCTGACCATGCAGGCAGACTATCCTTCCCTTGATGAGGCGGGCGGCGATGGAAGCCGCGAGTCTTATCCGTTGAGTATGTAGAGGAGACTTGCGCATGGCGTTGGACATCCTGGTTGTGGACGACGAACCAGACATCCGTGAACTGATGGCCGGCGTGCTCGGCGATGAGGGCTATGCCGTGCGCACGGCGGCCACCGCGGAGCTGGCGCTGGAGGAAGTGCGCTCACGCACGCCGCGGCTTGTCATCCTGGACGTGTGGCTGCAGGGCAGCGGCATGGACGGCTTGTCCCTGCTCAAATACCTGAAATCCATCGACCCGATCCTGCCGGTCATCGTGATCAGCGGGCACGGCAATATCGAGACCGCGATTGCCGCCATCCGGCGCGGGGCGTTCGATTTCATCGAGAAGCCGATCAAGGCCGACCGGCTGATGCTGGTGGTCGAGCGGGCGATCGAGGCGGCGACGCTGCGGTATGAGAATGCTGCGCTGCGCAACCGGGCCGGCGATGAGGAACGCTGGATCGGCAACAGCCAGGCGGCGACGACGCTGCGCGCGGCCATCGACAAGGTGGCACCGACCAACTCCCGCGTGCTGATTTCCGGTCCGGCCGGCGTCGGCAAGGAACTCGCCTCGCGGCTGATCCACAAGAATTCCGCGCGGGCCGATGGTCCCTTCGTGGTGGTGAATGCTGCGACCATGGCGCCCGACCAGATGGAAACCGCGCTGTTCGGCGAAGAGGATTCGCAGGGCCGGACGGTCCGTGTCGGCCTGTTCGAACGGGCGCATACGGGCACGCTGCTGCTCGACGAAGTGGCTGACATGCCTGTCGGTACACAGAACAAGATCCTGCGTGTGTTGACAGAACAGCGCTTCCAGCGCGTCGGCGGCCGGTCGGATGTCAGTGTCGATGTCCGCGTCATGGCGGCGACCACCAAGGATCTGCGCGCCGAGATCGAGGCCGGGAATTTCCGCGAGGATCTCTACTACCGGCTGAACGTCGTTCCGCTGCGCGTGCCGTCCCTGATGGAGCGAAGGGATGACATCACAGAGCTCGCTCACTATTTCTGTGAACGGATCGCCGAGACGTCGGGGCTGACCAGCCGCAGCTTCTCGCCGGAGGCGATGGCGGTACTGCAGTCGATGGAATGGCCGGGCAATATCCGCCAGCTGCGGAACATGGTCGAGCGGATCCTCATCCTGTCACCGTCCGAAACCGCCCGGCGGATCAGCGTGGATGAACTCCCGCGCGATCAGGGCCGCAGCGCCGCGCAGGCGTCCAAAGGCGGCTCAGCCGAGCTTGTCGGCCTGTCGCTGCGCGACGCGCGCGAGCAGTTCGAGCGGGAATATCTGACCCTCCAGATCACCCGTTTCAACGGCAATATCTCGCGGACGGCGGAGTTCATCGGCATGGAACGCTCGGCCCTGCATAGAAAATTAAAGGCTTTGGGGATAGCAACAGGTATTCGTCACGATACCTGAACCCGTCGCTGAGGGCTGAAAAGAGATGCATGTTCTGATCTGCGGCGCCGGGCGTGTGGGGCAGGGTATCGCCCGGAGGCTCGCCCGCGAGAAGCATGAGATCACGATCATCGACGAGAGCGCAGACCTGGTCGACCAGGTCTCGATCGATCTCGACGTGCGCGGCGTGGTCGGCCATGCGGCGCACCCAGACGTTCTGAAACGCGCGCGTGCGGAAGATTGCGAGATGATCATCGCGGTCACGCATTTCGACGAAATCAATATGGTGATCTGCCAGATCGCCCACACGCTGTTTTCCGTGCCGTTCAAGATCGCCCGCGTGCGCGACCGATCCTACCTTGAGCCCGCCTGGAAGAACATCTTCTCGCGCGAGGGCCTGCCAATCGACATGGTGATCTCGCCGGAGGCCGAAGTTGGCGACGCGATCCTGCAGCGCTTCCGGACACCCGGCGCGATCATGAGCGCGAACTTTGCCGCGGGCCAGGTCAAGCTGCTCGGCTTTGAACTTGCCGCGGACAATCCGCTGATCGACACGGCCGTGGACCAGATGCGCGGCCTCTTTCCAGACCTCTCGGCAAGGATCATCGGCATTGGGCGCGGCACAGGCATCCGGGCGCCGCGCGGCAAGGATGTGCTGAAGACCGGCGACCGCGTCTATATCGCCGTGCTGGATGCCCACGCCAATCGCCTGACCTCGATCTTCAATCCGCAGCAGAGCCGCACCGATCATGTGGTCATCATCGGCGGCGGCAATGTCGGGCTGTATGTGGCGCGCATGCTGGAGCGCGAGAGCCATATCCGTGTACGCATGATCGAACGCGACCCCGAACGCGCCAACAAGGCGGTCTCCTCGGTCAAGCGCTCGATCGTCATCCAGGGCGATGGTCTGAACCCGGACATTCTGAGCGAAGGCGGCGTCGAGCGGGCAGATTTCGTGATCGTCATCACCGATGATGACAAGACCAACCTCCTGATCAGCAACCTCGCCAAACGCGCCGGAGCAAAGCGCGCGCTGGCGCTGATCAATTCGCCGGAGCTGGCGACGCTTGCGCCCGACATGCGCGTGGACACGGTGCTCGACCCGCGCGCGCTCACCGTCTCGCAGATTCTCCTCCGCATGCGGCGCGGGCGCATCCTCGGCCTGCAGTCTCTGGAAGACGGCATGGCGGAAGTGGCCGAGGGCGTGGCGCTGGAATCCTCCTCCCTCATCGGGAAACCGCTCGGTTATGAAGACCTGCCCGAAGGCGTGACGGCCGCCGCCATCGTGCGCGACAATCAGGTGATCATGGCGGACGAGACGGTCATGGTGCGGCCGGAGGATCATCTGATCATCTTCTATGAGGCGGACATGGTCCGCAGCGTCGAGAAGTTCTTCCGGGTCAACCCGGACTATTTCTAGCCATGAATTACGCGTCGGTCGTCCGTGTCCTTGCCCTCCTGATGCTGATCCTGGGGGGCTGCGCGCTGTTCGGCGCGCTGATCGCCTGGGCCTTCGGGGAGACGCCGCAGGTGGTGGCGTTCGGGGCGGCGGCGCTGAGCCTCGCGGTGTTCGGCTCCAGCGTGCTGCTGCTCTCGCCGAAACCGGCCCGGCGGGCGCGGCCATCGGATGCGCTGGCGGTGGTCCTGCTCTGGTGGCTGATCGCGCCGTTCGCGGCGGCGCTCCCTTTCGTGTTCGGCGTGGCCAACGATTCGGTCGCGGCGGCGGTGTTCGAGGCGGCGTCCTGCCTGACAACGACCGGCAATTCGGTGATCACCTTCGGCAGCGATGGCTGGCCCGCGAGCCTCCTCTACTGGCGGGGCCTGCTCCACGTCCTCGGCGCCTATGCAGCCATCGTCACGGCGGCGGGCGTGTTTGCCGCGATCAATCTCGGCGGCCCCGGCATCCACCGCACCGTGCTCTTCACCCTGCCGGATTCCAGCTATTTCGATGCGATGCCGCGGATCTATGTGGCGGTCGGGCTGATGATGGGGATTTCCGTCTCTTTCATCCTGCTGCTGCTGGTGATGGCCGGCGCCGGGCCGGGGCAGGCGCTGGCGGGGGCCGTCAGCGTGGTGACGACCGGGCTCGTGCTGCCGGACGCCGCGATGACCGCGCCGCCCTCGCTGGCCGTGTCGCTCGTCCTGTCGCTGGGCCTGCTGATCGGCGCGCTGGGCCTCGCCGTCTGGCTGCCACTGCGCGTGGGCTCAATCAAATCGGTGGTGCTGGATCCGGAGACGGCGACCTTCGCACTCCTGACGCTCGGCTTCGGGCTCGCGCTCATCCCGCTCGGCCTGTCGCTGACCGATAGCTGGGCCTGGGCTCTGACCTCGCTGTCCACATCCGGCATCCCGCTCAGCGCCGGAAGTATGGGGGCGGATATTCCGCTCACGCTGCATGTGCTGCCTTGCCT
>JBKBVT010000149.1:0-6548 GCA_046289305.1 Hyphomonas sp. | reverse complement strand
GCGCTCGTCTCAGAGGCGGATTTCGATGACGGCGTCGCGTTCCTGCTGCTTGACCGCGCCACCGGTGAAACGCTCGATACCCGCGACATCGATGCCGGAAACCTTCTGAAGCATCCGAACAAACCCTGGCTGTATATGAGCTTCTTCCGCCGCAATCCCGAAGTCCAGATTTACGACATGGCGCAGCGCGAGATCATTCTCACGGCGCCGGCCCCGGCCCGTCTGGACAGAATGGTTATGGTGGAGGCCAGCAATGAGCTGCTCGTCACCTCGCCGGTCACATCTGAAATCCTCAGGCTGGACGCCGACACATTGGAGACGAAGGGCACCCTGAAGGGACCGTTCGGCGTCCGCACCCTGGCGTATGATCCTGCACGCGAGTTCCTCTTCGCCGGCAGCTTCGCGACGGGGCAGATCCGTGTCATCGACATGCAGACGCTTCGCCCGCTCGGCACAACCTATCTCGGCCCCTGGCTGCGCTCAATCGAACTCGATGCCGAAAACGCCACGGCATACGTTTCATCCAATGGCGCCCTTTACCGGTGGACCTATGACCATTTCCGCTAAATCTCACGAAACTGCCGACACGGCGCTGCCCAACCCTGAGGCCGCGGCCGCGACATCGGTCTGGTCCGGTCATATCCCCGCCCTCGACGGCATTCGCGGCCTCGGTATCCTTCTGGTCCTGGTCTATCATTACGGCGCCAGCGCCGGCGTGTTCGGTTTCAGTAACCCCCTCATTACGCTGAGCGCGCTCGGCTGGTCCGGTGTGGATCTGTTCTTTGTGCTGTCAGGCTTCCTGATCACCGGCATCCTCTACGACTCCAAAGGCAAGGAGAAGTATTTCCGGAACTTCTATGCCCGCCGTACCCTGAGGATCTTCCCGCTCTATTATGCGGCGGCGTTCGCGGTGATCCTCCTCGACGCGGTCTGGCGGCATGACCTTCTTGGCGGCGCCAACCCGCTCTGGATCGTGTTCTATGTCGGCAACTTCCAGATGGCGCTCGAAGGCGGCGGCAGCATCCTCGATCACTTCTGGTCTCTGGCCATCGAGGAGCAATTCTACCTCATCTGGCCGATGGTTGTTCTGGCCCTCTCACGCAAACGGCTGATGATGGTCGCGGCCGCCATGATCATCGTCGCGCCGCTCATCCGGGCCGCGCTCGTGATGAACGATGCCCCGAGCCTTGCCGTCTATGTCCTTACTCCTGCCCGCATGGACTCCCTCGCCATGGGCGCGCTGATTGCCCTCGCCATCCGCGGACCAAAGGGAATAGAGGCGCTCATCCCCTGGGCCTGGGCGGCCGGGCTGACAGCGCTGGCCAGCTTCCTCACCATTGTCGGCGTCCGTCATACCTTCTCCTCGGGCGACCCGGTGATCCTGACAGCCGGCCTCTCGCTCCTGCTCACCTTCTATGGCAGCATGCTGATCCTCTCGCTGACCTTCCGGCCGCTGACCCGGCTGATGGAGCTGCCCGTGATGCGCTGGTTCGGGAAGTACAGCTATGGGCTCTATGTCTTCCACCCGATCGTCAACATGATCCTCCTTCACTCTCCGCTGACGGATCAGTTCGGCGAAATGAACGCCGTCAAGGCACTCATGTTGCTGATCCTCGCCTTTACAGTGAGTGTCGTCTTGGCAATCCTCAGCTTCAGGTTCTTCGAATCCCCCCTCCTGCGGCTGAAGAGCCGCTTTCACTGAAGCTTGGGGCGTAGAGGTGGTCCGGTCAGCAACGCGCCCGCAGCCCCCAATCGGGAGACTGGCCGCGCTGCAGGCGAAAGCCTGGCTCCATCCGGCGCGCGCCGGCCAGGCCGCCATCCGTCAGGGTCCGGCGCATGATCGCGCAGTGAATTGTTTTCATGAGCGATTTTGCGGCCCGAGTTTGACGCTCCCTTCGTTCAATATTAACAGCACAGAGGGTAAACCTGATGGAACTCGCAGCATCTGAGGTGACAGGTTTGCGCATGCATACGGTGGGAACCATGACCTTCGAAATCACCATCCCCGTCCTCAACGAGGCGGACTCTCTCGATGTCCAGATCCGCAAGACGCTTGCATTTGTCGAGCGGGAAATTGCGCCTCGCATTCCGACGCGGCTGGTGATCTCCGACAATGGCTCGACGGACGGAACGACCGCGATCGCCGAAATGCTCGTGCGCGAGTTTCCGGACCAGGTCCGCCTCATCAAGCTGAGCGAGCGCGGTGTGGGCCGGGCACTGAAAGCATCCTGGGGTTCATCTGACGCCGACATCGTCGGCTATTTCGACCTTGATCTCGCAACTGATCTGAAACACCTCCACGGAGTGCTCGACCTGCTGCTCGCAGACCAGGCGGATATCGTGACGGGCACCCGCCTGGCCCGCGGGTCAAAGGTCATCGGTCGCTCTCCAGTGCGCGCCTTCACCTCGCGCACCTTCAACGGGATCGTCCGTCTGATGTTCCATAACCGGTTCACCGACGGGATGTGCGGGTTCAAATTCCTGAGCCGCCGTCACTACGAAACGCTGCTCTCTCATGGCGCCGGCAGCGATGGCTGGATCTTCGCAACCGAATGCCTTCTCGTGGCCGAACATATCGGCCTCCGGGTCGCGGACCTGCCCGTCGTGTGGACGGACGATCCGAACTCAAAGGCGAAGATCGGCAAGCTCGCGCGCGAATACATCCTGGCCCTGCGCAGCCTGAAAAAACGCCTCAAGCAGCAAGCGCCGGTGACGTGAACCCCGACGCATCAACCCATCCCGGCCAGTCACTGGTCCTCGGGACGGCCCTATGGGGCTGGGGCATCGACAAGGCCGAAGCCTTCGAGATGGCTGACCTGTTCATAGCCGGCGGCGGACGGCTGATCGACGCCGCGACCAACTATCCGATCAATCGCAACCCCGAGGACTTCGGCAAGGCGTCGGCCTGGATAGCGGAATGGCTGCGCCTGAACCCTGGCTCAGGCCTGCGCGTGACAGCCAAGATCGGATCCATCGACAATACCGGCGGCGCCGCGACCCTGCTCGGCCCGAGCTTCATTGGCCTTTCGGTAAGCTTTCTCGAGGCGCAGTTTCACGACGCCCTCGCCATCGTTGCCGTTCACTGGGACAACCGAGAAAGTCCCGCCGAGATCGCGGGAACGCTGGAAGCTTTCCGCGAGGTCCGGCAGCGCGGTTTCGGCATCGGATTTTCCGGCGTGAAGCGCCCTGATCTCTACGCGAAACTTGCTCCTGACCTGGCCGGCGATTGGATCATTCAAGTCAAGGAGAACCTGCGCAACTGCCAGGCGCGCGATCATTACAGCCCGCATTTCCCGAAGGCCGGCTATCTCGCTTATGGCGTCAATATGGGCGGCCTGAAGCTTGAAGGCGCCTCCGGACCCGGCAGTTCCATGAGCCTCCGCGGCATCGACATCCCCGCCGAAGAACTCGCCCGTGTACGGTCTTTTCTTGAAAGGCATCAGACGCTGAGCTTCGCGCCCTCCTCGATGAATGAGCTGGCACTCCTGAATGCGCACTTCACGCCTGGAATATCCGGCGTCGTGATGGGTCCGCGCAATGCGGAACAACTGAAGCAGACGATGGACTATTGGGGCAGACTTCAGCAGCCGGACGCCCTGCAGGAATGGGAGGCGTTTCAATCGGCCTTGACGGCGGGAGCACAGGATGCCTGACCGCCCCGCCCAAGGCGCAGAGTTCGATTTCGCCATCATCGGCGCCGGTATCTTCGGTTGCTATGCCGCGCTGTTCCTGAAAAGCCGGGGATACAAGGTTATCCTCATCGAGCGCGAAACGGAAATCTGGCAGAAAGCCAGCATCGTCAACCAGGCCCGCCTGCATTTCGGCTATCACTACCCCCGGTCGATCGCGACCGCCGTGCTCGCCAATGGCCACCGGGAACGTTTCTATTCGGATCATGAGGACTGCGTGAACTCTGCCTTCACCAAATACTATGGCATCGACGCGTTCAATTCCCTCACCGACGCCCAGCAATTCTCCCGCTTCTGCAGCCGGATCGGGATTCCTTCCCGGATCGTCGAGCGCCCGGACCTCCTTTCATCGGAGCGGATCGAAGCGCTGTTCGAGACCACCGAATATAGTTTCGATCCGTATCTTCTCCGGTCCAAGTACATCAGCCAACTGATAGATAAAGAGATCTGCCTTCTGTCTGGCACGCGCGTGATTGGCGCCGACGAGACGTCCGGCGAATGGCGCATCGCGCTGGAAATTCCGGGCCACGACCGGCTGGATATACAGGCGCACACGGTCATCAACGCGACCTATTCGAACCTCAATGCCGTCAATCGCCTGTTCGGTGTGCGCGAGCTCGACCTGACACACGAGCTGTCGGAAATCGCGCTCCTGAACATCCCCGCGCTAGACAAGGTCGGCCTGACAATCATGGACGGCCCCTATTTTTCGGTGATGCCGTACGGCCTGTCCGGCCTGCACTCGCTCTCATCCGTTCTGTACACACATCACTCCGTCAGTGCACGGTCTGATCCGCTGTTCACCTGTCAGAGCCAGACCCAGCATTGCTGGCCGGAAACGATCGGTGTCTGCACGACCTGCCCGGCACGTCCGGCCAGCAATCACGCCAAGATGATCCGTCAGATGATGCTGTATGTCCGCGATGACATTCAAAGTTATTACATGGGCTCGCTTTTTACGGTCAAAACGAAGCTGCAAAGCAGCTACATTGATGACGCAAGGCCGACCGAGATCGGGCTCTTGCATACGAGCCCGCCTTTCTTCAGCCTGTTCTCCGGCAAGATAAACTCAATCTACGAAGTCGAATCGGTGCTTGATCATGTTTAAATCCTTTGTGAGCCTTGTCGTCGTGATCGATGCCGACAGTGAGGCGGACGCCCGCCTGAGCTTCATCGAGAAAGCCAGTGATGAGCTTTCCCGGAATTTCTCGGACTATGAGATCATCCTGGTCGACAATGGCAGCCGGGTCAGCTTCGACACGGACAAACTGTCCGAACAGGCCCGCAGCAACACCTACCTCGTCGGCCTCGCCCGCATGGTATCGTTCGATCTTGCCTTCCTGGCGGGCCTTGAGCGCGCGAATGGCGACTACACGATCATCTTCGACATGCAGCTTGCCGACCATATCTCGGTTGTACCGCAAATGTATTCGGAAGCTCAGTCCGGAGCAGACATCGTCGTCTTGAGAAACAAGCATGCCGGCGGCGACAGGTCCTTCTCCCGCTGGCTGTTTTTCCGCGCGATGTCGGGCGGCGGCCGTGTCACCTATGACCCCCGGCAGAGGCGCGAGGTGCTGATGTCGCGCCGGGCGCTGAACTGGCTGCTGCGGTTCCGCTCGCGCAATATGTTCCTGCGCGACCTGCTGATCTCTTCGGGCTACAAATTCACAAGCCTTGATGTCGACTTTAACATACCGACCCGCCGACGCGACCGCGCGGACCAGAACCGTCTGGCCTGGTCGCTGCTCGCTCGGCGCACCTACTTTCCGCTGCATGTCGCAAGTCTTTCGGCGATCCTCCTGGGACTCGTGGCGTTCGGCCTGATGGGGAATGCACTGCTCGTCAGGCTTCTGGGTTTTGATATCACGGGGCGAGCGGCGAGTGCCGAACCCGGCTGGACATACCTCGTTGTCCTGCTGTCCATGGGTTTCCTCCTCGTGAACCTGTCCCTGTTCGTGGTCATCCGTATGTTGATGATCATCATGGATGATGTGCAATCTGAACCGAACTACATTATCGAACAGTACCGGCGGCTTTAGTCAGTATAGAGCGGGATTTCAGTCCATGTATCGGCGTTGCACTGGTCAAATTCATGCAGGCTTCGGCGATGTCCGCTAAGCTGCGCGAACAGGTCCGGCAGCTTGCGACGTTCGGGCTGGTCGGGATCACCGCCACGGCGGTCCATTATGGCGCGGCGCTCGCCCTGTCGCAATTGATGCCGCTCGCCTGGGCCAATCCGCTGGGATTCGTGGCCGCTTTCGGCGTCTCCTATCTCGGCCATCTGAAGCTCACTTTCCGTGTCGCCGCCAGTGAGAGCCGGCATGCTACACGCCTGTCGCGCTTCCTGGCTGTTGCCCTGCTTGGCCTGCTGGCGGGTCAGACGATGCTGCTGACCCTGTCGAAGACCGGACGGCTGGAAGACTGGCAGACCCTGCTGGTCTCGGTGGCGATCATTCCGGTCGTGACCTTCATCATCTCCCGCGTCTGGGTCTTCCGCAGCAGCGCGCCTGAAAACCCGGCGCCGAGGGCCTAGCCGATCTCGCCGTGCAGCGCGCTGAGGATAAAGGGCAGCTGCGCCTCTATATCCTCCGCAATCAGGCCCGCCCCGACGCGTCGTCCCGCCTCGCCGTGCAGCCAGGTGCCGATTGCTGCGGCGAGGAACGTATCCACCCCCTGCGCCATGAAGCCGGCGATGATGCCGGCGAGCGCGTCGCCGGAACCGGCGGTCGCCAGCCAGCGTGTGGCATGCGTGTTGACGATGGCATTGCCATCCGGCTGGGCGATGACTGTGTCCGCCCCTTTGAGCAGGATGACGCAGCCTGCCTTAGCAGACGCCGCGCGCACGGCCTCGACCTTGTT
>JBKBVT010000148.1:0-6573 GCA_046289305.1 Hyphomonas sp. | reverse complement strand
CTGCCCGCCGGCGATGGCTGCGCGGCGCCGGGCACCTCCACCATCACGACCGCATTGGCCACCGGCGCGCCGGACGCGTCCGTCACGCGAAAGGTCACGCCCTCGGCGGCGGCGAGGCTTGCCGGGAGCAGGGCGGCAGCGAGGAAAATCAGTGCACGAATGAAAGAAATCATAAGCGGATGTATGACATTAGATGATTTCAGCGCCGTTAATCAGTTGGCAAAATTCCCTATCGAATATGCGATGTGAAAGCAAAGCCCGGCGGAGCGAACGTCTCCCAAAGGTAGACAGAAGTCGCCAGAAGGATCATAGGCATGTCAATCCGCATTGCCGCGGGCCTAGCGGGCGCCGCGCTCGCCTGCGGCCCTGTTGCTGCCGCGCAATCTGTTGAGACAGGCGGCAAACTGCTCCTCACACGCGGCATTTCCACGGTCGAGGGGGCAGGCGGCGGCGGGCTCGTGCCCTGGGCGCTCATCACAGGAAATTCAACCGAAAGGAGCGTCGGCGCCACCGCACACTATTCTTACGCAACCCTCTCCGATTTCGATATCGAGAGCTTCGGTGCCGCCGTTGGCCTGCATGACCGGGTCGAATTCTCCTATTCGCGCATGACGCTGGACACCCGCGACGCCGGCGCTGCGCTGGGGCTGGGGCAGGGGTTTGAGATCGCCCAGGATGTCTGGGGCGCCAAGCTGCGCGTTGCCGGAGACGCCGTATACGCACAGGACAGCTGGCTGCCGCAGGTCGCCATCGGGGCGCAGTTCAAACGCTCCAACCGCGAAGACCTAGTCAAAGCGCTCGGGGCGGACGACCATAAAGGCGTCGACGTCTATGCGTCCGCCACCAAGCTCTTCCTCGCCCAGAGCCTCCTCGCCAATGCCACGCTGCGCTATACCAGCGCCAACCAGACCGGCCTCCTCGGCTTCGCGCCCTCGGGGGACGCCAGCCTCCAGCCGGAGTTTTCGCTCGGCTATCTCCTCAGCCGGCGGTTGATCGTAGGCGGAGAATACCGGTTCAAGCCGGACAATCTCGACTTCGCGCAGGAGGATGATTATTTCGACCTCTTCGGCGCCTACGCCGTCAACCACAATCTCACCCTCACCGCTGGCTATGCCGATCTCGGCTCCGTCGCCACCTTCGGCGGCCAGCGCGGCCTGTACCTCAGTGCACAGATCGGATTCTGACAGATGAAGATGTCCCTCGCTTTCCTCGCCGCCGCCTGTCTCGCCGGCGCCGTCTTCGCTCAGACAGCGGAGGTGCCGCCCGGCGAACTCCCGGTCGAGCCTTACGAGATCAGCAATGACAATGCCGGCGCCGCGCCGGTCACGGATGCGAACCTGTTCTCTGCATTCGGCGGCGAGGCCGGCATCGGCCGCATCGTGGACGCCATGGTCGACATCAGCCTCGCCGACCCCCGCATCGCCGACATCTTCGCCGCCAGCGACCTCGTCCGCCTGCGCCGTACGCTGAAGGAACAGTTCTGCTACCTGCTCGCCGGCCCGTGCGACTATACCGGCATGGACATGGCCTCATCCCACCGCGATCACGGCATCACCACGGCCGAGTTCAACGCCCTGGTCGAAAACCTGCAGGTCGCC
The DNA here is from genome assembly GCA_046289305.1 of Hyphomonas sp. Classification (GTDB taxonomy): domain Bacteria; phylum Pseudomonadota; class Alphaproteobacteria; order Caulobacterales; family Hyphomonadaceae; genus Hyphomonas. The sequence goes on along the minus strand of JBKBVT010000148.1, from coordinate 4,975 downwards.
ATGAGCCGCGAAGGTGTCCCCTTCCGGGCACAGAACAAGCTCCTCGCCCGCCTCGCCCCCATGCACCGCCAGATTGTGACGCGCTAGGCGCCCAGCCGCGCGAGCACAGCGTCCCGCCCGATCAGCGGCAGCACGGCGCCCATATCCGGCCCATGCTCCAGCCCCGTCAGCGCCTTGCGCAGCGGCATGAACAGGCCCCGGCCCTTGCGCCCCGTCGCAGCTTTCAACGCGCCCGTCCATTCACCCCAGCTCGCGCCCGTCAGTGTGCCTTCGGGAAGGTGCGCAGCGGCGGCCGTAATGAACTCCCGGTCCTCGTCCGCCACAACCGGCTCCGGCGCGCCATAAATGATCTCGACCCAGGCGCCCGCATCTGCCACCTGCGCGCAATTCTCGCGCACTGCCAGCCAGAACGCCTCATTCGCGGCCCGCGGATCCACCGCGCCCAGCCGCGCCGCCGCCGCCTCAAACGGCATCGCATGCACCAGCGCCGCATTCAGCGCCGCAAGGTCGGCCTCGTCAAACCGCGCCGGCGCCCTGCCGATCTTCGAGAAGGCAAACTCCGTACACAAATCTTCCAGCCCGCTGCGCGCCTCGACATTGTCGGACGTGCCGATCTTCGCCAGAAGGCTCGCGATCGCCATCGGCTCGATCCCCTGGCTGCGCAGCTCGCCGATCGACAGCGACCCCAGCCGCTTCGACAGCGCCGAGCCATCCGCCCCCACCAGCAGCGGCGTATGCGCCATCTCCGGCGCGGTCCCGCCCAGCGCCATGAAAATCTCGATCTGCGCGCCGGAATTGGTCACATGATCTTCGCCGCGCACCACATGCGTGATCCCCGCCTCGATATCATCGACCACCGACGGCAACGTATAGAGGTAGCTCCCATCCTCGCGGATCAGGATCGGGTCAGACAGGCTCGACGTGTCGATCCCCTGGCCGCCGCGCACAAGGTCGGTCCATTCCACACGCCCACCCGACAGCTTGAAGCGCCAGTGCGGCGTGCGCCCCTCGGCCTCCAGCTTCGCGCGGTCCGCATCGGTCAGCTCCAGCGCCGCCCGGTCATACACCGGCGGGCGCCCGCGCGACTGGGCGATCTTGCGCTTCACGTCCAGCTCCTCGGCCGTCTCATAGCAGGGATAGAGCAGCCCCATCCCGCGCAGCCGGTCCGCCGCCGCATCATAGGTCGCAAACCGGTTCGACTGGTTGAACGTCTCGTCCCAGACGAGGCCCAGCCAGGTCAGGTCCTCTTTCAGCGCGTCCTCATTCTCCTTTGTGGAGCGTTCGAGGTCCGTATCGTCGATCCGCAGGATGAACTTGCCCCCCTGGCCGCGCGCGAACAGCCAGTTGATCAGCGCGGTGCGCACATTGCCGACATGCAGGCGGCCGGTGGGAGACGGGGCGAAGCGAACGACAGGACGGGTCATGAAACAGGCGCTTTCGGGTGGCGAAGTCGGCTTGAGACATCAAATTTCGTGAAAAGCCAAGCGCCGCCGTCATATTCTTGCTATTGTTGCGGTTCATGTCCATGTAGCGGGAAATGCAGGAGCGGGTCATGAGATGGAGCTGGATGCTGGCGGGGGCGCTGGTTCTGGCCGGGTGCGGTCAGGAAACGACTGCGCCGGCGGGGGCCAGTCACGACGCCGAATATGAGTCTGACGGTTATGAGAGCGCGGCCGATTCGCGGCCTGAGTGGCCAGCCCGTCCGCCGCTCGATTATGCCGCCCTGTCCGGCTATGATGAGGGCTGGGCCCTGAATGCCGGCTGGCCGGGCGAATACCCCCCCGGTTTCGCGGTGCTGGACGCCGATGTCCGCGTCCCCGCCCGCGCCCGCCCGAACCCCACCGATCCGCAGGATGTCAGCTGCCTCCTGCCGCAATACGCCAATTACCATCTCTGGAACGAGGAGCGCGTCGACGCCGACAATCTCGAATTCTTCGTCGCCACCAAGAAATTCCCGGTCACGGTGCTGGAAGACGCGGCTGTGGAATTCGTCGCGAATCGCGACATCGAAACCCTGTCGCTCCGCGCCGGCGACCGGCTCACCTATATGGGCTATCTCGGCGAAGGCTTCATGGTGCTCGCCTTTGACGGTCGCGAGTTCCAGATCAATGAGAGCGAGCTGCGCGAGATCAGCGATATCGGCGCCATCGAGAATCAGGAACATCTCTGGGTCCGCGTCGCCTGCATGGCCGGGCGCCAGGCCTGGCTGATGTTCGATGAGGCGATCCTCGAAGAGGGCGTCTACCCCTCGCCGATGACACGCATCCGCCAGGCGGAGGATGTCTATCCCGAGGATGTCGAATCGATCCGCGCGATGATGTCGCCCGACATGCTGTCCCTCCCGCCGGGCGAGTCGGTCATCATCCCCCCCTCGCCGGAATAGGCCCCCGAACTTTGGTGGCGCCTGGAGCTTCGGGCGAGTATCGTGCAGCATAAGCGGGTACTCATCCTGAGCGAAGTCAAAGGATGGGCCAGGCAGAGCTGCGCCGAGCCCCGGCTCGTCCTTCGACTTCGTTCAGGATGAGCCGTTCGGGAGATCGGTGCAGACTGGCCGCCGGGTGCGCTAATCGTCCCTAAAACGGTTGGTGATCGGATAGCGCCGGTCGCGCCCGAAATTCTTGGCGCCGACCTTGACGCCCGGCGGTGCCTGCCGCCGCTTGTATTCGGCCAGATACACCAGATGCTCGATGCGCCGCACCGTCGCGGCGTCATGTCCGCGCGCCAGGATGTCGCTGACATCCTCCTCCAGATCCACCAGCCCGCGCAGAATATCATCCAGCACCGGATAGGGCGGCAGCGAATCTTCGTCCTTCTGGTCCGCCCGCAGCTCCGCCGTCGGCGGCTTCGTAATGATCCGTTCCGGGATCACTTCGCCACCCGGCGCGAGCCCGCCGCGCGGCACATGCCCGTTGCGCCATTTCGCCAGCTCGAACACCTCGGTCTTGTAGAAATCCTTCAGCGCATTGTAGCCGCCGCACATATCGCCATACAGCGTCGCATACCCCACCGCCATCTCGCTCTTGTTGCCCGTCGTCACCACCATCTGGCCGAACTTGTTGGACAGCGCCATCAGCGTCACCGCCCGCAGGCGGGACTGGATGTTCTCCTCGGTGGTGTCCGGCGCCTTGCCCTCAAAGGCAGGCCCGAGCATTTCGTCCATCGCCGCCACGCCGGGGCGAATATTGATGATGTCATACCGGCAGCCCAGCGCCTCGGCGCAGGCTTTCGCGTCTTCCAGACTGTCCGTAGACGTATATTGCGACGGCATCATCACGCACCAGACCTTGTCCGGCCCCAGCGCGTCCGCCGCGATCGCCGCTGTCAGCGCCGAATCGATCCCGCCGGACATGCCGAGCACGACGCCCGGAAACCGGTTCTTGCGCACATAATCGCCCAGCGCCTGCATAGCCGCGCGGTATTCCGCCTCCCAGTCTTCCATCGTCTCGGCGCAGCCCGCGCCCAGCCCCACGAACTGCTTCGTGTCCGGATCAAACTCGATCCGCGCTGTCCCCGTCTCGAACTGGCCGGCCAGGCCGCAGCGCCCGGCAAAGTCCGTATTCGTCGCAAACGAGGCGCCGTCGAACACCAGCTCATCCTGCCCGCCCATCTGGTTGACGAACAGGTAAGGCAGGCCAAGGTCCGCCCAGCGGTCAAACGCGCCCGCGCGTTCCTTCTGGATCGCGCGGCGCCAGGGCGAGGCATTCGGCACGACCATCAGGTCCGCCCCCGCTGCTGCCAGCGCCCGCGGCAGGCGCTCCAGCCAGATATCCTCACAGATGGCGAGCCCGATGCGCACGCCCTTGAGGCTCACCACCACCGGCGGCCCGCTGCCCGGCGTGTAATGGCGCTTCTCGTCGAACACGCCGTAATTCGGCAGCTCCCATTTGTCGTGCCGGGCAACAATCTCGCCCCCCGCCAGATACAGCGCCGAATTGTAAAGCCGGCCATCCTCGGCCCAGGGCGTCCCGATCACGATGGCCGGCCCGTGCGCCGTCTCCGCCGCCAGCGCCCGCGCCGCCGCCATCGAATTGGCCACCGCAGACGGCTTCAGCACAAGGTCCTCGGCCGGATACCCCAGCACGAAATGCTCCGACAGCACCAGCAGGTCCGCGCCTGCGTCCCGCGCCTCCGCCAAAGCCTCCCGCGCCACCCCCAGATTCCCCCCAATATCCCCCACCACAGGATTGAGTTGCGCCGCCAGAATAACAAGATTTTTGCTCATACTGAGCATTTAGGCCGATGCGGCGAGCGTGTCATCAGGGGATGGGAAGAGTTGAAGCGGATGGGCGCTTGGAGCGGGTGAAGGGAATCGAACCCTCGTCGTCAGCTTGGGAAGCTGCTGCTCTACCATTGAGCTACACCCGCATGGGCCGAGTGTTAGCTACTGGGGAATTTGCCCATGGACAAGTGGCGGCAGATACCAAGTATGCAATAGGGTTGCACCCATTGCGAGGCGCCTCGCTTGGTGGACTAGTTTGAGGTCTGACGACGCCCTAGTCCGAGTAGTCAGCACTTTAGGGGAGAGTGAGATTGAGCGAGGAACCCACACTTAGCCGGAATAAGGAGGAAGATACCGGAGCAGCCCGTCACGCAACGCAAGTTCTCACAGTCATCGTTCCGCTGCTTACGATGCTTGGAGCGTCGTACTTGCTTGGTTATTTTTGTAACGTCGGTTTGCTTTATTTCACATATTTAGATCTACAAGATTTTTTGAATGCGACTGCGCTGTTTCTACCGTTATGGGTCCTGTTTTTGTCATTCATTTGGATGTCTGTAAGAAGTGGCTCGGTTTGTCTGAACAGAATCCGGTCGCTCTATAAGTGGATTTCTGCCCTTCGGGTTATGCCGCAACCGGGATTGGTTGCAGCCCGTTGAAGTAGGCCTGATCCGGCGTTTGCCGGTCAAGCGATGAGTGTGGTCTCTTCGCGTTGTAAAAAGAGAGATATCGGCCGATCAAGTCGAGTGAATTTGTTAT
>JBKBVT010000147.1:0-6592 GCA_046289305.1 Hyphomonas sp. | reverse complement strand
GGTGGCGGAGGTCGAGATCGACTTTGCTTTCGGGCGCGGGCCGCAGGGCACGGCGAATGCGCACACCTATCCGTATTTCGTAGCGGTGACGCGGCGCAACGGCAAGGTTCTGGCGCGCGAGACGTTTGCGACGCAGGCGGAATTCCGCAGCGGCCAGGTGACCGGAACGACCGAACTGGTCAACCGGATCGAGATTCCGCGGGCCGATGGCTCGATCTCGGGCGTGAACTTCGAGATTCTCGTGGGCTTCGAGCTTGAGGCCGACCAGCTGGAATTCAACCGCGCGGGCAAGCGATTCCGCCTCGATGCGGGCCCTGTGGCGGCGAGGTAGGACGTCCATGTCGAGCCTGGCGGGGGAGCTGACGGCCGCTGCGGGGGCCGCTTTCGAGGCAATGGGGCTCCCGGCGCGGTTCGGCGAGGTGCGCCGGAGCGACAAGCCGGAGCTGGCGGATTTCCAGTGCAACGGCGCGATGGCGGCGGCGAAGGCGGCCGGGCGGAACCCGCGCGAGATTGCCGGCGAGATTGCAGCGGCGCTGAAGGCGCATTCGCTGGTTATGTCCGCCGAAGTGGCCGGGCCGGGATTCATCAACTTACGCGTGTCTGATGCAGCGCTTTCGGCGCGGGCGGAAGCTGTGCGCGCGAGCGAGATGGCCGGGGCGGAACGCGCGGCGGACGCGGCGGTTACCGTGATCGACTTTGGCGGCGCGAATGTCGCCAAGCCCATGCATGTGGGGCATCTGCGCTCGGCGGTGATCGGGGACACGCTACAGCGGCTGCTGCGCTTCCTGGGCGATACGGTGATCTCCGACGTGCATCTCGGCGACTGGGGCCTGCAGATGGGGCATCTGGTGACCGAGCTGCAGGATGAGCAGCCGGAGCTGGTGTATTTCGATGCGGGCTTTACCGGCCCCTACCCGGCCGAGCCGCCTGTCACCATTGAGGATCTTGGGCGGCTTTATCCACAGGCGAGCAACAAGGCGAAGGCGGACCCGGTGCGCAATGAGCGCAGCCAGCTGGCTGTGGCCGAGCTGCAGGCCGGGCGGCCGGGCTACCGCGCGCTGCTGCGGCATTTCATTGATGTGTCGGTGGCGGCGCTGAAGGTCGATTACGGGTTCCTGAACGTCTCGTTCGACCTGTGGAAGGGCGAGAGCGATGTGGACGGGCTGATCCCCGGACTGGTCGAGCGCTACAAAGCGGCCGGCCTCGCCGAGGCGAGCGATGGGGCGTGGATCGTTCCGCTTGCCCGCGACGGCGAGCATATCCCGGTCGAGAAGAATGGCGAGATTACCTACAAGAATCCGATGCCGCCGATCATGCTCGTCAATTCGCGCGGCGGCACGGGCTATCACACGACCGACCTCGCCACGATCCTGGACCGTATGGAGCATTTGCGGCCCCTGCCGGAGCGGATGCTGTATGTGGTGGACCAGCGCCAGGCGCAGCATTTCGTACAGGTGTTCCGCGCTGCCGGGATGCTGGGGCTGATCGAGGAAAACCGCCTCGAACATATCGGCTTCGGCACGGTGAACGGGCCGGACGGCAAGCCCTTCAAGACGCGCGAAGGCGGCGTGCTGCGGCTCGCGGACCTGCAGGCTATGGCGCTGGAGGAGGCGGACCGGAAGCTTTCCGCGGCGAACCTGCCCGCCGACATGGGCGAGGCAGAGCGGTTTGATGTGGCGAAGAAGGTGGCGGTCGCGGCCCTGCGCTTCTCCGACCTGATGAACACGCGCACCACGAATTATGTGTTCGATCTGGAACGCTTCACGAGCTTCGAGGGCAAGACCGGGCCTTACCTGATGTATGCCGCCGTGCGGGTGAAATCGGTGCTGCGCAAGGCCGCCGAGAACGGCCATTCTGCGGGCACAGTAATGGTTAACGAGGACGCGGAACGGGCGCTGGTGCTGCAGCTCGACGGATTCGGCGCGGCGCTGCTGGGCGCGCGGGAGAAGCGGATGCCGCATATCCTGTGTGAGCATCTTTACGGCCTGGCGCAGGCCTTCAGCAGCTTCTATGCGGCCCTGCCGATTGCGTCGGAGGCGGAAGCGGACAAACGCGCGAGCCGGCTGGCGCTGGCGGACGCGGTAAGGCATCAGCTGGAGACGGGGCTGGGGCTGCTCGGGATTGATGTGCCGGAGCGGATGTAAGCCCCCTACCCCTATTACACTCTGTTTTCGTCACGCCCGATGGCCGGCAGGCCATCTGGGCGCCCATCTCGGGGTGGTGAGGCTTTTCATGTATGGTGCTGGTGGGAGATGGGCCCCCAGATACGCTGGCGCGTATCGGGGGTGACGAAGCCGCGAGTGAGTCGAGAGAAGGTCCCTGATAGCCGCTTTGCGGCTTCCGTGATGACAGGTTGAGGCTTCTCGGTCTCCCACGTGTTAAAGCGGGGGAAGCTAGAGGAGAGACGTCATGGCCAAGTCAGTCACGGTTCCGGCCCTGCCCGTAAAGAAAGAGCCCCAGCAATGGGAGCTCGCCGCGCAGTGGGCGCAGGGGTGGCGGATCCTGAAATGGTCGGCCAGTGCGCTGGTGGTGATCACGTTTCTGATGGTGATTGGGCAGGGGTATCTGTTTTACCGGCTGTTTGATGATGTCCATCCCCTACTCGGCTATGTCTATATCCTGCTGTTGACGGGGCTGATCGGGCTGCTGGTCGTGCGGCCGGTGATGGCGTTTCTGGCGATGCCTGTGGCGGCACGGCCTCCGGATCTGCTGATTGATCCGAAAGCGCCAGAGCCGAAGGCGCTGGCCGCGCGGATCCGCTATGATGTGCGTTATCTGCAGATGTTGGCGGCGAACCCCGCTGTTCAGGCCGAGCGGGCGGCGATAGACGAAGCCATCGCCAGGGCGCGGGCGCTGATGGCCCGCGCGGCGACGGCCACGCCGGCGGAGGCGCTGGCGGTATCGGTCGAGCTTGAAGCCTTCGAGCGCACCGAGATCGAAGCCCTGCTCGCCCCGCTCGACAAGCGTGTGAATGCGATCATCCATGCCGAGGCGGTGGCGGTGGGGGTCGCGACGGCGCTGTCGATGAATGGCACGGTCGATGCGTTCATCGTGCTGTGGCGCAATGCCAATCTCGTGGCGAAGGTATCGCGCATCTATTTTGGCCGGCCGCATCTGATGGGCAGCCTGCGCATCCTGCGGGATGTGGCGGCGATCGTGGTGGCAGCGCGGGCGCTGGAGGACGTGACCGAGATTACCGGCGATGTCGTCGGCAGCCTGCTTGGCCGGATGGGCGGGCTGATCGCCGGGCCGGTGATGGATGGCGGCATCAATGCGATGATGACGCTGAAGCTCGGCTACCTCGCCAAGCGCCGCTGCCGCAGCTTCAAGGGCTGGTCGGCGGGTCAGGCGGCGGCGATCTCCGAAGCGGCACTGAAAGAGGTGAAGGCGGAATCAAACTCCGTAATCGGCGACCTGATGAAGCGGGTCGGCGGGCTGTCCTCGCATGCGGCACGGGCGACGGAGCGGGCGCTGTCCGGCTCGCGCGGGGCGTGGGAGCTGATCCGCAGCTGGTTTGGCGGGAGCCGGCCGCAGGGGGCGTGAGGGAGTGACCACCCCCTATTGAACCTTTTCGGTTTCGCGCGCGACTATCCCCTTGAAAGACAAGGCGCGGCGATGGCTCTCAGCGATACAGACCGGATCTATGACGAACTGCTCGTCACGCTGGTGCGCAGCGGCGACGTGCGGGCCGGCGAGCGGTTGGCGGCGCGGTGGCAACCGCGGCTGATGCGAGCGGCGCGGCGGATGCTGGGCAACAATGAAGAGGCGCGCGAGGCGGTGCAGGAGGCCTGGGGCGGCATCTGCCGGGGCTGGCTGCGCCTGTCGGAACCTGCGATGTTCCCGGCCTGGGCGTATGGCATCCTGATGCGCAAATGTGCGGACCGGATACGCACCGCGAGCGCGGCGCGGCAGAGGTTTGCGCCCGAGGCGGAGGCGCCGGAGCCGGCGGGCATTGATGCGGCGCCACTGCGCCATGCGATCCTGGCGGCGCTGGGCGAACTCAGCGCCGAGCACCGGACCGCCGCCATCCTGCATTTCAGCGAGGGGCTGACCCTTGCGGAAACCGCCGCCGCCATGGGCGTTCCCGTGGGCACGGCGAAGTCGCGCATCTTTCATGCGCGCCAGCAACTCAAAGAGCGTCTTGAAGGAGACCTGACATGACCAGTTTTGAAACACGGCTGAAGGACGGGCTTTCAGCAGAGGATGAAGCGTTCCTCAAGAATCTGGAGGACGGCGAAAGCCTGTTCGGCCAGCTGGGCGCGACCTTTACCGGGCCGATGAAATTCTGGACCGGATTTGCCTTTGTGCTGAGCGTGCTGCTGTTCGGCCTCGCGGTGTGGTCGTTCGTGCAGATGCTCGCGGCGGATGATATCCGAGAGATGCTCCTGTGGCTTACGGGGGTGATCTTTGGCGTGGTCGCCGTGAGCATGATCAAGGTGTGGTTCTGGCTGAGGATGAACCATCTGGCGGTGTTGCGTGAGCTGAAACGGATTGAGTTGAGGCTGGCCCGCAGCGCGGTCTGACCTGTTCGGCGATGCGCAAGAAACGGGTCGCGGCGGGGACTTGCCTCTGGCATCCCGGCCGCGAGACCTATTGAGACACGAGGACACAGACCATGCCGACCCAGACCGAGAAACTTGAAGCCTTCGCCCGCCTGCATGCCGGCCCTGAGCCGCTGGTGCTGGTGAACATCTGGGATGCGGGATCCGCCCGGACGGTGGCCGCAGCCGGCGCCAAGGCGCTGGCGACGGGCAGCGCGGGGGTCGGCGGCGCGCTGGGTTTCGCGGATGGCGAGGCTGTGCCGCTGGATATGGTGATCGATCACGCCGCGCGGATCGCGGCTTCAGTGGACCTGCCGGTCTCCATCGACTTTGAGGCGGGCTATGCCGCAGGCGCGGACGGACTGGCGGAGACCATCCGGCGGGTGGTGGCCACCGGCGTTGTCGGCATCAATCTCGAGGATGGCTATCCGGCGGGGGATGGCCAAGGCGTGCGCCCGGTTGATGAGGCAGTCGCACGGCTGCGGGCGGCACGGGTGGCGGCGGGCGCCCTGCTCCCTGGCTTCTGGATCAATGCGCGCACCGATATCTGCCTGAACGCAAAGCCCGAGGACCATGCGGGGCATATCAACGACATAGTCGCCCGCGCTGCCGCCTATGCCGAGGCGGGCGCGAGCAGCCTGTTCGTGCCGGGGCTGCGGGAACTGGCGCTCATCGCCAGGGTCTGCGCGGCCTCCCCATTGCCGGTGAATGTGATGGCCGGGCCGGAGGCGGGGGGTTATGGCGCGCTGGCCAGGGCGGGCGTGCGCCGCATCAGCTATGGCCCGTTTCCGTGGCGGGCGGCGATGGCAACGCTTACTTCTTTTGCAATGCGTGCCGGCCAGGCAGACTGACGCGCAGCGGGCCTATCCCGAGATCGGAAAAGCCCCGCTTTCCGACTTCGTCCCCCCCGATACGCGCAGCGTATCCGGGGGCCCATCACCGGACGGAGAGGACGGGCATGAGTTCACCTGAAGATTCCCCTACACTGGTCCGCTCAAACCTGAAGTTCAGGAGATGGGCACCCTGACGGGCTTCGCCCGCCGGGTGTGACGAAGGGAAAGTGGGCGGCTGCACGCTTTCAAGGCGGCTTGTGAAGATCGTCGTACACACTCCATCCCCGCCCTTGCCGGGAGCCGGAATCCGAGCTAGCTGGCAGTTACCAATTCTCTTCCGGGAGAGAGCGGTCCGTCGAGGCCGCCGCCGAAGGCGCAACCGCCCCGGAAACGCTCAGGCAAAAGGGCCGGAAGAGAATCAACACGCTGGAAAGAGGCTGAAAACACGCCTCGCCGAAGGAGCAAGCCAGCGGCTCTTCCTTCGACTTCGCTCAGGATGAGCCGGGGTCGAGACGGGTCGCAGGCGGAATCTCTCAGGCGCCCAGGACAGCGGGGGCGACGGACTTGGCAGCCTAGGCTGCGCCGTCTCTCTATGGAAGGGCGCCTATGGCCGAGGCCTCGACGGACAATCTGAAGCGTACGCCGCTTTACGACATTCATGTGCGCCAGGGCGCGCGGATCGTGCCCTTTGCGGGCTACGAAATGCCGGTGCAGTTTGACGGCGTGATGCCGGAGCATCTGTGGACGCGGGCCGAAGCGGGGCTGTTCGATGTCTCGCATATGGGCCCCTGCTTCTTGACACTGGAGGCCGGGATTGGCGGGGGCGATGAGGCGCACCATGCGATTGCTGCGCTGGTCGAGACGCTGGTGCCCTCCGACATTCGCGGGCTGAAGCCGGGACAGGCGCGGCTGACCGTTCTGCTGAACAAGGACGGCGGGATCCTCGACGATCTGATCATCACGCGGCCGCTGGGCGAAGAGGCGCAAGGGGCGCTGTATATCGTCGTTAATGGCGCGATGAAGCATCAGGACTGGGAGATTTTCGAGACGGCGCTGGCGGGCCAGGCCGTGCTGACGCGCGCCGACGACCGCATCCTGTTTGCCCTGCAGGGGCCGAAGGCAGAGGCCGTGATGGCGGATTTCTTCCCCGGCTGCGAGGCGCTGTCTTTCATGCATCACATGCCATTCGAGATGAACGGGCAGAGCTGTATCGTGTCG
>JBKBVT010000146.1:0-6611 GCA_046289305.1 Hyphomonas sp. | reverse complement strand
TGGCCGCGCACGCCGCAACGCACGCGCAGGCTGCCCCCGCCGCGGCAGGCCTGACCAAGCTCGAGCAGGATCGCCGCGAACACGCGCGAGAGGACCCGCGCCGCCTTGGCGCTGTCGATCATCGTGTCATGACCCGACGGCTCATCGATATCGACCCCGAAGGATGTGATCGTACCGGATTTCTGCGAAATCACTTCCTTCAGCGTCGTCTTCAGCGACACATCTGCACCGTCCACGACATTCTCGCCGCCTTCGGTGATCGAGAGAACCTCGTCCACCAGGCTCAGCGCCTGTTCCGAGCAGCTGACCATCTTGTCAGCCACAAACCGGACTTCGGCCTCGTCAAACGGAATATTGCTGCGCGGCTCGAACCGCGATGCCATCGCCCGCAGCGTCCGCAGCGGCAGGCGCAGCTCGCGCGTGACCGACCCGACAAACCGCTCGACCGCAAGACGCGCCTCTTCGGCGTCACGCCGCGCTTCATCGGCTTCAAGCCGCAATTCTTCCATCTTCGAGACATCGGTATGGATGATCACCCGTCCGCCGCTGCTCGTCGGCACGCAGGAGCGCATCACGCCGCCCACGCCCGGCACATTGCGCATATCCGTGCCCGGACGGAAATCCGAATTCTCCAGCCCGCGCGGGAACCAGCGCTGGTGAACAGAATTCTGGATGATCACATTCGTGCCAGCATCATAGATCGCGAAGGCTTCGGGAATCGCGGTCACGGCGTCGAGCAATTGTTCATGGTTCTGCGCGGCGAGGCGTTTGGCCTCCATTTCGAGCAGCAGGTTGCGATAGCCATTGAGGCCCGCAAAACCGGACGCCATCAGCAGCACGAAGCCGAGCATGATGATCGTCGCCGGCAGGGCAACCGGGGCAACAAAGAAGCCCAGCGTGGCCATGGCGCCCGCGCCCAGCAGGAAGCGCGCGCTGACATTCGCCACCGGTGAGATAAGCGCAACGACGCCGGCCGACATACCGAACACCACCGCAAACATGGAGACCTTGAGACCAAGATCCCCGGCCGGCGCCAGCATGACGCACAGGCCCCACCAGGCGCCCAGCACGCCGGTCGCCCATTCCGCCCGGCGCAGGAAACGTCCGCGCACAGGCCGCGCCGGGGCCGCTCCGCTATGCCGGCGGCTCCAGATCATCTGCGAAATGGCAAACACCCAGATCGGGATCATCCAGGCAAACAGCAGCACGGGCTCGCTCGCCGGATACAGCGTGATCACAACAGCGGCAGAGTTCACAAGATTGATGATGCCCATCACGGTAAGGAGTGACACGAGGCGATGGTGCATATAGGCAGGGATGTCCGGCGTCTCCCGGCGCTTGAAGCGCCCGACACCGACAACCGGGAAAAGCAAAACGTCTGACAGGCCTATAGACATCTTCATGCGAACATCCCTAACAGGACATGATGAAGATGAATTTGCTTCAATCTCGCCGCTCTTCTGCTTTGACTTAACTGAAGATTAAGGACTGATGAGCGCATCGGAGCGGACATCACTGGCGATCCTTGGCGCAGGTCCTGGCGGCCTGACCCTCGCCGAATATCTCCGCCTTCGCGGCCATTCCGGCCACACGCTGATCGAGCGTGCGGCCCGTGTCGGCGGCAAGTCCGACAGCCTCGACCTCGGCGACATCATCGCCGAAATGGGCACCTGCTACGCCACCGGCGCGCATAAGGACGTCCTCGCCTGGATGAAGCGCCAGGACAGCCCCTTCCGCCTCCTCCGCCGCACCAGCATCGATGGCGCCAGCCTGCGCGACTATATCGGCACCGCTGGCGGCCCGCCCCTGCCCGAACAGGTGCTGCGCTATCTGAAAAAACGCGAGCGCCTGCTCGGCGAACTGCGCCGCTTTCCGGACAAAGCATCTGTCCTCGCCGAAGCCGCCATGCCCGCCGAAGCCTGGCTCACCGAGCACAAGCTGCCCAAGATGATCCGGCTGATGTACCGCGCCGTCACCGCGCTCGGCTATGGTTACCTCACCGAAGTGTCGATCTATCAGGCGATGCAATGGGTGGACTTCCACACCATCATGAGCGGCGCCACCGGCAAGCTGATCATGCCCGGCCGCGGCTGGTCGCATTTCTGGGAGCTTCTGGCGGGCGCCCATGATGTCCGCCTCGACCGCGAGGTCACGCGCATCGAACGCGGACCCGAAGGCGCGCTGATCCATTTCCAGGATGGCACCTCCCTCGCCGCCGGCGCGCTCGCCTGCACCATCCCGGTCGATGACTGGAACGCCCTCGTGGATAATCCGACAGCGGATGAAAAAGCCGTCGCCGGCGCAATCAGCTGGAAAGGCTATGCCACCTCGCTGATCGTGGTCGAGGACTGGTTCACCGGCGAGGACATCCGCTCCTTCTCCAAGGCCTTCCTGCCGGGCTCCTATCCCGGCCAGCTGATCTCCGCGCGCTATGAAGGCCACAGCCCGGATTTTGGCGGCCATCTCTATGTCACCGGCCAGATCCCCGGCGATTACACGCCGCAGGAGTTGCGTATCTTCCTTGAGCGCGACCTCGCCGATCTCGGCGCCAAGCTCGTCAATATCGTCAACGCCAAGACCTGGCGCTACTTCCCCCATTACGACCTGAAAGCCATCGAATCCGGCCTTCTGGAGACCCTGCGCGGCATGCAGGGCGAGGCGCGCACCTGGTATTCCGGCGCGAGCTTCTCGCACGAATCCGTCGCCAATATCTCGCGCTTCAACAAGGCCCTGACGCCCGCCCTGCTGGCCAGCCTCCGCGCCTGATCCTCTGCCCATCGCGCATAAGTGTTATCGCGCACGCGGCCCATCACAGGCCCCGGCCCGCCCCCATCTAAGGCTCTGTCAGCAAACCCTTTTGCAACGGAGCCTCCCATGTCCAATCTTCTTGTCCTCAACAGCAGCGCCTCGGGCGAAGCCTCGGTCTCGCGCCTCCTGGTGGACGCCGCCGTGGCCGATATTCTCGCCGCTGCGCCCCAGACCAAAGTCGTCAGCCGCGATCTCGGCGCCGAGCCGCTTCCACACATCACGGCCACGAACCTCGCCGGCGTCCGCGGCGTTCCCGCGACGGACGAGGAAAAAGCTGCCCGCGCCCTCTCCGACGCCCTCATCCCCGAACTGAAAGCCGCCGACACCATCGTCATCGGCGCCCCGATGTATAATTTCAGCGTCCCCACGACCCTGCGCAGCTGGTTCGATTTCGTCCTGCGCGCCGGCGAGACCTTTCGTTACACCGAAGCCGGCCCCGAAGGCTTCGTCACCGGCAAGCGCGTCATCGTCGTGCAGAGCCGCGGCGGCCTCTATTCCGAAGGCCCGGCCAAGGCCATCGACTTCCAGTAGCCCTATCTGCGCCAGCTGCTCGGCTTCATCGGCCTGACGGATGTCAGCTTCATCCATGCCGAGAAGATCGGCTTCGGCCCGGAGGCCCGCGAGGCCGCCATCACCGGCGCCCGCACGCAGATCGGCGCCGCCCTGCGCCAGCCTGCCGCCGCCACCGCCTGAGGGTCCAGCCCCCGTCTTGCCATTCACCCGCCCAGCGCCTAACGCTCAAGTCCAAGGTGCGGGCGTGGTGAAATGGTAGACACAGGGGACTTAAAATCCCCAGGCCCAACGGCCGTGCCGGTTCGAGTCCGGCCGCCCGCACCAATTTGCCTCTCGCGCAAAACCGGCTAGCGTCCCAACAAGCGCAATACTTGCGGGGGAGACAACATGACCGAAGGCGACCGTAAGGCCGCAGCCCTCCGGCCGGGCAGCGCCGCGAAGATCGGCCTGTTCCTCGGCCCGGCTCTTGGCCTGCTCCTCGCCATCGCCCCCGCGCCCGAGGGCCTCGAGCGCGGCGGCATGCTGGTCGCCGGCATCCTCGTCCTGATGGCCGTCTGGTGGGCGAGCGAGGCCGTGCCCATCGCTGTCACCTCGCTGCTGCCCCTTGGCCTGCTCCCTCTCACCGGCGTCGCCACGCTGCGCGAGATCGCCGCGCCCTATGCAGACCAGGTCGTGCTGCTGCTGCTCGGCGGCTTCATCATCGCCATCGGCATCGAGAAATGGAATCTGCACCGGCGGATCGCCCTGAATGTGCTGCTCGTCTCCGGCGCCAGGCTGAAACTCCTCGCCGCCGGCTTCATGATCGCCACCGCGCTGCTCTCGATGTGGATTTCCAACACCGCCACCACCCTGATGATGGCGCCCATCGCCATGTCCGTCGCCTTCGCGGCCGGCGGCGGCCCGAAACTCGCCAGCGCCCTCCTCCTCGGCATCGCCTATTCCGCCTCCATCGGCGGCCTCGCCACCCCTGTCGGCACGCCCACCAACCTCATCGCCATGGGCTGGCTGCGCGAGAATACCGGCATCGATATCAGCTTCCGGCAATGGATGATGATCGGCCTGCCCATCGTCATGATCATGCTGCCGCTGGCCTGGCTGCTCGTCACCCGCGGCCTGACCTCTGCCGCCGGCGCCGCCGAAGCCGCCCGCAGTGTCATCAGGCAGGAACACACCGCCCTCGGCCGCATCACCCGCCCCGAAGGCCGCGTCGCGATGGTCTTCGGCGCAGTCGCCCTCGCCTGGATCCTGCGCGAACAGCTCGTCCTGATCCCCATCTTCGCCGGGCTCACCGATATGGGTGTCGCCATCCTCGGCGCCATCGCCATGTTCCTCGTGCCGCATGGCAGCCGCGCCGAAGAACACCAGACCGGCAGCTGGTCGCTGCTCAGCTGGGACGATGCCAAGACCCTGCCCTGGGATGTCGTGCTGCTGTTCGGGGGCGGGCTGTCGCTCGCCGCCGGGGTTCAGGCCTCCGGACTTGCGGCCTGGCTCGGCCTGCTCCTCTCCGGCCTAGGCAGCGTGCCGACCATCCTGATGCTGCTCGTGCTGGTCACGATGATCATCTTCCTCACCGAGATCATGTCCAATGTCGCCGCCGTCACGACCTTCCTGCCTGTCCTCGGCGCTCTCGCCTTCGCCATCGGCGCGGATGTGCAGACGCTGGTGATCCCCGTGGCGATGGCCGCCTCCTGCGCCTTCATGCTCCCCATCGCGACTGGCCCCAACGCCGTCGTCTTCGGCATGCGCCAGTTCCCCATCAGCCGCATGATCCGCACCGGCTTCTGGCTGAATATCGGCTGCATTGCCGTTGTGACGCTGTTCTTCGGGTTTCGTTGACGGCGCCCAAAACGCAAAAAGCACGCCCCGTTACCGAAGCGTGCTTTCCGGATTGATCGGGTATCAGACGCGGCGAGGCGTCTGAATACCGCTGTCGTCAGGCCAGTTCGATGGAGCTGACGGCAGTTTTGCCGGAGCGCTTGTCGATTTCTGTTTCGTAGGAAACCTTCTGGCCTTCGTTGAGGGCCGAGATACCCGAGCGCTCGAGCGCCGAGATATGCACGAAGACATCATTGCCGCCATTGTTAGGCGCGATGAAGCCGAAGCCCTTTTGGCTGTTGAAGAATTTCACGGTACCGTTGGTCATTTAGTCGTCTCATAGTGATGTGTGGACTGACAGTGCGCCAGTCCTTGCGTATCGCATTTTAGGAGAGTTTCTGAAACTGCAACCTTGTGGGTTGCGCGCGCCTGATCGTCTGGCCAATGTCGATGGCAGGGATATGGGCCATTCAGCCGCACAACGCAAGTTACTTTTCCCGCAAGGTTAAGGATGTCCGAATCCGGAGAGTCTTCAGCTGACCCGCTCGAACACCGCTGCCAGCCCCTGCCCGCCGCCGATGCACATCGTCTCGACGCCGTAGCGCGCCTCCCGCCGGTCCATCTCGCGCAGCAGCGTCGCCAGGATCCGCCCGCCCGTCGCGCCGACCGGATGGCCGAGCGAGATGCCGGAGCCATGCACGTTGAGCCGCTTGTAATCATCCTCGCCAAAGCCCAGCGCTTGGGTACAGGCGAGCACCTGCGCGGCAAACGCCTCATTCAGCTCGATCAGGTCAATATCCTTGAGTGACAGCCCGGCCTTCTTCAGCGCTTTTTCCGTGGACGGAACAGGCCCGATCCCCATCACCGCCGGCCCGACCCCCGCCACAGCCCAGGAGACCAGCCGCGCCAGCGGCTTCAGCCCATGCGCCTCCGCCATCTCCCGCGTCATCACGAGGCAGGCCGAGGCGCCATCATTCTGCCCGCTGGCATTGCCAGCGGTCACGGTCGCATCCGGGTCCATCTTCTGGCGGATCGGCTTCAGCTTTGCGAGCACCTCGGCGGTCGAATCCGGGCGCGGATGTTCATCCTGCGTCACCACCGTGTCGCCCTTGCGGCCTTTGACCGTGAACGGAATGATTTCCTCATCGAACACGCCGGAGGTCTGCGCCGCCACGGCCTTAGCATGGCTGGCGGCCGCAAACACATCCTGCGCCTCACGCGTGATCTGGTAATCGCGCCGCAGATTCTCCGCCGTCTCCAGCATGCCGCCCGGCACGGGGAAGTTCTTCCCGCCCGCCGTCAGCCGTCCGTTCACCAGCCCGTCATGCAGGGTCATATTGCCCTGGCCGAGGCCCCAGCGCATGCCGGTCGAATAGAACGGCGCATTGCTCATCGATTCCGCGCCGCCCGCGATCACGCAGTCCATCGCGCCCGTCGCCACCTGCATTGTCGCATTGATGATCGCCTGCAGGCCG
>JBKBVT010000145.1:0-6622 GCA_046289305.1 Hyphomonas sp. | reverse complement strand
CCCGTCATAAGGCGCCGCGCGCAGCGTTTTAAGGTCCGCCCTGCGGCCGGCCGCCGCCGCTTCGCCCAGCATCAGGGCCGTGCCCGATGGGGCGTCCGCCTTCAGCCGGTGATGGGTTTCGAGCACTTCGATGTCCCAGTCCGCCCCGAGCCGCGAGGCTGCAAACCGGGTCAGCGCCTCAAGCAGATTCACGCCAATGGAGAAATTGCCGGCCTTCACGATCGCCAGCCGCTCGGCGGCTTTTGCGATGAGGCGCTCCTCCGCATCCGAAAATCCGGTCGTTCCGATGATCACCGCGCGTACGGACGTGTTCTTCAGCGACTCCAGCGCCGCAAGGGTCGCCGCAGGCCGGGTGAAATCGATCCAGACATCCGCCGCCTCAGCGGCAGCCGACGTTTCGGCCACGGGCTGCAGCCCTATGGCCCGGCGCCCGGCCAGGAGGCCGATATCTTCATCGAAGACACCCGCTTGCGGCACTTCCGAGCCGCCCGCGATGCGAATGCCGCGATCAAGGGCAACCGCTGCCAGCTGGCGGCCCATCCGTCCCGCGACACCCGCAATGGCGACCGTGAATGCTTCGCTCATACCTGTCTCTCCGCTGCGGCGTCCGCTTTTGTCTGTTCGAGTTCCTGTTTCACCTTGGCCAGCTCACGTTCGCGCAGTTCATCCGAGAACGCACTGGCAAAGACGCCCGCCGGCAGGGCCACGACACCCACCCCGACAATCGCAATGACGCCCGCGCACATGCGCCCCAGCGGTGTGATCGGATAGACATCGCCATAGCCGACCGTGGTGAGGGTTGCGACCGCCCACCAGATAGAACGCGGGATGGAGGCGAACGCTTCCTGCTCATTTCCCGCAACCCCTTCAACAAAGTAAAGCAACACAGCCGACACATAGACGAGCGTCATGGCCAGCGCGAGGGAGGTGAGCAGAAGCGAACTGGCGCGTCGCATGGCTGCGCCCAGCGCGTCGAAGGCCGGAATGAAGCGCGCGATCTTCACGATGCGCGCGAGCCGGAGCACGCGCAGGACCAGAAGCGAGATGCCAGCGCCGGTGATCATGACGATCAGCTCCGGCAGGAAGGCGAGCAGGTCGGCCAGCGAATAGAACTGCGTCATGTAACGCAGCCGGCCGCGAAACCCTTTGAACTTTGGTTCAACGCCGGCGCACCAGACCCGCGCGATGTATTCGACCGCGAAGATAGCAATCACGGCAACATTGAATATCTCGAAGGTCAGAAACCAGGCGGGGTCCTGGTTCAGGACCGGCTCTGTCTCGAGCGCCAGGAACAGGAAACTGAGGACGACGAGCCCGACGATGAACAGGTTCGCGCGCGAGAGCCCCTCCCGGCGGGCTTCCGGTGCCAGCGACTCGTAAACCCGTTCCTTCAGCCCCATTCCAGCGGTCCCTCGCCCGTCCCGTGCTGCTATCCCCTTAGCATGGCGCCTGTGCCCTTGGCGACCGCCGCCACGATCCGCTCCATGACGGCCTGGATCTGTTCATCCTTGAGGGCTTCCTTCGGTTGCAGGGTCACCTCGATGGCAACAGACTTCTGGCCCTCCGGTACGCCCTGCCCCTGATAGACATCAAAGACCGATATGGACGAAATCAGCTGCTTCTCCGCCGCCTGCGCATGGCGGACGACATCGCCTGCTGCCACGCCGGCATCGACCAGGAAGGCGAGATCGCGCCGGATGGGCGTCAGGTCTATCCGCTCGAAGACCGGCTTGGTCTTGGTCGCCTTCGCCTTCATGACCGGGAGCGCATTCAAATTGATCTCGAAGGCAAAGGCCGGTCCCTCGACATCCAGCGCCTTCAGAACGCCAGGATGCACAGCGCCGAAATTGGCGATGGTCATCTTTGGGCCGAGCTTGACGCTCGCCGCCTGGCCGGGATGCCATTGCGGCTGAGTGGGCGGCGCGATCTGGAACCGGTCCTCCGGTTGCCCAAGGGCCGCCAGAATGGCGAACAGGTCCGCCTTCACGGAATACGCATCCTGCTGGACCCCGCGGCCCTGCCAGTGGCGCTCGGCGGCTGGCAGAACGAGGCCGGTTATCACCGTACGCTGATCTTTCGGGCCATCGCCGAGATAGATCGGTCCGGCTTCGAACAGGCGCACCGTGCGCTCGCCGCGATTGCGGGCCCGCTGGGCGGCCTGAGCCAGATTGGCAAGGATCGAAGGGCGCATATAGTTGAGCTCGCTCGCGACCGGATTGGCGACGACAAGCGTCTCATCCGTCTTGGCGAAAAGCGCGGCATGGTCACGGGCCATGAAACTCCACGTCACCGCCTCCAGATAGCCGCGTGCCGCCATGGCGCGGCGAGCGATGGCGATGCGCGCCTGGCGGGGCGTGGTGATCACACGGCCGCCGCCTTCCGGCAGCGGTAGGGAGGTTGTTGGCAACTGGTCATAGCCGATCAGGCGCGCGATCTCCTCGACGATGTCTGCCGACTGTTCCATGTCGAACCGGTGCGAGGGCGGCATAAGATACCAGGCCTCGCCGGCATCCTCGATATCGAATTCAAGATCCTTGAGGATGCGCTTCATCTCGGCCGGCTTGACGACCAGGCCGGTCAAACGCTCAACATCACGGGGATAGAAGGTCACGCGTTTCGTGCGCGGCAGGATGCCGCCTTCGATGCGCGCCTTGGAGACCGAGCCGCCGCCATATTCGAGTATCAGCGCGATAGCGAGATTGAGCCCTTCAGCGCAGCTTTGCGGGTCCACGCCGCGTTCGAACCTGTAGCGTGCGTCGGAATGGATGCCGGTCACTCGGCCTGTGCGCGCGGTCCGCAGCGGATCGAACCAGGCGGATTCGATGAAGACGTCGGCTGTCTCCGCCGTCACGGAGGTCGATTCGCCGCCCATCACACCGCCGAGGCCGATGGCGCCGGAATTGTCTGCGATCACGCACATGTCTTCCGTGATCGGATAGGTTTTACCGTCGAGCGCAGCCAGGCTTTCGCCCTTGCGCCCGAGACGGGCCACGACGGGGCCCGAGAGCTTGGCGGCGTCATACACATGCAGCGGCCGGGCCCGGTCGAGGGAGACATAGTTGGTCACATCCACGAGCAGCGACCGGGGCTGCAGCCCGGCGTCTTTCAGGCGCGCCTGCATCCAGTCCGGAGACGGACCATTGGTGACGCCCCGGATCAGCGCGCCCGCGAAGATCGGACAGGCTTCCGGGGCCTCTAGACGGTTCTCGACGGGACAATCAAAGCTGCCCGCAATCTTCTTCGGATCATTCCGCAGGAACCGGCCAGCGCCAGCCGCGGCGAGATCGCGCGCGATGCCCTGCACGCCGAGCCAGTCGGGGCGGTTGGGCGTGACTTCAAAGTCGATCACCGGATCATTCTGGCCGAGCGCCTCAGAGGCCGGCGTACCGACCTTGAGACTGTCATCGAGATCCAGAATGCCGTCATGGTCCTCGCCGACCTCAAGTTCGCGCGAGGAGCACATCATGCCATGGCTCTCGACGCCGCGAATGGCGCGGGGCTTCTTGTCGAGCGCGAAATCGAGGCCCGGAATGAATGTGCCGAGCGGGGCGTAGATGGCGGTCATACCGGTGCGGGCATTTGGCGCCCCGCACACGATCTGCTTGACGCCGTCCACGGTGTCCACGGTGCACACGCGCAGCTTGTCCGCATCCGGATGAGGCTTTGCCTCGATCACCTTGCAGACCGTGAACGGCGCAAGCTTCTCGCGCGGATCGATGACTTCCTCGACCTCAAGGCCGGCCTTGAGCATCAGATCGAGAATCTCCTGAAGCGACGCCTTGGTGACAAGGTGGTCGTTCAGCCAGGAAAGGGAGAACTTCATCAGCTGAGCCCTCCGCTGACGGACGGCGTGAGCCAGGGCGAGAAGCCGTAATGGCGCGACCATTGCGGATCGGCTTCGAAATAGGGGCGCAGGTCCGGCATGCCATATTTCAACATGGCGAGACGGTCGACGCCCATGCCAAAGGCGAAACCTTGGTGCACGGCCGGGTCGATGCCGCAATTGCGCAGCACATTCGGATGCACCATACCGCAGCCGAGGATCTCCATCCAGCGGTCCCCGTCGCCGATCTCGATGGCGTCGCCCTTGCGGGTATATTTCACATCCATCTCGGCCGAAGGCTCCGTGAACGGAAAGAAATGCGGCCGGAAGCGGGCGACGACATTGTCCACCTCGAAGAAGGCCTTCACGAAATCGATGAGGCAACCTTTCAGGTGGCCCATATGGATGCCCTTCTCGATGACGAGCCCTTCGACCTGGTGGAACATCGGCGTATGGGTCGCGTCCCAGTCATTCCGGTAGACGCGGCCCGGCACGAGAATGCGGATCGGCGGCTTGTCTTCCATCATCGTGCGCACCTGTACGGGGCTCGTATGCGTACGGAGCACTTTCGGTGTGTCACCTTCCGCCGCTTTCATGAAGAAGGTATCATGCGTCTCGCGCGCGGGGTGGCCTTCCGGGAAGTTCAGCGCCGTGAAATTGTGCCAGTCATCCTCGATGTCTGGCCCGTCGGCGACGGTGAAGCCCATGTCGCCGAAGATCGCCGCGATCTCCTCGAACACCTGCATCACGGGATGCAGCGCGCCCTCCCCCGGCAACGGCGCCGCCGGCAGGGTGAGGTCGATCCGCTCGGTCACGAGCCGCGCTTCGAGTTCAGCCGCTTCCAGCACGGCCTTACGCGCGCGGACGGCCTCCTCAACACGGGTCTTCAGGGCGTTGAGCTTTGGCCCCTCGGCCTTGCGCGCCTCGGGGTCCATCTTGCCGAGCGCGCCCATCAGGCCGGACACCCGCCCCTTCTTGCCAAGCTCGGCCACTCGCACAGCGTCCAGCGCAGCCAGGTCCGGCGCGGCGGAAATGGCGGCGAGCGCGTCTGTTTCAATCCCAGAAATATCGGACACTTGGAAATACCCTTTCAGGTCAAACCTTCGCGCGCTTTCTAGTCGCTAGGGCGAGGGCGATGCAATCAGCAAAACGCCCGCGGGCGGAACCCACGGGCGTCTCAGGAAACGAGGCGGAGGCCGGGGCGCCGGATCAGGCGCGCGCAGCCTTCTTGCGAGCAAGGCGTGCGCGCTTGGTGTTACCAAACACGCGGATCTTGGCGCGCTTTGCGAGGTTGCCGGTCCATTTCGCATTGCGGCGCTTGACGCGCGGCTTCTTGCTCGGATGGAGGACGGCGCTGGGGGCTTTTGACATCTGAAGTCTCTCCGGGTCTGATTAAGCGAGCGCAGCTTTGGACTGGGCGACGAGGGCACCGAAAGCATCGGGCTCGCGCACAGCGAGGTCAGCCATCACTTTGCGGTCGACTTCAATGCCGGCCTTGGTCAGGCCATTGATGAAGGTCGAGTAGTTGAGCTGATCGTCATGGATGCGCACAGCGGCGTTGATTCGCTGGATCCAGAGCGAGCGGAACGTGCGCTTCTTAACCTTGCGGCCAACATACGCGTACTCACCGGCTTTCCAGACGGCAGCATGGGCGTTGGTGAAGGTATTCTTGCGGCGGCCACGGAAGCCCTTGGCCTGCTTGATGATCTTCTTGTGGCGGGCGTGGGCGGGTACTTTGGCGCGGGAACGGGGCATGGGTGGCCTCCTGTCAGTAAGGGTTCAAAATCAACGGGGTAGCTAAGCTGCCGCGCCTCAGAGGCCGTAGGGCAGGAAGCGCTTGACGCGGGCCTCATCCGCTTTCGCCGCCACTTTCGTGCCGCGGTTCTGACGGATGTATTTCGCGTTATGGCTGATCAGGCGGTGGCGTTTGCCAGCCACGCCGTGCTTCAGCCTGCCCGTTGCGGTGATCTTGAACCGCTTTGCAGCGGCCTTCTTGGTCTTCATCTTCGGCATGTTTTTCTCCTCAGTCTGTAGAGCTCACACCGAATGCGGCGGCCCAGGATACACGGACAGGGGGCAATGCCGTCGCCCCGGAGTCCGGCAAGTGGCGGCTTATGGCGGAGGCGCAGCAAGGAATCAAGAGGGCGTGTGAAAGAAGCCGGGGCGGTTCCAGACCGCTCAGAGCTCTAGTCTCGCCCTTTCCATTCTGAGCGTCACGATTACCCCCTCTACATCCCAGTCGCAGGAAAGGGCGCCGCCGAGCTGCATCGACATCGCCCGGTTTATGAGCTTGCTGCCGAAACCGCCCTGCCCTGTCGGGCTTGCGACGGGCGGGCCACCTCTTTCGGTCCATACGATCACGATTTCGTCGCCATGGCTCGCCGAGGACACGTCCAATGTCCCGGTATCGCAGGACAGCGCGCCGTATTTGAGGGAGTTGGTTGCGAGTTCGTGGATGACAAGGGCCAGCGTCGTGGCGGACACTTTCCCCACGCCCATCCGGGGCACGGAGACGCGGATCCGCCCGCTGAAAGCGCCGAGGTCATCATAGGGCGCCAGCAAAACCGTGAGCAGGTCACCCAGCAGCGCGTCGGATATTACCTGACCCGGAAGCGGGCGGACAAGGTCATGCGCCCGGTCCAGCGCCATCAGGCGGTTGGTCAGCTGCTGCGCCATGTCATCAATTGAGCTGGATGATCTGGACGTAATTGATGTGAGGGCAGACGCGATGGCCAGAAGGTTCTTGACCCTGTGGCTCATTTCCCCTGCGAGGAGTTCGCTGCTTTCCTCAGCCTGCTT
>JBKBVT010000144.1:0-6696 GCA_046289305.1 Hyphomonas sp. | reverse complement strand
GGTCTTGGCCGCGCCATCGCGCTCTCGCTACAGGCCGACGGCGCTCGTGTGGTTGCTGCCGCACGCGCATCCGCTGACCTCGATACTCTGGAGATCGCGCTCGGTGACGGAGGTAGTGTCTGGGCAGAAGATGCAACCTCCGACGCCCTGCTCGAGCGGATTGCTCAGGCGCAGCCTTTCGACATCCTCGTAAACAATGCCGGGATGAATATTCCGCAGCCCTTCGAGGCCGTAACCGACGATGCCCTTGACCAGCTGATCGCGCTTAATATTCGCTCCGTCTTCCGAATCGCGCGCAGCGTCGTCCGGAAAATGGGGCATGGCGGACGGGTGATCAACATTACCTCCCAGATGGGCCATGTCGGATCGCCCCGGAGAACCGTCTACTGCATGACCAAGCATGCCATTGAAGGTCTCACAAAGGCGATGGCGGTCGAGCTGGCGCCGCGCGGCATAACGGTCAACTCCGTTGCGCCAACCTTTGTCGAAACACCCATGACCGCTACCATGCTTGCCGATCCTGAGTTTGCGTCCTTTGTCAGGCAGATGATCCCGATGGGCCGCCTTGCACAAGCGGAAGATGTGGCCGCAGCGGTCCGCTATCTCTGCTCGCCGGCGGCCGGTATGGTGACGGGCCACAGCCTGCGCGTCGACGGCGGATGGACCGCCCACTGATCTCCTGAGGCTAATTTCAAGGTCCTTCCCATGCCGCTTCCGATTACCCATGTCGCAACCACCGACATTTCCGACATGATGAGCCCGGGTCCGGAGCGGCGTATGGAGCTTCCCGGCTTTGCCGCCGAGTTCGTGGATTTTCCCCATTACATCATCCGGATTACTGAACGGATCTGGCACGACCGCGCTGTCGACCTCTGTCTCGACTGGTATGCGCCGGACTGTGTTATTCATACACTTGGCGGCGACATCACCGGCGCGCAGACGGTGGTGGATAATACGCTCGCGACACTCAAGGCGTTTCCCGACAGGCGCCTGGATGCGGACAATGTCATCTGGTCTGATGAAGGCAACGGCACATTTTATTCATCCCACCTCATCACATCGAAAATGACCAATGAGGGAGACAGCGATTTCGGTCCGGCAACCGGAAAAAAGGTACGGGTGCGGACGATTGCCGACTGTGTGTGCCGCGAGAACCGGATCATAGAAGAGTGGCTGGTACGCGACAATCTTGCGATTGCAAACCAGCTGGGCGTGGATGCTGGCCACCTCGCCGCGCGTCAGGCTGCCACTGACCAGGCGCTAGGGAATGAATTGGAGACGCTCCACCGCGCCTCGCATGCGCGCATTCTCGAAGCCAGTTCCGCCGCGGAGAGCCTTAACGAGGCTCAGTCAGTAGCCGCCGCAGCGCTGGAGACACTCTGGTGTATGCGCGATCCCGGCCGCCTCGCTTCGCTTTATGACTACCGCGTTTCGGCTGCCTATCCCGGCGCGGCGGGCCTCTATGGCCCGGACCAGGTATCAGATTGGATGGCACACGTCCTGACAGCGTTCCCCGATGCCCGGCTCCGGATCGATCATGTGGCCGATATTGCCTATCTGGGGGACGCGCGCGATGTAGCGATCCGCTGGGCGGTCGCCGCTACCCATACCGGCCCGGGACGCTACGGGCCTGCCACGGGTGCGCCGGTTTGGATCCTCGGGATTTCGCATTTCAGGATAATGCGGGGCCGGGTACGCGAAGATGTCTGTATCTGGGATGATATCGCCCTCCGGCGGCAAATTGAGTTCGCCCGGCTTCGCCAGGTCCACGGCTCCTGTCAAAGCTGAGGCCGCACGGTCCGGACAAGCGCGTCGGCGCCGGCAAGCATCATGGCGTGATCCGAACTCAGGAGGAACAGGCTGGCTCCGAGGGCACGCCATTTCGCAATCTCGGCGAGGTCCGGGGTGAACATGCCGATCGTGGCGCCTGCTGCCTGCCCCGTCCGGCAGATGGCCTCCACCGCGCTCACGACCTCTGGCGCGCCGGCATTGTCTGCGCCCATGGACATTGCGAGGTCTGCCCTGCCGATGAAGAACGCGTCGATTTCCCGGACAGCAAAGATGTCGCTGAGATGATCGAGCGCCTCGGCATCCTCGATCTGGGCGACCACGACCACCTCTTCTGTGGAGCGGCGCTTGTGCTCACTCATGCTCCGGGCGCCATAACCGGCCGAACGGGTTGATCCCGCAAAGCCGCGACCGGTACCGAAATGCGAACTCGCCAGCAGGCGCGATGCCTGCCTGCCGTCCGTGATATGCGGGGCAATGATACCGCTCGCCCCGCAGTCGAGGGCGTTGAGAATATGTTCAGGCGCCGCGGTGGGGATCCGGACCAGAGAAGGCTTTCCGGCGTGATGCAGCGCATGCAGGCAGGCATCGATATCGCGCCGGTCAAAGGGGGCATGCTCGGCGTCAATGCAGATGAGATCGAGGGCCGTCCGGCCAAGGACTTCGCAGGTCATCGCAGAGGGTGTCTTGAGGAAGGTACCCACAAGCGGCGTCTTCGCTTTCAGCTGCGCCTTGAGCGTCATGACCAGAGCCGCCCAGTGGCAATCGCCGCGCCCTCCGCCAGGGCGGCGAGCTTTGCATAGACAATGTCCTCATCGACCGCGCCGAACCCGGCAAAGGTCGAAAAGCCGCAATCTGTCCCGGCGATCACGTTCTCACGCCCGGCGATAGCGGCGAAACGTTCAATCCGCTGCGCGACGAGTTCGGGATGCTCGATGAAGTTCGTCGTCGAATCGATAACCCCGGGGATCAGGACCTTGTCGCGGAGCGTGCCAGCGCGACTTGCCTCTTCGATGACCGTCCACTCATGCGCGTGCCGGGGATTGGCATTCTCAAACAGGAGGCCTTGGGGTTTCGCCTTCAGCGCCACGGGCAGGACAGTGCTCAGGGGGGCATCACAATGATGCGGCCCTTCATAATTGCCCCAGCAGACATGCATCCTGATTCTGTCTGCCGGAATGTTGCGCAGCGCATGGTTCAGGACCTCGACGTGCTGAGTGATGCATGCGATGTACTCGTCCTCCGGCCGGGTCTTGAACATCATGTGCCGTCCGAGCCCGAGATCCGGACTGTCGAGCTGAAGGATGTGGCCGGCGGCCACGATGGCCTCATATTCCGGGCGCATCGCTTCGGCGAGCGCCTCGAGGTAATCATCCTGGCTGGCGTAATATTCGTTCGGCTGGAACAGGGCGATGACACCCGGGCTGGCCGCATTCATGAAACTCAGCGTGGTTCCTGCCGCTTTTAATCCAGCGCCAAATCGGGCGAGGTCGGCCTCGAGCGGGACCATGGACTTCACATCGATCGGACCGACGCAGCGTGGGCGGCGGTAAGACGGCGTCCCGCCGCCTTTGGCCTGCCGCTCAAGGAACCCCGGGAAAGCTTCAAGGTCCGCCGGAGCGCGCCGCGGGCTGTCTCCATCGAAGCCGGTGATCCGGTCCTTGATATAGGTCGCATACGAGATCTTGCTCATCTCTCCGTCAGAGATGATGTCGACGCCGGCCTGTTTCTGCCGGACGACCACATATTTAACCGCGTCTTCAAGTGTCCGGCCGCGATGTTCCGGATCGACCGGCTCACCCTGTTCCTCAGCGAATACCAGAGCGGTCACATCCTTTGACCGGGGCAGACTACCCACATGCGTTGTCAGAATCCGTTCCAGGCTGCGCTGCATATCGATCCCCCGAATTTGCATTCGGATGCATAAACCCGTCAGGGCGCAGCGGCAATAGATGCACCCTCAATCATTGCGCCTTCAAACACCCGGCGCTCGTTAGACTGGTCGGGCTGCTCAATGCGCGCAAGGATCATGGCAACGGCGGCCTGGCACATCCTCCCGATCGGCTGGCGGATTGTGGTAAGTTCGTAGCTCGCAAACTGCGACATACCGATTCCGTCAAATCCGGCAATGGAAAGGTCATCTGGTATCTTCAGTTCAAGTACAGACCGGGCTTCATCCATTGCGCCCAGAGCCATCATGTCATTGGCACTGATCACCGCGGTCGGACGGTCTGCCTCATGAAGCCAGAGGTCCTGCAGCGCCGCTGCTCCGCTGTCGTAGGTGAAGTCACCGGCGACCTCGTGAAGCGCAGTTACACCGCGGCGGCTCAATGCGCCGCGCACGAGCCGGGTACGCTCATCACTGACCATATTGAGGTCGGGTCCCCGGATCAGCCCAAACTTCCTATGCCCGAGCTCGGTCAGTCGGGCAATCAGGGCATCGACCTGTGAGGCAGGATCGCAGTAGACGATGTTGGTGGAGCGATCCGAGAAATACCGGTTAAAGAAGATGATCGGTATGCGCCGCTTGTCGAGGACATCGAATTGGGCGCGAGAAAGGTGCGAGGCGGAAATGACCCCGTCGACCTGGAATTGCCAGGCCTGCTCGATCACTGCTTCGGCCTCGGCTTCACTGTCGACCGTAAAGAGGAGCACCCGAAGGCCGACACCCGACAGTTCCTGGGTCAGCCGGAAAAGGACTTCGGGATAGTAGAGATTGAGGCGCCCCGAAACGAGCACGGCGACGAGATTGGACCGCTGGGTAATCAGTCCGCGGGCGATCGCATTGGGCTGGTATTCGAGCTGTTCGGCCGCCTTGAGAACCCTTTCGCGCATGCGGTCGGATACGCTCGCCCCTGGCTTGAAGCAGCGGGATACAGCCGACTGGGAGACGCCTGCAAGGCGCGCGACATCATAGGATGTCGCGCGCCGGCCCCGGATCAGAGGGAGTATGTCGGCGCCGGTCTCAGACGGGCTGGTTTTCTGCCGGTTGCTGGCCATAGCGCCTCACACGGATATCTGCCTGTTCCTTATGACCGGCAAATCCTTCCAAAGCGCAAAGACGTGAGCAATATTCTCCAACCATTACAGAGGCTTCACGCGTCACACGCTGATAGGTGCAGGTCTTGAGGAACTTACCAACCCAGAGACCGCCTGTATAGCGCGCCGCTTTCATGGTCGGCAGCGTGTGATTTGTCCCGATCACCTTGTCACCGTAGGACACATTGGTTTCCTGGCCGAGGAACAAGGCGCCGTAATTGGTCATGTTTTCGAGGAAGTAGTCCGGGTCCCGTGTCATCACCTGGACGTGTTCAGACGCGATCTCATCGGCAACGCGTACCATTTCCTCATACGAGTCGCACACAATCACCTGGCCGTAGTCGCGCCAGGCCGCCCCCGCAATCTCGGCTGTCGGAAGCCATTCAAGCTGGCGATCAATGGCCTCGAGGGTCCGCCGGGCGAGGTCTTCTGAATTGGTAAGAAGGATCGCCGGGGAGTTGGGACCATGTTCGGCTTGCCCCAGCAGGTCGGCAGCGCAGAAATCCTCGTCCACAGTTTCATCGGCAATAATCAGCGTTTCAGTCGGCCCGGCAAACAGATCGATCCCGACCCGGCCGAAGAGCTGGCGCTTGGCTTCTGCCACATAGGCATTGCCCGGGCCGACGATCATATCGACCGGTGCAATCGTTGCGGTGCCGATGGCCATCGCGCCAATACCCTGGACGCCGCCGAGCGTATAGATCTCGTGGGCGCCCGCCATGTCCATCGCTGCAACGATCGCCGGATGCGGACGCCCGTTGAAGGGCGGGGCTGTCGCGATGATGCGCGGGACGCCTGCCACCTTTGCCGTGACGACACTCATATGCGCAGAAGCGATCAGAGGATATTTCCCGCCGGGCACATAACATCCGACCGAATTGACAGGAATGTTCCTGTGACCGAGCACCACGCCCGGAAGGGTCTCTTCTTCGACATCCTTCAGGCACGCGCGTTGTATCCGGGCGAAGTTACGCACCTGCTCCTGCGCAAACCTGATATCATCAAGCGCCTGCTGGCCGAGTTCACCGTAGCAGGCATCAATCTCGTCCCGGCTCATCCGGAAAGCGGGCGGATCCCAGGCATCAAACTTCACAGACAGGGCCCGCACGGCGTCATCGCCGCGCTCACTGATGTCGTCGAGAATATCCTCGACCGTCCGGCGAACCTGGATATCCGCCTTCAGTTTCGTATCCGGATCAATTCCGGTCTTCAGCCAGCGTGCCATGATATCCTCTTTCGTTTTCGCAACAGTACCAAGTTTGCATTCGAATGCAAACCAAAGACCCGGCAGGCGACGCCGCTTCAGAACAGCCGTAAATGCAACGAGACGGGTGGGTTGCCGCTCTTCTGCGGGTTTACCTGTGTGTACTCGGCAGTGGCCGCCTCCGCTGGCGGTTTAATCAGAAGGCCAACCTGTTGCCTCCTTGCGCCTGAGAGCGCAGCGCCTCAGAAGCACCTTGCCGGATCGCCCGCCCCGCTTGCCAAAACCCTGGCAAGCGGGGCGGGCGACGCCGGCCGGGCAGGCCCTTAACGGCGGAACCCTATCCGGACACCATACATTGCGGGGTTCTGGAAGTTCTGCATGATCGCGCCCTGTCCGAAGATGACCGTCCGGTTGATGGTTGCCTCATCCGTGACGTTTTCTCCGAAGACTTCAGCATACCATGCATCGCCAGGCGCCCGGTAAGTCAAACGGAGATCAAGCTTGGTGAAGGCATCCTGGCGCGAAAAATCGTATCCGACATCATTCGTTACGTAGTCGCTCGAGTAGTAGAGGTTGGCGGACGGAGACAACGTGGCCCCGTTTCCAAGAGCAATATCATACACACCGCCAAGGTTCAGAGTGAATTCCGGCATCACTGAAACCTT
>JBKBVT010000143.1:0-6704 GCA_046289305.1 Hyphomonas sp. | reverse complement strand
TCTGCTGGTGCACGAAGGCGCCGGCCTTTTCCCAGCAGGCCTCCAGCATCGCCTGGCGGCGCGACGCGTGCCAGCAGTACCAGGCCGCATCCTCGGCAATGGCTTCCGCCACGGCGGCCGCGATGAAGCCGTCGTAGAGTTCGGCCCCCTGCGAACTGTCGTCCCAGGTGGTGCCGTAGGACGCCGACCAGTCCTTGTTGCGGGTCGGGTGGTTCGAGCCGTCGTAATCGACGAGATACGGCGGGTCGGTGGCGAACAGGATCGCCCGCTCGCCGTTCATCAGGCGGCGGACATCTGCGTGGTTGGTGCTGTCGCCGCAGAGCAGCCGGTGGTCGCCGAGGATCCACAGGTCGCCCGTCCGCGACGCCGGATTGCGCGGCGGCTCGGGGATGGTCACCGGAGGCACGGAGCCCCCGGCGCCACCGTCTTCACCGTCCCCTTCGGGCACATAGGCCAGCAACTTGTCCAACTCGCCATCGGAAAACCCGACCAGCGACAGGTCGAAATCCTCGGCCAGCAGATCGTTCAGTTCCGCCGACAGCAGCGCCTCGTCCCAGGTGCCGAGCTCCGTCAGCTTGTTGTCCGCGATCCGGTAGGCCCGCCGCTGTGCCTCGGTCAGATGGCCCAGCACGATCACCGGCGCCTCAGTCAGCCCAAGCTGCGTGGCCGCCAGCACCCGGCCATGACCCGCGATCAGTTCGCCGTCCTCGCCGACGAGGCAGGGCACGGTCCAGCCGAACTCGGCCATGCTGGCGGCGATCTTGGCGACCTGGTCGGGCCCGTGCACCTTCGCGTTCTTCGCGTAGGGCTGCAGGCGCGCAAGCGGCCAAGTCTCGATCCGCTCTGGGGCGAAGGAGAGGGTCATGCAGGTTCCTGTCGATGATCGGTCGGCATCCGCCGGGGTGGACTCCGGGGCGGCGGGGTCCACCGGCTTCCGGCTGGACTCCGGCATCCGCGGGGTATCCACCCCGCGCGGTCGGTCAGGTGTCTGAATTCACGAGGGTTTCGTGGCGTTGCGGGTGGATGCTGGACTCCGGTGGCTTCCCAAAAATCCGGCCCTGTCGCTAGCGATGTGCCGCGCTTCGCCCGCCAGCATACGAATATCGCCAGGAAGGAACCAAGAACTCAATGGGTTAGCCCATTGGACCTCGGCCGGACCCTTCGCTGGACCCCGGAAGCCAGCGCCGCGGCCTCTGCCTGCGCGCTCCTCTCCCGAGTATATCGCAATAGATAGCGATCAGGGGGCGATCTGTCTCGCCGTTCGGTGTCTCGCAGGAAAGTGTCTCAAGGATGCTTTTTGGCTTGACGGAAATCGGGAGCTTATTTCCCGGCCTATTGGGCAGCGATGGGAGCCCGTGCCAACGCTCCATTCAAAGCCCGATCTGACGAAGCTTTCCCTCGCGCTTCGGAGACATTTCGAAGGCCAAAGGAGGGTCAAATTCGCTCATCGTGCGCGTGATGCGTGGCCACTGCCATAGAATGAGGGCACAGCGCTTCTCGTGAGGCAGCGACAAAACGCTCTTCGGCATCACCAACATGCGAAGACCTGCGGCCATGAAAGCGCGTCGCTCATCGGGCACGCGCAGGATCCGGTGGTTCTCCGTCGCAACGATCCAGTCGCCAGGCTGATTTCGAACCCAGTTGATCCATTCAACGTCTGTGGCTCTACGATCCATCACGTCGCTTAGTGCTACAGATCGAGGCTGCGGTTTCTCGGATGAGAGAAACCCTGCCATCATCCTCGCCATAGCGGGCGGGCAGTTATGATCGAAGAACACGTTGAAGCGGTTCATGCCGCTTTGCTGAGCCACTCCTCGAACTTGACGGCTCGAGAAACGGCGTGCCTCGGCACCTCATAAAGAGCCGCGGCGCGAGCGACACTGCCTTCGGCCTTCGCTGCTGCAGCCAGCGTGGCTGTCGGAATGGCCGTGTCCTCCTCGATGGGCTGACCGAACGAACGCGATGGGTCGAGTACCACACCGCTCGCGCGCCCCATCGGTCGCCAGACATTCGGCGTCAGACCATCGTATTCGACGTCCCGAAGGCTTTGCTCGATGATCGTTTTCATTTCCCGCTGATTGGTGAAGATATTCACCAATTCGGGCTCGCCCTGTTCTCGATCCAACTGCAACAGGATTGATGCGCCGTCGGTACGGAAGCGAGCGGATGAAAAGGGATGATCCGCCCCGATGATCTCTGAAGCCCGAGACACCGCTTTTCGGAGAAGCTGAGCGCTCACCTTGCGCTTACGGAACGCATAGATGGCCCGAAGTTCGAGGAGATCTCTAAAGGAGAGCGCCACCGCGTCGGATTGCTCGATATCCGGATCCCACATGGGTGGGTGCTGAACTCCGGTGCTCGAAGTGTAACCGGTTAGCCAGCGCCGGATGGTCTGCCGCGGCGCCTGCGTGAGCCGTTGCGCGTCACGGATGTCATAGATACCGATGCCGACCAGCGCGTTCACGAATTGCCTCCCATTTTGTCTAAGCGTGTAACATGGTTGTAGGCGTCGGCCATAGCTTTCTCTGCTTCCTTCCTGCTTTCATGCCCGCACACCACGGACAACGAAGTCCATCGACCGGTTCCGCGGCACATGCTTGCCGTTCAGCCGCCAGACGATCACGGCAAGCCCGTACTGCCAGCGCCGGTTGGCGGTGGCCCGACTGATCCCGAACTGCCAGCAGATCGGCTTCCACGCCATGCCGTCGGCGCGGACCCAGACGAGGCGTGCGTCGTCGGGCTCGAGCCAGCGCAGCCAGAGCATCGCCTCTTCGGCCTGCGTGATCTGTCGCGGGCTGGGCCTCGGCCGACGCATCTGCGGTTCCTGGCCAACCTTGTCGGCGAAGCTGTGGAAGTAATCCGGCCAGGCGTTGAAGAAGCCCTGTGGCATCACGCCCGGCATCTGTCGCATCACGCCCGCCGCGAGCTCCAGCCGGTCCTGTACTTGTGCTGTGGTCCACTCACCCATGGCGCGCCTCCCGTTCCCGCTTGCCATAGAGACGCTCGCCAAGCTGGCGGACCAGTTCACGCTCGGGCCAAGTCAGGCGGTCGTCGTCGATGGCGACGGCCAGCAGTCCTTGTTCCTTCCAGCCGTCGCGTTTGACTTCGTCGGGATTGCGGCGGTGACCGCCATAGCCCTTGGGCGTGAACCGCATGCCGCTCATTGCACACCTCCCCGGGTCTCCAACGCCCAGAGCAGGATCGCGATGGCGTCGGCCTCGTTGTCGTCGGCGGGCGAGAAGCCGCGCGCGCGAGCGGCCGCCATCATGGCGTCCTTGTTCGCGTTGCCCTTGCCGGTGGCGTGGCGCTTGATGGTGCCGACCGGGACGCCTTGATAGGCGACGCCCGCGGTCTCCGCCCATGACGTCAGCGTGGCCAGCATCCCGCCATAGACATGCGCCGCGTCGGTGCCGACGTGCCTGCGCACCTCCTCGAAATGGATGGCGGTGATGGCTCCGGCGTCGCGGGCCAGCTGCTCGAGCCAGCCCCGGAACCGCAAGTAGCGCATCCCGCCGCCGTCGTAGCGGCTGGGCCGGAAGGACACGGTGCCGCTGGTGATCAGTCCGTCAGCGGCCTGCAAGGCCCACCCGGTCGTGGTTCCGAGATCGAGGGCGAGGACGACAGGCACGCCGGGAAACGGGGCGCTCACGGGGGTCGGGGTCAGAGATGCGTGGGCCATGATGGGCTCCTTTCCGGTTTGCTGCTCGATGGGGTGATGGGCGGGGCGCGCGGGGCTCATGGATCGAGATCCCGCAGCCAATCGGGGACGGGTGAACCTCGGGAACCTGCCGCCCGAGGTTCACAAGGAGGTTCACACTGACAAGGCTCTGAATTCACAGGGCTTAGTGAACCTCGCGAACCTTGTGAACCTTTTCCGGCATCATCTTTCGCATGTGCGTGCGCGCGCGCGTGCGTTAGGGTTGGGAGAGGTTCACAAGGTTCACAAGGTTCACATTTGCCAGCCCGATCAGTGGCTTGATCGTGTGAACCTCGGTTTTGGAGGTTCACACCCGCGCCCCGAGGTTCACACGCGTCGGGCCCTCGCGAGCCCGATTGCGGGCGCGACGGTTGTTCCGAGACCTTCAGCTGCCACTTGACCGCTCGCCGAAACGTGCCCGCCTGGACCAGCCTGAGGGTCAGATGGCCCACTTGGAACACGCGGTCCCGCATCTTCTTGATGGCGATCCCGAAGCTGGTCTTCTGCGCGCGGTCCGTGTGGCCGGTGATCGGCGGAGCGGGATCGCAGAACAGGGCAACGTCGAAGAGGTCGGCCGCGCCCACCTCGGCGGTTCCGAACCGGTCCCACCAGGCGGCGATGAAGGCGCTCCAGCCCGCGCCCTCGCTGTCGGATGCCTCCATCATCTCATCGAGATTTCCGAGGAAGCCGGGAATGCCCGCGACCTCGAGCACGCCACCGACGACATGGGCCCAGTTCTCGAAGGAGCCGATGGTGCGCGCCCCGCGCGGCTTTCCGGCGGCGATCCACGCCTGGCAGAGCGTGAGGCATGCGGCGACCAGCCGGGGGCGGTTCGCACGCACCCATGTCATCAGATCGGGATGGCGGAAGCCGGTGCGCTGCCACGGGCGCTCCTCGTGGGGGTCGAGCCGGATGCGCAGGAGTCGGCGCGCCATCTCGTTGGAGAATTCGGGGTTGTTGCCGGTGGCGATCCAGAGGCAGCGGATCGGCAGCCGCGCCATTTCCGAAGCGCCGAGGATCCGGTCCTCCCAGAAGGGCGCCGTCAGCGCGGCCGCGACGGCGGAGCTGTCGAGCTTGGCGCGCAGGTTGTCGATCAGCACGATGGCGGGGATCTGGCGCAGCTTGGCGGTGACGCGCTTGCGCCATTCGTCGTCGTCGCGCCCTTCGGTCATGACGCTCGCGCCCGAGCCGGTGAGGATGGTGGCCACGGCATCGACCATCAGCGTGGCGCCGGAGCCGGGGCTGGGCTTCTCGATCAGGTGCAGCGGCGTCGGCCCCTCGATCATGCCCCGCAGGAAGCCGAGCAGCAGCAGCGCGATCACATGCGCCATCTCGGCGGGGCCGACGAACGGGAAGTCGCCGAGCAGATCCTCGCAAAGCAGATTGCGGGCGGCGGCAACCTCGGCGGTTGACGGCTTGGCCGGAATGGCCGGCACCACGAACCCGGGCGTCGGGGCATAGAGAAGCCGCGCGTCGGGATGATATCCCGGCGTGGTCAGCAGCGTGCCGCCGCGACCGAAGACCGGGGTGTTGACGATGCCCACCAGCACGGGCAGCGCGGGGTCGGGCGTGGCCAGCACGGATTTGACCACGGCGATCGGCGGCGGGGCCGCGACCAGCTCGCCCTTGCCGTTCAGCTTCTTCCAATGCGCCAGCCGCGCAAGCATGTGACGCAGCCGTTCCTCGGTGATCGCGGTTGCGACCGGACGGCCCTCGTCGTCAGGCACCACCCATGTCGGCTGCCCGGCGAAACGGAACACCCATGGCGTCCGGTTCGAGGCCATCAGCAGGCTCCAGACCCGCTCGACCGAGCGTGCGAGATCGCCCTCGTCGGCGCGCAGTGTGGGGATGGCCTCGCCGCTGCCCTGATAATTGATCGGTCGGTGCTGTCCGATCAGCAGTGTGGACTCGGTTTCGGTGATGGCCTCCGCATCTGCGATCAGGGCCGCGACAGCCTCAGGCCCCTCGCGCAGCAGCAGGTCGTTGAAATCCTCGCCCTCCTCGGGCGGTAAGACGACGGCGACGTCGCGCCCTTGCGCGCGCAGGCGCCGGGCGGCGGCCTCGGCGGCCCGCAGACCGGCCCCGGAGGTGTCGTTGTCGGCCAGAATCAGCACGCGCCGGACGCCAGGCGGCAGATCGACCTGTTCGATGCCCGATGTCGACAACGTCGCCCAGACCGGCAGATCGGGGCATGCGGTCATCACCGCGAGGCCGGTCTCGATGCCTTCGGAAAGCGCCAACCGATCGCCGTCGCCGAGATCGGCGAGACGCACCGCGCCACCAGCCACCCGGCCCAGCATCTTCTTCGCCTTGTCGAGCGGCGCCTTTGTGACTGCCTCGTCCTCGATGGCGAGGTAGCTGCGATGCAAACCGATGACCGCGCCATCGCGGTCGCGGACCTGTCCCAGCATGGCCGGATAGCCCGTCTTGGTTTCCCAATGGGTCAGATCCGGATGAAACAGGAGTTCGGCGGTCTCGGGCACGGTCAGGCCGCGTCCGGTCAGATACCGCACGACCGGAGAGCCCGTGATCGGCTCCGCACCCGTCAGGATGTGCGCGATCTCCAGCGCGGGATCGCGCTTCAATGGGGGCGGCGTCGGCGGTGCGCGGCGTTCCGGTGCGCCTGGCGCGATGCCCGCGATTTCGGCCGCCTCGACGATCAGCGCCCGGCCGTCGAGCCCGGTCGCTTCCTCGATGGCGCTGATCGGGCCGCCGCCCTGATGGCCGTCGAAGTCGATCCAGTCTCCAGCGTGCGCGCCGCGCAGGGTGATGACACAGGAGCCGGTATTGCGCGGCGCGTCGCCCCGGATGTTGGCGAGCCGCCACTCGTCGCCCGACCTGCGCCCGCGCGGAAACAGGCGTGGCACCCATATCTCGGCGGTCTCGCGAAGGCGCGCCACCACCAGATCGAGATCGTAGCGCAGAGGCTCGCCGCCGAGCGGTTTGGCGTCGTTGAGGTCAAGCAAGGATCACCAGACCTTTCTCGGCCCGCGTGATCGCGGTGTAG
>JBKBVT010000142.1:0-6782 GCA_046289305.1 Hyphomonas sp. | reverse complement strand
GAATTCCAGCCGCGTACCGCGAATATCGACGGCCATCCTGTCGAACGGCGCGATCAGCAGGTTGTAGATGTCGTCGGCGAAGAAGAAGGCGGCAATCGTGGCGACGGCCAGCGCGAGGAGCGCTTTGACGAGGCGGCCGCGCAGCTCGATCAGATGGTCGAGCAGCGGCGCGCGGCTAGATTCCACCTCGTCATCGACGATCTCGGGCTGTTCGTCCTTGGGAGGCGCCTCGGTCACGTCGCGTCTCCCTTCTTTTCGGGCGGCTGCTGGGCGGCGGCGGCGGCATCCGGCTCGGCAGGTGCGGCTTCGGGGGTTGCGGCCGGTGGCGGCGGCGAGGGGGGCGTCTGGCGCATCACGGCGGAG
This sequence comes from Hyphomonas sp., assembly GCA_046289305.1. GTDB lineage: Bacteria > Pseudomonadota > Alphaproteobacteria > Caulobacterales > Hyphomonadaceae > Hyphomonas. The sequence continues at coordinate 6,419 of JBKBVT010000142.1, read as the reverse complement.
TTCACATCCGCCTCATAGGCAGCCATATCCGCCTGGGCATCGGTGAACGTGTTCGACTTTCGCAGCTCCTGGATCTCTTTCTTGAGCTCATCCAGCTCGCTCTGGCGGGCGATGTCGTCAAAGGCGGTCTGGAATTCTCGCGCCATCCGCCGGCCCTTGCCGACGAATTGGCCGATATGGCGCATCATCATGGGCAAGTCCTTCGGGCCGATGATGATCAGCGCCGCGAGGCCAAGCAATAACAGTTCGGAAAACCCGATTCCGGGCAGCATGGCGATGCGCCCTCCGTGTCAGACGTATCAGGACGTGGTCTTCGTTTCGTCCTTCTTGGGCGTGATGTCCATCAGGTCATCCTTCGCCACCGGCTTGGTTTCCTCTTCCTTGAGGCCCTTCCGGAACGCGCCGATACCTTTGGCCATATCGCCCATGATCGAGGAAATCCGTCCCCGGCCACCGAACAGCAGCAGAGCGATGACCACAACGATCAGAATTTGAATCCAGCTTGGCGCCATGAGAGCGACTCCTGTACTTGACGCATCTATAGCCCCCCGCTCCGGCTGGAACAATGGGGCGAAGCTGCTAAGAGGCTAGGCCATGCGGATCGCGACCTGGAATGTCAATTCAATCAAAGCCCGCCTGCCGACCGTTCTGCAGGTGCTGCACGATATAGCGGCAGACGTTGTCTGCCTGCAGGAGCTGAAGTGCGAGACGGACGCGTTTCCGTATCTCGAGATCGAGGAACTCGGCTGGACCTGCGCGGTGCACGGGCAGAAGACCTATAACGGCGTCGCCCTCTTGTCGAAATTCCCGCTCGAGGATGTGATCACCGGCCTGCCGACGCTGGCGGATGACCAGGCGCGCTATATCGAGGCGACGGTCATGGCGGAGCGGCCTGTGCGGGTCGGCGGGCTGTACCTGCCGAACGGCAATCCGGCGCCGGGCCAGAAATACGACTACAAGATGGAGTGGATCGCGGCGCTTGAAGAGCATGCCCGCGACATGCTGCGCGCAGAAGAGCCATTTGTGCTCTGCGGCGACTATAACGCCATCCCCACAGCCGCTGACTGCTGGGACGACACGGTGTGGAACACCGACGCGCTCGCCCTGCCGGAAACCCGCGCAGCCTGGCGGCGGCTGAAGCATCTGGGTCTGACGGATGCGTTCGAGGCCTGCGATGGCCGCGCCCACCAATACACCTTCTGGGACTATCAGGGCGGCGCCTTCCAGAAGGATCACGGCATCCGCATCGACCACCTTCTCAGCTGCCCGCGTATGACGGACCGGCTGACGGGGTGCGAGATCTACCGCAAGGCGCGGGCGATGGAGAAGCCGTCAGACCATGTGCCCGTGATCGGCATTTTCGCGGATTAGCAGCCGGGCCTCAGCGAGGGCAAGCGGGCAAGCCGCTGCCGCCAGCCAGTTCGCCAGCATTGGGATCGCACGGCTCGCCGGCCGAGGCCACGCCCTGCTCCCAGCTGCCATAGCCGCCGAACACCTCATTGTTGATGTCGCGGGCGACAAAGCTGACGCCGTCACCGACCGCCTGGATATCGCGGCCGACGCCTTCGATTGTATGGCAGGCGGGCAGCACCATGAGCGCGCCGAGGGCGTAGGCTGCGAGGATGGGGTGGCGCATCGTCAGGCTCCTTTCGCTGGACTTCAGGCAGGCGTATTTGTTTGCAGATAAGCCCGTCAGGGCGCGATTCCAGACGAAATTAACCTCAAACCGAGCTTTGTTCCATGTCGCCCTATGTCCTGCCCGTCATCCTTTTGTCGGTTTCAAACCTGTTCATGACACTCGCCTGGTATGGCCATCTGAAATTCAAGGCGGCGCCACTGTTGCTGGTGATCTTTGCCAGCTGGGGTATTGCGCTGTTCGAGTATTTCTTTGCCGTGCCTGCCAATCGCTGGGGCCATTCGGTCTATTCAGCGGCTCAGCTCAAGACGATCCAGGAGGTGATCACCCTGATCGTGTTTGCGGGTTTTTCGGTCTGGGTACTCAAGGAGCCGCTGGGCTGGAACCACGCCATCGGGTTCGGCCTGATAGCGCTCGGCGCCTGGTTCATCTTCCAGGGCAAGTGAAACGCCCGGCAGCATATGTCGCCGCCGGGCCAGAGTCAGCTTAGTTCGAGATTTCTTCGCGGGTGTCGCGGGCGACTTCTTCAACCGCTTCGCCGCCGGCTTTGACGTCCTTGCCGATGCCTTCGATCGTGTTGCAGGCGGCGAGCATCGGCAGAGCGAACACAACCGTCATTGCTGCGAGAATTTTCTTCATGGTATCAGCCTCCTATGTTGGAAATTACGGAGATGGCCCGGTCTTGCGAAAGCGGCAAGCTCGATCTCGATGCCGAAACGATTCAAGCCGGTTTCTGTGTCCCAAAAGCCTCAATCTGTGGCGCCGCGTCAACACTGTTTTCAAGCCCCCCGACTCCCTGCTAAGGAGCGCCTCATGAAATCCGCTGTCATCGTCTTTCCCGGCTCGAACTGCGACCGAGACGCGCAAATTGCGCTCGCCAGGATTACCGGCCAGGCGCCGGTCATGGTCTGGCACAAGGATGGGGAAATCTCCGCCGATACGGACCTCGTCATGGTGCCGGGCGGATTTTCCTATGGTGACTATCTGCGCTGCGGCGCGATGGCGGCCAATTCGCCGGTGATTGCGCAGCTGAAGGCCCATGCGGCTCGGGGTGGCTATGTGCTCGGCGTGTGCAACGGGTTCCAGGTGCTGACCGAGACGGGCCTGCTGCCTGGCGCGCTGATGCGCAATGCCTCGCTGCATTTCGTCTGCCGCCCGCAGAAGCTGAAGATCGGCAGCGTCAATACCTCTTTCACGAGTGCGTATGCGGGCGCGTCTGAGGTCGTGATCCCGATTGCGCATCATGATGGCAATTACTTTGCTGATGATGCAACGCTGGACCGGCTGGAAGGCGAGGGCCGTGTGGCCTTCCGCTATGCCGCCGGTGAGAACCCCAACGGCGCGGCGCGCGACATTGCGGGCATCCTGTCCGAAAATGGCCGCGTCCTCGGCATGATGCCCCACCCCGAACGCGCCATCGGCGGCCATGAGGGCGGCGATGACGGCGCAGCACTGTTCAAGAGCCTGATGGCAGCGGCATGAGCGGGGCTGGCCGCCAGACGGATTTGATCCGCCGCCTGCCCAAGGCTGAGCTTCACCTGCATATCGAAGGCAGCTTTGAGCCGGAACTGATGCTGGCGCTCGCTGAGCGCAACAAGATCGACCTGCCGTTCAAGACGCTGGAAGACGCGAAGGCGGCGTATGATTTCAACAATCTGCAGGAGTTCCTCGACCTCTATTACCAGGGCATGCAGGTGCTGCGGACCGAGGAAGACTTCTTCGACCTCACCTGGGCGTATCTGCAGCGCGCGGCCGAGGACAATGTCCGCCATGTCGAGATGTTCTATGATCCGCAGGCGCACACCGAGCGGGGCGTGCCTTTTGGCGTTGTGACGGACGGTATTCTCGCCGCGATAAAGAGAGGCGAGCAGGAGCTTGGCATTTCGAGCTACCTGATCCTGAGTTTCCTGCGGCATCTGTCCGAACAGGACGGCTTCGACCTGCTGAGCGAATCGGCGCCCTGGCATGACCGATTCATTGGGGTCGGACTCGATTCCTCCGAAATGGGCCACCCGCCGCTGAAGTTTGAACGGCTCTACCAGCGCTGCCGGGAGATGGGCTTCAAGCTGTGCATGCATGCCGGCGAGGAAGGCCCGCCGCAATATGTGCGCGAGGCACTGCTGGATATCGGCGTGGACCGGATCGATCATGGCAACCGCTCGATGGAGGATCCGGAGCTTGTCAGCATTCTTCGCGAGACGCAGGTGCCGCTGACGAACTGCCCGCTCTCGAATCTGTCGCTCTGCGTTATCAATGATCTGAAGCAGAGCCCTGTGAAGGCGCAGCTGGAAGCGGGACTACTGGTGACGGTCAATTCCGACGACCCGGCTTATTTCGGCGGTTATATCGGGCGCAATTACGAGCAGGTGTCCGAGGCGCTGGGCCTTTCAGACGCGCAGATTGTCCAGTTGGCCCGCAACAGCTTCACCGCGAGTTTCCTGCCGGAGGCCGACAAAAAGCGCCATCTGGACGCCGTGACGGCGGCCGCCTGACCCCAGACGGCCGCAGGGTTCATCAGCTACTGGTGTCGGTGTCTTCGGCCGGCTCGGAGTCAGCTTCCTCGTCGGCATCCGTGACGGGCGTCACAACGGCGCGTTGCTCCGACCGGCAGCCTCTCAGAAGATCTCTGAGCATCGGGTCAGTCTCGAAGACGATACCACGCGTGCCTGACACAATCCGCATTTCACCAGCGCCGGCGGCCAGAACATAGGTCGGCTGTCCGACCGTTTCGGTCAGACCGGCCGCCGTCTCAGGCGCCGTGTCGGCGGCAGCCGGGACGCGGGCATTTCCAGCGGAGGTGAAGATGTCGATCGCACCGGCATCATCGCTGGCGGCTGCCTTCAATTCGATGACGCGGTCGCCATATTCGGTGTCTGCCACCATGCAGGTGGCGGAGAACAGCGTTTCACCCTCTTCCGAGGTGTAGGAGACTGTCTCGCGCCCATTTCCGCCCGTGCGTTCCCAGCTGCCTATTGCCTGTGTGGTCTGAACTTCTGCCGGAGGGGCTACCTCCTGGGGTTCGGCTTCCGTCTCGACAATCTCTGACGTGGCAGGATCGGCGGGCAGCACATCCTCTTGGGCAAAAGCGGCACCGGCAATCAACGCGGCGGGGATGAGGGCAATCAATGGAAGTCGCATGAACTGTCTCCTGTCGTGTACGGCTTGTCATTGCCGAACGCATCGAGTTCCCGTCCGTTGCGCATGCCGCAGAATTGCCCAGAAATGGCCTGCTTTGGCCTTTGGCGGCTTGCATATCAGGTTGGAAATCTTGTGCGCCGCGTTGAGCGCGCTCAGATTGTGGGCCGGCAGGGTTCACGGGAATCAAATCTAGCGGAGCATTGCAAATGACATCTACCTTCGACTTCGCTGCATGCCTTCACGTCTGCTCTCAAGGCGCTTCTGCCGGTGCAATCAAAATGTTGCTGCGGAAAAAGATGGGTATACCCCGCCCGTCCGTCGTTCATTCAGACATGTCCGAAAATACTGGCCCGCTTTCCCTGCTGGACCAACCTGAGCAGCGTTTCGACTGGTTTCTGAATAGCGGCTTTGATGTTCACGTATATGAAGGCTTCGGCGCGGATGAGCAGGAGGCAGTAATTGCCAGATGGCGATCCTTCTGGACTCAAATCGACGAATGGCGAGGACCCTTCCTTTTCTGGTACAGCCATATGAGCGCGCAGGACCAGTCTCTGTTACTTTCTCTTTGCAACCTTATTGGCCAGGGGCGCCCGGTGTTTCTGATGGACGTTGCGGAGCCTGCCGGGGATAAGCACGGTGTAACTAGTGTCGGTGAGCTTTCGCCGGACAATCTTCAATGCTGGTTACCACAGATCCGAGAAGTCGACGCGGCGCTCGCAGAGACATTGAGGACGAGATATTCAGCATTTGTAACTACGACAGAGGATCTTCGAGTTTTTATAGAGGCAACGGTCCTCGAGGCGCCCATCAAAGTGATGGACGATCGAATTCTGTCCCAGTTTTCTAAAGAATGGACCTCGCTCAGACGTGTGGCGGCGGAAATCCCCGGAGCTTTCGGCCGAGGGGGCTACCGCGACCTGAACTATTCCTGGCTACTCTGGCGACTGGATGCGCTGCAACGCGCCGGCCTAATCGAGCGGCGCGGCGGCAGCTTTGATCCAGATTTTCGCGAAGATCCGTTAGTCGGCGAGGTGCGCCTTTCAGGCTAACTTATCAGGCCGCCACATAGACCGCCCGGTCCGCCAGTGAGGCATGGCCGTCGATCATGCGGGTGAGTTCGTCCTCGCTGACATCCATCGAATAATCGCCCCGCCCATGACTGCCGCCGAGGACGAGCCCGGTCTTGCGGGGGAACATATAGAGCGCGCTGCCCTGGCCCGGCGCGGTGTAGGAGTAGTCAATCTCCGGCTGGGGCAGCAGATGGGTCAGCTGGCCGCGGATCGGCATCAGCGTCTCGTCGCCGAACAGCTTGGCGGCGCCGAGACCTGTGCAATTCACGATGACGGGCTGGGTCAGGGCGAGCACCTCCTCCAGCGTCTCGAAGCGGCGGGCGATGAAGGTGGCGCCCGCCAGCTGGGCATCTTTCATCAGCTGGTCGAGATAAAAATCCGGGTCGATCATCAGCGTGTGGAAGCGCTCTTCATAGGCGAAGCCGAACCGGGTCTCGCCGGTGAGCAGTTCAAGGGCGGGATAGAGATCATCGCCGCCGAGGACCGCAACATCAAGGCGGCCTGCCTCACCCGCCATTACGGCGGCGCGCTGGCTTGTGCCCCAGGAGAGGGTAACACCGCAGCCGCCATGGCCG
>JBKBVT010000141.1:0-6852 GCA_046289305.1 Hyphomonas sp. | reverse complement strand
GGCTGGATCATCCGCAATGCCGGCGACGAGATCTGCCTCTTCTCCTCCGACTACCCCCACATCGAAGGCGGCCGCAATCCCCTCAAACGCTTCGACGAAACCCTGCAGGGCTGCACACCCACCCAGATCACCAACTTCTATTCGGAGAACTTCATCGACCTGATGGGGGAGGGGCTGGCGGCAGATTTGCGACGCCCCGAAATGAAGGCCACCGGATAAACATTCAACAAAGTGGTTGAATAACTCGGCGGAATATGTATATTCAACCACATGGTTGAACTACATGACGCCCCCCGCCTCGACGCCGTCTTCCATGCCCTGGGAGACGCCACCCGCCGCCGTATGCTCCGTGAGCTGACTGAAGGCGCGCGCACCGTCAGCCAGCTGGCGGAGCCGTTCGAGATGTCGCTCGCCGCCGCCTCGAAACACATCAAGGCGCTGGAAGGGGCGGGGCTCATCCGCCGCGAAGTGCGCGGGCGCACCCATGTCTGCCATCTCGATCCCGGCCCGCTCGCCAGCGCCAATGACTGGCTCGCCTTCTACGAACGCTTCTGGACCGGCCGCCTCGACACCCTCGAACAGCTGCTGCGCGATGCAGACGCCAAATCCCCGCCCCCGAAAGGAACCCGGAAATGACCCAGACCACCCAAGCCCCCTATGGCCAGCTCGTCGAGCCGACCGTCCTGAAACTGGAGCGCCTGCTGCCCGGTCCCGCCACCCGCGTCTGGGACTATCTCACGCAAAGCGAGCTGCGCCGCCAATGGCTCGCTTCCGGCGATATGGATCTGACGCCCGGCGCCGAATTCGAATTCGTCTGGCGCAATGACGAGCTGACCGATCCGCCCGGCGCTCGCCCCGACGGCATGAGCGCGGAAAACTGCATGACCTGCAAGATCCTCGAAGTCGACGCCCCCCGCCGCCTGTTGATCAGCTGGGGCGTGCAGTCAGATGTCCTCTTCGAGCTTGCCGAGAAGGGAAGCGATACCCTCCTCACCATCACCCACCGCCGCCCGCCCACGCGCGACGTCCTCCTCAGCGTCTCCGCCGGCTGGCACGCGCATGTCGACGTGCTCGCCGCCAAGCTGTCGGGCACCAAGCCCGGGCCGCACTGGGATAACTGGGTCCGCCTGCGCGAAGACTACGCGCAACGCTTTCCGGCCTGAGAAGGGCGCACTTCGCTCCGCTCACTGCACCCTACAGAGACGTAACCCGTAGGGAGCCCGCAAAAGCGGGCCGAAGTGCACCAGCAAACCCACCTGTTCAGCTATAATCCGCAATCCGGCACAAAAGCGGCCCGCGGAACTCGAAAAAGCTCGCTCCGCGCACTTTCACCGTCTCGCCCGCGCGCACGCCGTTCGGCAGATCCACCGCCGCGCGGCCCTCGAACTCGATCTCGGCCGCGGCCTTGCCGGCGCCCGAGACGAGATTGATCAGCCGCTGGCGGCGATAGGAGAAGGCATTGCCAGAGACTTCCGCCACCTGGCGCATCATCTCCTTGCCGTCCAGCCGCATGGATTGGCCCGTATTCGAGATGTTCTCGAACACGACATCCTCGGTCACATGCCGCAGCATGGCGTCGATATCGCGCTCATTATAGGCGGAAATATAGGTGCGGATGATGTCGTCCAGCATGCATCGTTCCGGTCTTGCAACAGATCCAGCGTTCCTGCCAGCGCAGCCGGACTTGCACAACCCGCTTTGAGGGAAGGCCGAGTTGCGCCATAAGGCCCCCAACCAACGTAAGGAGAGCATCATGGGCACGCGGATTGCGGTTGTCGGCGCCACAGGCAATGTCGGGCGGGAACTCTTCAACATTCTGGACGAGCGTCTCTTTCCCGCAGATGACGTGTTCGCCATCGCGTCCCGCCGCTCGATCGGCAAGGAAGTCGCTTACGGCGACAGGACGCTGAAATGCCATGACCTCGAACAGTTCGACTTCTCCAAGGTCGATGTTGTCCTGATGTCGGCCGGCGGCAAAGTTGCCCTGGAGTGGGCGCCGAAAATCGCGGCGACCGGCGCCATCGTTATCGACAACTCCTCCGCCTGGCGGATGGATCCGGACGTGCCTCTGGTGGTGCCGGAAGTGAACGGCGACGCCGCTCTCGGCTATGCCAAGAAGCGGATCATCGCCAATCCGAACTGCTCGACCGCCCAGCTGGTCGTCGCCCTGAAGCCGATCCATGACGCCGTCAGCATCCGCCGCGTCGTCGTCGCGACCTACCAGTCCGTCTCCGGCGCCGGCAAGGAAGCTATGGACGAACTCTGGCACCAGACGCGCGGCATCTTCGTCAATGACGAGCCGGCGCCCAGCGTGTTCCAGAAGGAAATCGCCTTCAACGTTATCCCGCAGATCGACGTCTTCATGGATGACGGTTTCACCAAGGAAGAGTGGAAGATGCGGGTCGAGACCAAGAAAATCCTCGATCCTGCCGTCGAACTCGTCGCCACCTGCGTGCGCGTGCCGGTCTTCGTCGGCCATTCCGAGGCCGTGCATATCGAGCTCAACGGCCCGATGAGCGCCGCCCAGTGCCGCGCTCTCCTGCGCGAAAGCCCCGGCCTGATGGTCGTCGATGATCCTAAGGAAGACCTGTTCATCACGCCGAAGGAATGCGTCGGCGAATGGGCCACCTATATCAGCCGCATCCGCGCCGACCCCACCGTCGAGCACGGCCTCGCCTTCTGGTGCGTTTCGGACAACCTCCGCAAAGGCGCGGCCCTCAACGCCGTCCAGATCGCCGAGGAACTCCTCAACCGCGGCATCATCAAACCGGAAACGGCCAAAGCGCGGGCCTGATCCGCAAAACCTTGTCATCCCGGACGCCGCTTCGCGGCGATCCGGGACCTTCTCTCGGCTCTTGTCCGCAACAAGTTTCCGGCTCACGCGCTGCGCGCTGGCCGGGATGACAGCGTCTAAAGCACCGAAAAATCCACCGCCTCAAACCCGTGCCCCGTCGCGTTCACAAAGCGCCGGAAATCGCTGCCCGAAATCGCCGTCGTCCCGGTATTCACCAGCGGATGAAAGTTCACCGTCTCTGCCGCCGCCAGGACGCTGTCGACCAGGAACCGCACGCGCCCGCCGGTGTCATTCATCAGCGCAAACGCCGTCACTGAGCCCGGCACCACGCCGAGCACCTCGGTCATCAGCTCCGCCGGCCCGAAAGATAGCCGCCGCGTGCCGATCAGCTTATGCAGCTGGTTCAGCCGCAGCGCATTGTGCGCCTCCGCCGCGATCAGCACGAGCGCGCCGTCCGCATCCTTGAGGAACAGGTTCTTGGTATGCGCGCCCGGCATCTCCGCCTTCAGCCCGGCGGACTGCTCCACCGTGAACAGCGGCTCATGCCAGCGTGTCGAATGCGCAATGCCAAGCGCATCCAGATAGGCGAACAGGTCTTCAGGGCTTGCTTGCATGGCGCTCTTTGGGCCAAGACTTGCCTTATCCGTCAAGCCTTTGGGAAACCGTGCCCCCCATGCATCTCGATTGCTACAAGATCTATGACACCGCTCCGGAGATGGTCCCCGGCCGTTCGAACCGGGACTGGATGGACGCGTTCATCGACCGCCATCCCTATCGCTGCCTGCCGCTGACCATGGCAAACTCCACGGGCTGGGAACTCCTCTGCCCGATGGACATCAAGATCCAGTGGAATGGCGGCCCGCGCAATGAGGACATCAAGCTGCTGACAAAAGGCGATCCGCGCGCCATCGACAGCTTCGCCGACGCCCATTTCATGCGCGGCATCGTCACCTTCCATACCGGCCATCTGTTCCGCACGCCGCCCGGCTGGGGCGTCTGGGTCACCGGCCCGCCGAACTGGCCGAAGGATGGCATCGCGCCTTTGACGGGCCTCGTCGAGACCGACTGGCTGCCCTTTCCCTTCACGATGAACTGGCAGATGACCCGCCCCGGCGAAGTCATCTTCCAGAAGGGCGAGCCCTTCGCCTTCCTGACACTGATGGAACACAAGCGCCTGGAAGAGATCCAGCCTGAGCGCAAACTGCTGCGCAAGAACAAGGACCTCGTGAAGGAATACGAAGCCTGGCGCGACAGCCGCGCGGATTTCAACACCCGCCTCAAGACGGGCGAAGAAGGCGCCATGCGCGAACGCTGGCAACGCCACTACATGCGCGGCGAAAAACCCACCGGCGACAAAGCCGAAGCGCACCAGACGAAGCGCCGCCTCAAGCCGCCGAAGGATATGTAGGCGGACGGTTTCGCCCTCTTCCTTCGTCACGCTCGATGGCCAAAGGCCATCTGAGCGCCCATCTCGTGCCCCGCAATCTGAAGCAATGAGTTCCCGAGATGGGCACCCTGATGCGCTGCCGCGCATCGGGCGTGACGAACCGGTGGGAAAATAAATCCATGTAAAGGCCCCTTGACTAGACAAGCACCCTTGTCATATAGACAAGGAAACTTGACATGGAGAGACACGTGACCCAACCCAAAGGCTTTCGCACCGCCGCTAGGCGCTACAAACTCGTCTTCTGGCCCATGACGGCGGCCTATGTCGCCGTGCTGTTCACGGGCGTCTTCGTCGTGGATGAGGACACTTCGCCGCTCTGGCTGCGGACAAGCTTTGTCGTCTCAGTCGTGTTGCCGCTCTTCGGCATCCTCTGGGCCCTGCTGCGGCATGTGAGCGAGACCGACGAGTATACCCGTCTGCGCCAGCTGCAGGCCCTCGCCGAGGCCGGCGCGATCACGACTGGCGCGGTCTTCCTGTTCGGCTTTCTCGAGTTATTCAACGTCATCGGCGATGTGCCGCTGTTCCTGTTCGGTCCGCTCTTCTTCCTGGCCTTCGGCTTCGCCAACTGCCGCCAGCGCTTTGGCCGGACGGTGTGACGCGCATGCACAACATCATCCGTATCCTGCGCGCCGAGCGCGGCTGGAGTCAGCAGCAGCTGGCCGATGAGCTGGACGTCTCCCGCCAGTCGGTCAACGCCATCGAGACGGGGAAATACGACCCCTCCCTCCCCCTCGCCTTCGCCATCGCCCGCCTGTTCAGCCGCAGCATCGAGGACATTTTCGATGACGGGATAGGCAAGGCGGAGGCGGCGGAGTGAAACGTCAAAGCCCCTTCTCCCTTGGGAGAAGGGGTTGGGGATGAGGGGGTGCGAGATCATGGCTGTATCGAACAGTTCGGGCGTAGCGCCCCCTCACCCCCGCCCCTCTCCCAAGGGAGAGGGGTTCAGATCAACCCTTGATCCCCACCAACGCCTTCGCAAAGGCCGCCGCCGAGAACGGCCGCAGATCCTCCGCCTTCTCACCAATCCCGATGAAATGGATCGGCAGATCATGCGCCTCGGCGATGGCGACCAGCACGCCGCCCTTGGCCGTGCCGTCGAGCTTGGTCATCACGAGGCCGGTGACATCCGCCGTATGCCGGAACGCCTCGACCTGGCTCATGGCATTCTGGCCGACGGTCGCGTCCAGCACCAGGATCACGTCATGCGGCGCATCCGGATCAATCTTCCTCACGACACGGACGATCTTGCCAAGCTCGGACATCAGCTCCGTCTTGTTCTGCAACCGCCCGGCGGTGTCGACAAGCACGAGATCGAGATCCTCCGCCTGCGCACGTTCCACCGCGCCATAGACGAGCCCCGCGGCATCCGCCCCCGGCGCGCCGGACATCACCGGAATGCCTGCCCGGTCGCCCCAGACTTTCAGCTGTTCGATGGCAGCGGCGCGGAACGTGTCGCCCGCGACCAGCAGCGCCTTGGCGCCCTGTTCCTGCAGCTTTGACGCGATCTTGCCGATCGTCGTCGTCTTGCCGGAGCCATTGACGCCAACGAACAGCACGATGCGCGGGCGCGGCCCGTCCGAAAAATCAACCACCTTCTCGCGCGGTTTCAGGATCGCCTCGATTTCCTCGGCCAGCGCCAGCCGGATTTCCTCGCCGGAGATTTCCCGGTCAAACCGGCCCTTGGCGATGCCGCGCGTCACGCGCTCGGCCACCTTGGTGCCCATGTCGGAGGTGATCAGCAGGTCCTGCAGCTCTTCGAGCGTATCCTCATCCAACTTGCGGCGGCCCAGCGCGGCGAGGCCCTCGGTGAGCTTCGCGGTGGAACGCGCCAGCCCTTCGCCGAGCCGCCCGAACAGGCCCGGATCATTCGCTTCCGCTTCTGCCGCCGCGCGCGCAGCCTCCGCCGCTTCCTCGCGCAGGCGCGCATGTTCGCGGCGCTCTTCCAGCAGTTTGAGTTCTGCAGCCGCCTTCGCGCGCACCGCTTCGTCGGCCGCTTCCTCCGCCTCGCGCCGCTGGCGCTCTTCCCAGGCGCGGTTGGCCTCGGCCACCTTGCGCTCGATCTCGGCCTTCTCGGCCGCCGCCGCTTCCTGCGCGGCGAGTTCCTCCGCCGACAGTTCCGGCGCGGGCATCGCTTCGCCGGCGGCCTTCACCTCATCGAGTTTCTTTTTCTTGCCGAACCAGAGGATCATGTGAGGGGTGTGCCCAATAGCTGTTTGCCGTCATGGCCGGTTATCTGCACAGGCGCGGTGCGTCCAGCCTCGAGGGCACCCTCCCCTGCGGCGCGGATCAGCTTCACCTGCGTGAAGTCAGCGAGGCGCGCGGCATTTCCCTGCTCGACCAGCGCTTCGCGCGACATCCCCAGATGGCGCCCGAAATGCCGGACCAGCGCCGCCTCCCCCGCCGCGCGCAGCCGCGCCGCGATATAGCCCGCCACCCCCTCAGCCCCGAGGCGAGGAATGTGGTAGCTGGCGGCGATGCGCTGCGCGAACTGGATCAGGTCCGGGCGGCGCACCATGTCGCGCAGTTCCGGCTGGCCGACCAGCAGCAGTTGCAGCACCTCATCCTTGCCCGCGTTGATATTGGTCAGCATCCGCAGGTCTTCCAGCGCCTC
>JBKBVT010000140.1:0-6880 GCA_046289305.1 Hyphomonas sp. | reverse complement strand
CGTAAGGCAAGGTGCTGGCCGCGGTGCGATCCGCGCCAGGGCATGGTCAGCAGGCAGTCCGTGAAAATATCCCGGCAGCCAGCAATATCCGCTGCTTCCAGCGGCCTGATGCTCCATCCGGCTCCAAAGTGAATATACATGGCCGCGAGACTAAGCCCCGCGCCACTCTCAGTCCAGCGCTTCTGCGCTTACATCTGCATCGTCCAGCCTTCGACGCCCATCGCCGCCTGCCGGACCGCTTCCGACAGCGTCGGGTGTGCATGGCTCGTACGTGCGATGTCTTCAGACGAGGCGCCGAATTCCATCGCCACGCAGATTTCCGCAATCATCTCGCCGACGCCGACACCGATCATGTGCGCGCCAAGGATCTTGTCGGTGCCTTTTTCCGCGAGGATCTTCACGAAGCCGACCGTCTCATGATTGGTGCGCGCGCGCGAATTGGCCATGAACGGGAACTTGCCCTTCACATACTCGACGCCCGCCGCCTTCAGCTCTTCCTCATTCTTGCCGACCCAGGCGATTTCCGGGTTCGTATAAACGACGCTCGGCACGAGGTTGTAATCGACATGCCCGGCCTTGCCGGCGATCAGCTCCGCCACTGCGGCGCCGTCATCCTCGGCCTTGTGCGCCAGCATCGGGCCATGGATACAGTCGCCGACTGCCCAAACCCCGTCCGCCACCTTGAAATGACCATCGATCACTTCGATGACGCCGCGCTTGTCGGTCTTGCCGCCGACAGCCTCTAGGCCAAGGCCTTCCGTGTACGGCTTGCGTCCGATGGCGACGATCACGGCGTCGGCGTCGATGATCTCGCTGTCGCCGCCCTTGGCAGGCTCCACCGAAACCTTGAGCTTGGTCTTGGTCTTCTCGATCCCGGTCACCTTGGTGCCCAGCTTGAAGCTGAGGCCCTGTTTCTTGAAGGTGCGTTCGGCTTCCTTGGCGACTTCGGCGTCTGCCGGCGGCAGGATCCGGTCGAGATATTCGACCACCGTCACATCCGAGCCGAGCCGCGCCCAGACAGAGCCCATCTCGAGGCCAATCACCCCGGCGCCGATCAGCACCAGCTTCTTCGGCACAGCCTTCAGACTCAGCGCGCCTGTGTTCGACAGGATGCGCTCCTCGTCGATCTCGATGCCCGGCAGCGTCGCCGGCTCCGAGCCGGTCGCGATGACGATGTTCTTCGTCTCCAGCACCTGCTTGCCGCCGTCCGGCGCGGTGACTTCCACCTTGCCCGGCGCCATGATCCGTCCACGGCCTTTGATATAGTCGACCTTGTTCTTCTTCAGCAGGAACTCGACGCCCTTGGTGAGCCCGTCCACGGCCTCTTCCTTCTGGCGCATCATCTGGGCGAGATCGAGTTCGATCTTACCCGTCTTGATCCCCATCGCCTCGAACTCATGCTGGGCGGCATAAAACAGATGCGAGGCGTGCAGCAGCGCCTTGGATGGAATGCAGCCGACATTCAGGCAGGTGCCGCCCAGCGTGCCGCGCATCTCGATACAGGCGACCTTCAGGCCGAGTTGTCCCGCGCGGATGGCGCAATTGTAGCCGCCGGGGCCGCCGCCGATGATGACGACGTCATAGGTCTCTGCCATGGGAAAATATTCCTTTGAGAAGGCTGGTCCGAATCTGGCGCCAACCTAGGCATTCCGCGCCCGAAATCAATCTGCTCAGAGCGTAATGTGAACTCAGACCCGTTTGCGCAGCAGCAGAACGCCGCTGAGGATCAGCATGACCGCTGAAAAGAGGATTTCATCCAGCCATATGCTCGCATCAGTGCCGAGCAGCATCAGCGTCAGCCCAAGCGCGCCAAACAACAGGCTGCCAATGAGGGCGATGACCGCGCCGGAAGGAATCCGCGCGGCGGCCAGCACGCCGCCGGCGAAGGCAAGCAGCGCCGCCAGAATACGCCACAGGCTCGTCGGCGGTTGCAGCAGCGCGTCCGACAGCGGGCTGCCCCGCGCCGTCAGCAGCATCACGGCCTCAATGCCCTGCCAGAGCAGCCAGGCGGCAATCACGGCAAGCGCAACACCTGCATATTGTCGAAGGGTCATCCGGCCAGCCTCCCCGCTGTCTCTTGGCGAAAGACTAGGGCGAAGCGCCGGGCGCGGCAACGCCGGTCAGTCCTCGGCGGCCTCATCAGCATAGACGGGTCCCCGCCGCTTGGCGGCCCGGCGGCGGGCATAGGCGACATAGGCGGCACGCTGGCGCGCCACCATGATATCCGGCACGAAAATAGGTTCGCGCCGCCGCGGTATGGCTATCACCGGCACGTCCACCGGCGCAGGCTGGTAGATAATCATCTGCTGCGGCGCCGGTTCCGGTTCTTCTTCAACGGGTCTCGGCGGGCGGCAGCGCAATTCCCACACCGCCAGGAACAGGAGCAGCGCCCCCGCCGCCAGCCCGGCCAGCGCGCCCTCACCCGCGCTCGGATTCAGCCACCAGTCCGCATCGAAATGCACCAGGAACACCGCCGGGATCGAAGCGGCCAGCGCCATCACATACCACAGCACCGCGCCCGGTTTGCGCGCCACAAGGGTCGCTGCGGAGGCATAATAGCAGACCGCTGCCAGCAGATAGGCCCCGCCATGCGCGATCCCCAGCTGGCGCCAGTCGACCGAATTCAGGCCGCCGGCGACATCATCGGCGACAATCCAGCCCATCACCATGACGATCGAAGGCCAGCGAACCGCCGTCATGGCCCCGAATGCGAAGGCAATCGCATAGGCCGTCAGAAGGAGGTAAATCACGCGTCGCGACATCCCGCCCGGTTAACACGGGGTTGGTAACCGCCCGCTGAAGGGCTTGTTGTAAATTTCATCGATCTGGCAGCCTCCCCTCGGGCAGGGCTAGTCCGGCCGGGCGCTGCCCTGATAGGCATGGGGCTACAAAAAACCTTGGAGGAAAACATGGGACGCGTTTCAGGCAAGATGGCGCTGGTCACCGGCGGCGCGCAGGGGCTCGGCGAAGCCATCGGGCGCATGCTCGCCAAAGAGGGCGCCAAAGTCACCCTCACCGACATCAATGGCGCCGGCGCCGAGGCGGTCGCGGCCAGCATCAATGCCGCCCACGGCGCGGGAACCGCCTTCGCCTTCCAGCAGGATGTGACCGACGAAGCGCGCTGGAAAGAAGTCGCCCAGGCGGCCCATGACGCGATGGGCGGGCTCAATGTCCTGGTCAACAATGCCGGTATCGGCTCCATCGGCTCGGTCGAGGACGAAACCTATGAGATCTTCCGCAAGGTCCAGGCCGTCGATGTCGATTCGATCTTCCTCGGCTGCAAATACTGCATCCCGCTGATGCGCGACCACGGCCTCGGCTCGATCGTCAACATCTCCTCGATCGCCGGCATCATCGCGAGCGGCAATTACGTTTCCTACAACACCGCCAAGGCCGCCGTGCGCCACCTGTCGAAATCGGTCGCGCTCCACTGCGCCAAGACCGGCGGCCAGATCCGGTCCAACTCGGTGCATCCGGTGTTCATCAACACCCCCATCCTCGACCGCACCAAGGAGATGTTTGGCGAAGAGAAAGCGCTCGAAAAGCTCGGCCGCCAGATCCCGCTCGGTAAGGTCGGCGAGCCCGACGACATCGCCTATGCTGTGCTTTACCTCGCCTCGGACGAATCCAAGCTCGTCACCGGCGCCGAGCTGAAAGTCGATGGCGGCATCAGCGCCATGTAGGCGCCGCGCCATCTGGCGCATCTGCAACAGATCCGAAAGGAAGCGCTCTCAATTTTGAGGGCGCTTCTTTTTTGTCTTGCAATCCGTATAATTGTTGTGTAAACACAATATATAATAGCAAACAAGAGATCATCTGGTGAATGTTCATAACAGAATATCGGTCTTCCGGGCGGAGCGTGGTCTCAGCCGCAAGGAGCTTGCCGAGGCGGTCGGGGTCAACCCGCAGACCATCGGCTATCTCGAGCGGGGGGATTACGCGCCCTCGGTTGAACTCGCCCTCAAGCTGGCCGGCCTGTTCGCCGTGCCGGTCGAACACCTCTTCTCACTGCAACCCTTCGCGCCGCTGGCGCAAAGCCTGAAAGCCCCGGAGGCCTGACCCCATGTTCATCCGCACGAAATCCAACCCGAACGGCCGGGTCCTCCAGACCCGCACGGTCCGATCCCTGATCATCGGCCTCTATGTCCTCTACCCCGCCGGCTGCATCCTGCAGATGGTGCCGGAGGCATATGGCGGCAGCAGCGTCATCGCGACAATCGCCGGCCTCGCTCTCGTGCTTGCCGCCTTGGTCATCTTCGCCGTGCTCGCCGGCTCAAGCCTGCAGCGCCAGACGCAGGAGCCCGAAACGCTGCTCGATGAGCGCGAGCGGTCGGAGCGCAACCGCGCCTCCTACCATGCGCATGCGGTCTTCTCCGCCATCGTGCTGACCGGCGTCTTCTACATGATGATCTCGACTGACCTCGCCCTGAACGGCAAGCTGGACATCTGGCGCCCCACGCTGGGCGCGCACTGGAATGCCATCTTCGGCGGACTGATCCTGCTTTCCTTCACCCTGCCAGGCGCCATGATCGCCTTCAGTAAATCGGCGCCGGACGACGAATGACGCAGGGTCAGCCCGGCGTCACCGGCTGCTGCCGTGTCACGACCCAGGCATAAACGGCAAGCGCGGCCATCATCACGGCAGACGCCATCAGGGGCAGGGCATAGCCCACCTGATACAGCGCCGCGCCAATAATTGGCCCGAAGATGAACCCGGCCGGCGGCGCAGCAGACATCAGCGCCGCCGCCGCGCCCTGCTCCTCACGGCTGACGGCCAGGCTGCCCAGCGCATTCGCCGACGGAATGGCCAGCGCCGAGCCGACCCCGACCAGGAAGAAGCTGACGCACAGCACCCAGAATTCCCGGAACACATCCGCCCCGATATAGCCCGCACACACGATGGCGAGCCCCACCCACAGCACCCGCCGCGGATCCGGCCGGACGCGCGCAATATATCCAAACTGCACAAGGATCGTCGCCGCCGCCATGCAGGCGAACGCAATACCGGTATAGAGAATGGCCGTCTGCCCGGCCGTCTCGGGAAACCGTTCGGCCAGCCGGTAACGGTCCTCGATGAACCAGGCCAGCGTCTGCTGCACGATCCCCACCCCGACAAAATAAGTCACGAGGAACAACAGGTGCGGCCGTACGCGCGGATCGGTCATCGCCAGCGGCTTGGGGCGCACCGCGTCGCGCGCGCGCTTCGCCGTCGGCGGCAGGGTAAAGCCGATCAGCACCCCGATCAGCATGCAGAACACGATCGAGCCCCAGAGCGGCGCCAGCGCGCCAAACGGCGCCAGAGCGGCGGCCCCGGCCGGGCCGATGATCGAGCCGATGCTCATCCCGGCGCCGAGCATGCCAAGGCCCGCCGCCCGGTCCAGCGGCGTCGTCGCATCCGTCATCGCCGCCATCGAGGCGGGCTGAAGTCCAGGCGACAGCAGACCAAACCAAAGGCGCGCGAACACCAGCAGCAGGAGCAGCGACGTGCCGGTGATGATACCCCTGAGCCCCGCATCCAGCGAGAACAGGAACGCCATATTGGTCAGCCCCATCGCGAACAGCGAAAACACCATCACCCGCTTGCGGCCCACCCGGTCGGCAATCCGCCCCCAGCGCGGGATCATGATCGCATACAGCAGCGTCGAGAGCGTCAGCACCCCGGCCACTTCGATCTCGGCGAGCCCCGCCGTCCGCGTCAGCGGCGCCACCACCACAAAGTTGATGCTCATGCCCGCGCCCATGGCGATCGTCGCCATCAGCAGCATGCCCTTCTGAAACGGCGTCAGCGGATGCAGCGGTCGTTCGGTCTCGCCCATCTGTCGCCTCGCCCCCTGAAATGCTGATTTTGGCCAAGCTATGCCGCGTCTCATACCTTGCCAAACCCTGTCCTAGCGGCAGGGGAGCGACATGCCTGCGCTTGCCTCAGGGGGGCGGTTCGCCCTAAGTCTCGCCTCGAAGCAGATAAGCTAACGGAGCAAAGGGCAGATGGCCGCCATTCTCGACGTCATCCTGGTGATCCTCAGCATCCTCACCTGGATCATCATTATCCAGGCGGTGCTGTCATGGCTCGTCGCGTTCAATGTGCTCAGCGTGCAGAATCCGACCGTGCGGACGATCTGGTCCGGCCTCGAGCGCCTGACCGAGCCGGTCTACCGCCCGATCCGCAATCTGCTGCCGCAGATGGGCGGGCTCGACCTGACCCCGCTGATCGTGCTGCTGATCCTCTTCTTCCTGCGTTCGCTCATCGTGCGCTATGGCTACGGCATGGTTCCGTTCTGATCCTGCCGCAGGGGTGGTGACGCGCGCAAAGACTCGGATAAAAGCCACCGGATAAAGGGCCTGCGTCTCTGCGTGCCCGGATCAAAAGGCTGGCAGGCAATGAGCGCGACAAAATTGGATGGCAATGCCGTGGCGGCTGATGTGCGCGCGGCGGTCGGGGCGGCGGTGGCGACGCTGCCGGACAGGCCCTGCCTCGCCGTCGTCCTGGTCGGCGAAGATCCCGCCAGCGAGGTCTATGTCCGCAACAAGGTCAAGGCGACCGAAGCCGCCGGCATGCAATCGCTCCACCACCGCCTCCCCGCGACTGCAAGTCAGCCTGAAGTCGAAGCGCTGATCGCCGCGCTGAACGCAGACCCCTCCGTGGACGGCATCCTCCTGCAACTGCCGCTCCCGGGCGGTCTCGACGCCGACGCTGCCATCGCGAAGATCGACCCCGCCAAGGATGTTGACGGGCTGACGGAAACCTCCGCCGGCCGGCTCAGCCTCGGCAAGCCGGGCCTCAGGCCCTGCACCCCCTCTGGCTGCGTGATCCTTGCGAAACGCGCCCTCGGCGCAGACCTCTCCGGCAAACATGTCGTCGTCATTGGCCGCTCCATCCTGG
>JBKBVT010000139.1:0-6908 GCA_046289305.1 Hyphomonas sp. | reverse complement strand
ATGCCCTTGACGGCGAATCGATTGCCGAGGCGCGCCTGCGGGCCAACGCCGCCGCCCGGCACCTGCATGAGGCGTCCGAAGGCGGCAAGGTCTATCTCGCCGCACATGGCTGGTTCAACCGTATGCTGCGGCCCGAACTCCGCCGCCTCGGCTGGGTCTGCGTGCATGATGGCGGTGACCAGTATTGGAGCTACCGCGTCTACGAGTACCGCGGCCGCTGAAACGGAAAACCGGTTGTCGCCTCCGCCCCCCCGCTCTAGACAGGTGGGTCTACGCAGACACAACGGGCATATCATGGCGGATACCAAAGCGAGACCGGTCGACAAGTTGAGCTTCGAGGAAGCCCTCGGCGAGCTGGAAGGCATCGTCCGCCAGCTGGAAGCTGGCGAAGTCGAACTCGAAAAGTCTATCGCCATCTATGAGCGCGGCGCTGCGCTGAAAGCGCATTGCGAGACGCGCCTCAAATCCGCCGAGCTGAAAGTCGAGCAGATCGTCCAGGGCACAGCCGGACCGGCGACCGAGCCGGCCGCTTTCGACTAGGGCCCGGCAGATGGGGGCTGTGGCCGATTTCGAACAACGCCTGAAGGAGGTCGCGGACCGGGTCACGGTAGCGCTGGACCAGCTGATTCCCCCCGCCAGCGGCCCCGAAGCCAACTTGATGCGCGCCATGCGCCACGCCGCCCTCGCCAATGGCAAGCGTATGCGGCCCTTCTTCGTCCTCGAGACCGGCGCGATGTTCGGCGCTTCCGAGAAAAGCCTCCTGCGTACTGCCGCCGCACTCGAATGCATCCATTGCTACTCGCTCGTGCATGACGACCTGCCATGCATGGACGACGACGATTTCCGCCGCGGCCAGCCGACCGTTCACAAGGCCTTCGACGAAGCAACCGCTGTCCTCGCTGGCGACGCGCTCCTGACGCTCGCCTTCAAGATTCTCGCTTCCTCCGAGACACATGACGATCCGGCGGTGCGCGTCCTGCTCATTGAGCGCCTCGCCGATGCGGCCGGCGCGCGCGGCATGGTCGGCGGCCAGATGATCGACATGCTGGAAGAAAACAGCCCCCGCGATCTCAACACGATCACCCGCATGCAGCGGCTGAAGACCGGCGCGCTGATATCCTATGCCATGGAGGCTGCTGCTATTATTGGCCACGCCCGCGAAGCCGAGCGCAATGCGCTCGCAGGTTTCGCCAACGATCTGGGCCTCGCCTACCAGATCGCCGACGATATCCTCGACGCCGAGGGCGATGAAGCCATTGCTGGCAAGCCGCTTGCAAAGGATAAATCCGCCGGGAAGGCGAATTTTGTCACCCTTCTGGGAGTCGAGGGAGCCCGCCAGCGCGTGCGGCTTCTCGCCGCCCAGGCCAAGGAACATTTGGCGATTTTCCGTGACAAGGCCGATATACTCCTTCATTCCGTAGAGTATGTGCTGAACCGGCCGCGTTGAATTGACGGAAGGTTTTCAGGAAAAGCCGCGTAAACAGATGACAGATATCCGACCCAACCGCCTTCTCGACCAGATCGATTCCCCCGCCGATATGAAGGGGCTCAGCCGCCAGGACCTGAAACAGGTCGCAGCGGAAGTGCGCGAGGAAGTCATCGACGTGGTTTCCGTTACCGGCGGCCATCTCGGTTCCGGCCTTGGCGTCGTCGAACTGACCGTCGCCATCCATGCCGTCTTCAGCGCACCGGATGACAAGCTGATCTGGGATGTCGGCCACCAATGCTATCCCCACAAGATCCTCACCGGCCGCAAGGACCGGATGCGCACCCTGCGCCAGGGCGGGGGCCTGTCCGGCTTCACCAAGCGTTCCGAGAGCGAATACGACCCCTTCGGCGCCGCGCACGCCGCCACTTCCATCTCCGCCGGCCATGGCTTTGCCAAGTCGCGCGACCTGATGGGGGGCGACAACCACGTCATCTGCGTCATTGGCGACGGCTCGATGTCTGCCGGTATGGCCTATGAAGCCATGAATAATGCCGGCGCCGACCGCTCGCGAATGATCGTGATTCTGAACGACAATGACATGTCGATCGCCCCGCCTGTCGGCGCGATGAGCCATTATTTCTCGCGCCTCGTTTCCTCGCGCCCCTATCGGGGCTTGCGCCGCATCGCCAAGAAGGTTGTCGGCCCGATGGGCCTCGAATCGCCGGCCCGCCGCGCTGAGGAATACCTCCGCGGTTTCGCCATGGGCGGCACGCTGTTCGAGGAGATGGGCTTCTACTATGTCGGCCCGGTCGACGGGCATGACCTCGACACGCTCCTGCCGATCCTCGAGAACATCAAGGCCATGCAGGACGGTCCGATCCTGCTCCATGTCGTGACCCAGAAGGGCAAGGGCTACACACCCGCCGAAAACTCCGCCGACAAGTATCACGGCGTCTCGAAATTCTCGGTCGTCACCGGCGAGCAGGCCAAAGGCAGCGGCGGCCCGCCCGCCTATCAGAAAGTCTTCGGCCAGACGCTCGCGAAACTCGGCGAAACCGATGACCGGATCTGCGCCATCACCGCGGCCATGCCGTCGGGCACCAGCACGGACATTTTCGGCAAGAAATTCCCCGAGCGGCATTTCGATGTCGGCATCGCCGAGCAGCATGCCGTCACCTTCGCCGCTGGCCTCGCCGCCGATGGCATGAAGCCGTTCTGCGCGATCTACTCCACCTTCCTGCAGCGCGGCTATGATCAGGTCGTCCACGATGTGGCCATCCAGAAGTTGCCCGTGCGCTTTGCCATCGACCGCGCCGGCCTCGTCGGCGCAGACGGCGCGACCCATGCCGGCAGTTTCGATGTCGGCTATCTCGGCGCTCTGCCGGGCTTTATCTGCATGGCTGCCTCGGACGAGGCAGAGCTAGCCCGCATGGTGAAGACCGCCCTCGAGATCGACGACCGGCCCAGCGCCTTCCGCTATCCGCGGGGGGAGGGCACCGGGGTCGAGATTCCGGAAATCCTCACCGCGCTCGAAATCGGAAAGGGCCGCATCGTGCGCGAGGGCAATTCGATCGCGCTCCTCGCCTATGGCACCCGCCTCGGTGAAGCGCTCCTCGCCTCCGAGATGCTCGCCGCCCAGGGCCTGAATGTGACTGTGGCGGATGCCCGTTTTGCCAAGCCGCTCGATTCCGAGCTTCTTGCCCGGCTGGCCCGTGAGCATGAAGTGCTGATCACGGTCGAAGAAGGCGCCCGCGGCGGCTTCGGCAGCTTCGTGCTTGAGGAACTCGCCAACACCGGCGCCCTCGACCGCGGCCTGAAGGTCCGCGTCATGACCCTGCCGGACATCTTCCAGGATCAGGACAGCCCCGTCGCCATGTACGAATTCGCCGGCCTCACGGCCCGCCACATCGCGTCCCGCGCCATTGAGGCGCTTGGCCGGGGCGACCTGACGGCGATCGAGCGGCACATCTCTGCCGTCTGACCGGGGCGATACCTTCTTTCTCAGCCATAGGATCTTCACACTTTGGCCCTGTGCCTGTTCATATCTGCAGGATATGAGCAGACGGCATGCCCGGCTGAGTCGGGCATCTTTCAGGAGAACACCATGATCCGCATTCTCGCCGCCGCGGCCGTTTCCGCCCTCGTCATCTCCGCCTGCGCCACCGCGCCGGAAACCGAGATCTACACCCCGCCCGTCGTTACAGAGGTTCCGTCCTCCTACGAACTCGGCCTGAAATCCGCCGGGGAACTGGTGGATTCGGGCAATGTGCCGGCGGCCATCCGTCGCCTGATGCAGCTTGTCGGCGATCCGGACCTGACGGCCGACCAGAAAGCCGAAGTCCTGTTCGAACTCGGCACGCTGAGCAAAGGCCCGGGCGGCTATGACCTGCCAGGCTCTGCCAATTATTTCGACGAGATCATCCAGGACTATCCCGGCACCGCCTGGGCCCGCCGCGCCAGCGAGCAGCTGACCCCGGTTCAGATCGAAATCGAAACGCTCAACGCCGTTACAGCCAATCCGGACGCGACCCGGACCGAACGGTTTGATGCGCTGATGAAGCTCGGCCGCCACGAAGACGCCATCGACGTGATGACCTCTCACGCCCTCCAGCCCGGCAATGAGCCGCTGCTGGCGATGTACCAGATCGGTTATCTCTGCGACGAGCCTGGCCTGACCGGCCAGTCCTACAATGTCACCGACCGCGACGGCACGGTTCGCACCGTCCGCTTCTGCGAATACGGCAAATAATCGCCCCTCCGGCCTCCCTGCGCGTGCGGGGAGGCCGCCTTTACCCTGCGGCATAGGCGGCTCAGCGCAAAATTTTGCCTGAAATCAGACCAGAGCCGCGCCCGGCCTCTTCTATCCCTGACGCATGCGTGGTTTTCTGCCGAAAACATAAACCACGAGGAACGCGATGCCGTCAGATCTTCTGCCCCCGAACTGGCCAGCCTTGTCCATTGCCGATGCCAATGCCGCCCTGGCGGGTCCCGGCTCCCCGGTCGAGCTTGAGGACGCCGTCATTCGCGGCGTGCCGATGAAGGTCTACAAGAACGCGCCGCCGACGATCCCCGCGATTCTCGACCTCGCCAATCAGCAATTCCCAGAGCGCACCTACCTCGTCTACCAGAATGAGCGCGTCACCTTCGGCTCGCTGCACCTCGCCGTGCGCCGCCTCGCGGCCGAGCTGCGCGGCCGGTACGGTGTCCAGAAGGGCGACCGGGTGGCCATCATCATGCGGAACTATCCGCAATGGCCGCTCGCCTTCTATGCTGCCCTCAGCATCGGCGCCATCGCGACGCCCATGAATTCCTGGTGGACGGCCGAGGAACTTGAATACGGCCTTTCCTTTGCGGGCGTGAAACTCGCCATCTGCGACAGCCAGATCCATGAGCGCATCCGCGGCCGGCTTGATGCGTTACCCGATCTCGAACACATCCTGATTGCGCGTGAAGCCACCGACGACATTGCCGATCCCCGCGTCTCGTCGCTCGATGCCATCGTAGGCGATCCGAACAGCTGGCACAGCCTGGCTGATGCTGGCCCACCCGGCGTGCACCTCGCGCCGGATGACGACGCCACCATCATGTATACCTCCGGCACCACCGGCAAACCCAAGGGCGCGCTGGCGACCCACCGCGCCGTCATCTCCAACATGTTCAACTCGATGACCTGCCAGGCCCGGATGTATCTGCGCAAGGGTGAGCAAGTCCCGGCGCCGGACCCCGACGCGATGCGCGCCACGCTGCTCTCGATTCCGTTCTTTCACGCCACCGGCGCCTTTGCCGTGATGATCCCGTCCGCCCTGCGCGGCGACAAGATCGTGGCGATGTATAAATGGGATGCGGGCGAAGCCCTCCCCATCATTGAGGCGGAGAAGATCACCACCATCGGCGGCGTCCCGGCCATTGCCTGGCAGCTGCTCGAACATCCGGACCGCGACCGGTACGACCTCTCGACCATCGCCGTCATTTCCTATGGCGGCGCGCCGTCGGCGCCGGAACTCGTCTCGACCATCAAGAAACGCTTCCCCGATGCGGCCCCCGGCAATGGCTGGGGCATGACGGAAACGTCTGCCACCGCCACGCTGAACATCGGCGAGGATTATGTGAACCGTCCTTCCAGCGCCGGAGCGCCGCCTGCTGCGGTGGAGCTCCGCATCTGCGATCCGGACGGTCAGGACATGGCCCCCGGCGAAGTCGGCGAACTCTGGTGCAAGAGCCCGTCCAACTGCCGCCTTTACTGGAACCGGCCAGATGCCACCGCCGAAACCTTCCGCGAAGGCTGGGTGGTCACCGGCGACCTTGCCCGCATCGATGAAGAGGGCTTCCTCTATCTCGTAGACCGCGCCAAGGACATGCTGATCCGCGGCGGCGAGAACATCTACTGTATTGAGGTCGAGAACGCCCTCTATGACCACCCGGCCGTCATGGACGCCGCCGTGGTCGGCATCCAGCACAAGGTGCTGGGCGAGGAGGTGGGCGCCGTGGTCCAGCTGAAGCCCGGCAAGTCGTTGACTGAGGCGGAGCTGCGCGCGCATCTCGCCGGCAACCTCGCGCCGTTCAAGGTGCCGGTCGAAGTCCAGTTCCAGTCTGATCCGCTGCCGCGCAACGCCAATGGCAAGATCCTGAAGGCGGACCTGCGCCAGCGGTTCGAGCCGAGAGGTTAGTCCGTATGCCAACAAGTCCGCGCCGCATCGGGGACCGGGACGTCTATCCCGTCGGGCTCGGCTGCATGAATATCACCCATGCCTATGGCCCGCCGATGGCGGAGGGCGAGGCGAAGCGCCTGTTGCAGCAGGCGCTCGATCTCGGCTGCAACTTCCTCGACACCGCAACCATCTATGGCGACGGGCGCAGCGAGGAACTTATCGGCGAGGCGCTGGGCCACCGGCGGCAGGACTATCTCCTCGCGAGCAAATGCGTCCTCGCGATCCGCGATGGCCAGCGCGTCCTCGATGCCCGCCCCGAGGCCATCAAGTCTGCCTGCGAGGCGAGCCTCAAACGTCTGCAGACGGACGTGATCGACCTCTACTACCTGCACCGCCCGGACCCCAAAGTACCCATCGAAGAGTCGATGGGCGCACTCGCAGACCTTGTCTCCGAAGGCAAGATCCGCATGGCCGGCCTGTCTGAGATGGGGGAGGCGCAGCTCCGACGTGCGCATGCGGTGCACCCCGTCGCCGCATTGCAATCGGAATACTCGCTTTGGGTCCGCAATCCGGAAATCGCCGTGCTGGAGGCGTGCCGCGAGCTTGACACCGCGCTCGTCGCCTTCTCGCTGGTCGGCCGCGGCTTCCTGTCGGACCCGCCCGCCGACCCGGCCGCCTTCCAGCCCGGCGACCTGAGACGCTCCATGTTCCCGCGCTTCGCCCCGGACTTCTATCCGGCGAACCTCGCCCTGCTTGAGGAGGCGCGCCACATCGCTGAACGGGCCGGCTGCAGCGTCGCGCAACTCGCCCTCGCCTGGACCCTCGCCAAG
>JBKBVT010000138.1:0-6911 GCA_046289305.1 Hyphomonas sp. | reverse complement strand
GTGGATCATAGGTGCCGATCTTCTCGATGAAGCGGCCATCCCGCGGGGCGCGGGCGTCGGCAACGACGATCGAATAGAAGGGGCGTTTCTTGGACCCGCCGCGGGCGAGCCTGATTTTGAGCGACATTTGGGTTCTCCTGTAAGTCTTGTCTCTCGAGGTTTCTTATTCGGCCTCCTGGCCGCGTATCTGCTCATGGTGGCGGATGACTTCCGCCACGATGAAAGTGAGGAATGTTTCGGCGAAGGCCGGATCGAGCCCGGATTCGCGGGCGAGCTGCCTGAGGCGCTCGATCTGCGCGGCCTCGCGGGATTTGTCCGCAGGCGGCATATTGTGCAGCGCCTTCAGCTTGCCGACTTCCTGGGTCAGCTTGAAGCGTTCGGCCAGCGTGTGGACGAGGATCGCATCGAGATTGTCGATGGAGCCGCGCAGCTGATTGAGCTGGAACAGGGCGAGGGTTTGATCGGAACTGGTCATTTCTTTTTCGTCCCTCCGCCCGGCAGGCCGGGCAGCGAGCCGCCGCCGAGACCTGGCAGGCTGCTTCCGCCAAGGCCCGGCATACCGCCGCCCATACCGCCGCCAGGGCCACCGCCCATTCGGGCGAGGTCTGCCTGTGACAGGCCGGCGGCCTGGGCTGCGCCGAGCAGGTTTTTCATGCCGCCCTTGGTGCGCATCTTCTTCATCATGCCGGCCATCTGCTGGTGCATCTTGAGCAGCTTGTTGACGTCCGACACTTCGACCCCGGCGCCGGCAGCGATGCGCTTGCGGCGCGAGGCGTTGAGGAGGGCGGGCTTGCGGCGCTCGGCCCGCGTCATGGAGAGAATGATCGCCTCCTGACGTTTCAGCACGCGGTCATCGAGATTGGCGCCGGCCATCGCTTCCTTGGCTTTGCGCACGCCGGGCATCATGCCCATGATGCCGCCGATGCCGCCCATGCGCTGCATCTGGCGCAGCTGATCGGCGAGGTCTTCAAGGTCGAACTCGCCTTTCTTCAGCTTCGCGGCCATCCGCTCGGCCTTCTCGGCGTCCATCTGCTCGGAGGCTTTTTCGACGAGGCTGACAATGTCGCCCTGGCCGAGGATGCGGCCGGCGACGCGGCGTGCATCGAAGGCATCGAGGCCGTCGAGCTTCTCGCCGGTGCCGAGGAATTTGATCGGCAGGCCGGTGACGGCGCGCATCGACAGCGCAGCGCCGCCGCGGCCGTCGCCGTCCATCCGTGTCAGGACGAGGCCGGTCAGCGGCAGGCGCTCATGGAAGCGGCGGGCGGTCTCGACGGCGTCCTGGCCGGTCAGCGCGTCGGCGACGAGCAGGACTTCGGACGGCTTGGCGATGGCGGCGATCTCGGCCGCCTCCGACATCATCTGTTCGTCAATGGAGGTGCGGCCGGCGGTATCGAGAAAGAGGACGTCATAACCGCCGATCTTGGCCGCCTGCAGCGCGCGGCGGGCAATGTCCGCCGGCAGCTGGCCGGGGATGATCGGCAGGGAGCTGACATTCGCGCCGGCCTGTCCGGCGAGGATCGCGAGCTGCTCCATAGCGGCCGGGCGGCGCACGTCGAGCGAGGCGAGGAGGATTTTCTGCTTGTTGCGGTCGGCAAGGCGTGTGGCGATCTTGCCGGTGGTGGTCGTCTTGCCCGAGCCCTGCAGGCCCGCCATCATGACAACGGCCGGCGGCGTGTCGACGCGCAGATGGGACGCATCCTCGTCGGCGCCGAGCATGTCGACCAGCGCGTCATAGACGATCTTGATGACCTGCTGGCCGGGGCGGACCGAGCGGATGACTTCCTCGCCGATGGCGCGGACCTTCACCGTCTCGATGAAGTCCTTGACGACCGGTAGGGCGACATCGGCCTCCAGGAGCGCGACCCGGATTTCGCGCAGCGCCTCGCTGACGTCCTTTTCAGACAGCGCGCCGCGGCCGGTCAGGCCGTCGAAAATGCCGCCAAGGCGCTCGCTGAGTGTGTCGAACATACCGCTACCGTCTCCATTCCGGCCCAATGCACGAAGTCCCCGCTGAGCGAGAATTCGCCGGGCGGGGGGCCCCGCTGGCCTCCCATCCCTCAGATATGGGGATTTGTGCCGGTCAGGGCGCGCTTGTGGATTGCGCGAGATTTGAGGGCGCGTGAACCACGAAAGCCCTGCGGGGTCAAGCTTCGGCTGACTGCAGCGCCCGCACCTGATCGGTCAGGGCGTCAATGGTCCGGTCGATTTCAGTGCCGACGAGGGAGTAGACCGCGACGTCGGCCCAGAGCCCGTTGGCCGTGCGCATGAAGCGCCGCAGCACGCCTTCCTTCTTTGCGCCGAACCGCTCGACCGACGCAATCGCCTCCTTGTTGGCAACATTCACCACAAATTCGAGCCGCTGGAACCGGCTGTGATGGGCGCGCTTGATCAGGGCGAGCGAAGTCGCGGCCGAGAGCAGGCCACCCCGCATATGTTCGGGATGCCACCGGTAGCCGATCCGGAGCCGGCGATGGGTCCGGAAGATGTTCATGAAGGTGATGACACCGGCAAAGGCGCCATCGGACTCGCGGGTAATGAAGAAGGGAACCATCCGCCCGGCCCGTCCCTCGGCCAGGATGAAATCGAAGTAGGAATTGAAGCTGGTGCCTGCGGGCATGACCGGCATCCAGTTCCACATCGCTTCGGTGGCGCCGGAAGCGGCCAGCACAGAGCGATGCGTCTCGTCGAGCGGGTCGAGACGGAAACCTGCTTCAGCGAGCCCGGGTTCATCCAGCGTCATGTGTCATATGTGCCACAGGCTTTCCCCCAAGGCAAAGGGGGTCGGGGCCGCGCGAACAGGTTTCGCGCGGCCTTTCTGCTCAGTCGGCCGTTTCGGGGAACAATTGCCGCGCCAGATAGGTGTATTCGAGGGCGGAGCGTTTCGCCCGTGCCGTCTGGTCTGCGGCGGCCGCGTGCCCGCCGTCCATGTTCTCGAAGTACAGGAAAGGCAGGCCCGCTTCCTCGAACCGCTTCGCCATCTTGCGGGCATGAGCGGGATGGACGCGGTCGTCCTTGGTTGACGTCACGAAGAACGGGACCGGATAGGGCTTCGACGGGTCGAAGTTCTGGTAGGGCGAGATGGTCTCGAGGAAGGCGCGCTCTTCCGGCACATCCGGTGAGCCGTATTCATCGACCCAGGAGGCGCCTGCCAGCAGCAGATGGTAGCGCAGCATGTCGAGCAGCGGGACCTGGACCACAACGGCGTTCCAGAGTTCGGGGCGCTGGTTCAGCATGACGCCCATCAGGAGGCCGCCATTCGAGCCCCCCATGATGCCGAGATGTTCGGGGCTGGTGATCTGGCGCGAGACGAGGTCTTCGCCGACGGCGATGAAATCATCATAGATACGCTGGCGGTTCTGTTTCAGGCCGGCCTGGTGCCAGTTCGGGCCGAACTCGCCGCCGCCGCGGATGTTCGCGAGGACATAGGCGCCGCCCTGCTCCAGCCAGTTGCGGCCGAGCACCGCGCTGTAGGACGGCAGATAGGCCACCTGAAAGCCGCCATAGCCATAGAGGAGCGTGGGGGTTGTCCCGTCGAACGGAATGTCTTCCTTCCGGACGACGAAATAGGGGACGCGCGTGCCGTCTGCCGATGTCGCAAAATGCTGCTCAACCGTGAGGCCCGCCGTATCGAATTTGGGCGGCAGGCTCTTGAGGCTCGTCACCTCGCCGGTGCCGATATCGTAGTTGAGGAGCGAGGCCGGCGTCAGGAAGTCCTGATAGTTCAGGAACACGGTTGTTTCGCGGTCGTCGGTGAAAGCGAGGCTGACCTGTCCGGTGCCAGGCAGGGTGACCGGCGCGGTGGTCCAGCCACCTGCGCCATCTGTTTCAAGCTTCAGAAGGCGCCCGGCGACATTGTCATTGATCGACAGAAGCGCTGCGCCCTTGGCGACGCCGACGCCGTTGACCGCCTGCGTTTCGCTGGGCCGGAAGACGAGGCTGACCGGCGGCAGGGTGCGGGTTTCGAGGAAGGTGTCGAGGTCGAAGGCCACGAGATCGCCCGACTGGAACGCATCCTGGCCTTCCGGCGCCCAGTCCTCATTCACGGTAAACAGGTACTGACCCTTGTAGAGACCGCGCGCCGAGAAGCGCAGCGGGAGAGGCATGGCAACCGGCTCGCTTTCGCCGTCCGGGAACCAGAAATATCTGGACGTGAAGAAGGTTTCGGCCTGAACGGCGCCCTGCAGGACGCGGCCGTCTTCGAGGCGGATCGCCCATGGCCAGACGCCGACATCGGTTTCCTTGCCGCGGAAGAGTTCTTCCGCATCCTCAAGGGCGCCGCCGCGCTGCCAGCGCTTGACGATGAAGGGGTAGCCCGACTGGGTCAGCGTGCTATCGCCCCAGTCGGTGGCGATCAGCAGCGTGTCCGGCCCGGCCCAGGCGAGGCCCTGTTTGGCTTCCGGTGTCTCGAAGCCGCCGTCCACGAAAGACTTTGTTTCGACGTTGAACTCGCGGTTCACGACCGCGTCCTTACCGCCATCCGACAGCTGGACCAGGCAGCGCCATTCGCCGCCCGGCGGCGGCCGCAGGCAGCTGGCGCCCTTATAGACCCAGTTGGCGCCTTCAGCTTTTGCCAGCGCGTCGATGTCGAGCAGGGTTTCCCAGGCCGGTGTGTCGGTGGCGTAGCTCTCCAGCGGCGCGCGCCGCCAGATGCCGCGCACATGCGTCTCGTCCTGCCAGAAATTGTAGACGTATCCGTCACGCACCGCACCGGCGGGGATGCGTTCAGAAGAGTTGAGAACATCGAGGGCGGCGGCCTCGAAACCGGCATAGCGCGGATCGGCTTCCAGCTCGGCCAGCGTGCGCTCATTCTGCGCGGTGACCCAGGCAAGGGCGGCCTCGCCCTCCACTTTCTCCAGCCAGAGATGCGCCGACTCGTCAAAGGCGGCCTGTTCCGGGGGTGCGTCAGAAGTCAAAGTCATCTCCGGAGTTGGGGCTGTGGTGCAGGCAACAAGCATACAAAGGCTCAGCGGCAAGAGGGCAATCCGCATCAGATCTCCAATCGGTCTTTTCAGGGCCGCGCACCCTTGCGCCGGACGCCGGGCTGCGCACTATCATCGGATGATAGGGCAGCCATTCCGGCAGGGCAAACAGGGGGCGGCATTGAGCAGTGACAAAAATCCGCGAAAATCACGCCGGGGATTTCTGCGCCTTGGTGGTGCAGCTGCTGCAGGCGTGGCCATTTCCGCCTGTACGCGGCCCTCGGAAGCGGGAACGCCTGACGCCGCCCCGGCCTGCTCTCCCATTTCGGGTGCTGAAAAATTTGCCGGGGTGACCTATTCAGAGGCACAGCGGGCGCAGATGGCGGGCGCGCTCGAACAGCAGCTACAGACTGTGCAGGCACTGCGCGCCTTCCCGAAACCAAATGGGCTCGCTCCGGCGACGGTGTTTGATCCACGCCTTCCGGGCAAAACCTATCCGGTCGAGGCGGAGGGCGGCGTCAGTGTCCGTCCCATGCGCCTGGGCGCCAAACCGTCTGAAGACGATATCGCCTTCGCCACGATTCCGGAACTCGGCATGTGGCTGCGCGCGCGGGTGATCACCTGCCGGCATGTGACCGATGTGTTCCTCAGCCGGATCGAGCGGCTGAACCCGGTTCTGCTCGCCTATATCAGCGTCATGCCGGACCGGGCGCGGGCTGAAGCGGCCGCGATGGATGCAGAGATCGCCGCCGGCCGGTGGCGCGGGCCTCTGCACGGCATCCCTTACGGCCTCAAGGACCTGTTCGATGCCGAAGGCGCACCCGTGACCTGGGGCGCGGAGCCTTATCTGACACAACAGCCTCAGGGTGACGCCGCCATAGTACGCCGCTTGAAAGACGCGGGCGCAATCCTCCTCGGCAAGACGAGTTGCGGCGCTCTGGCCTATGGTGACATCTGGTTCGGCGGCACCACCCGCAATCCCTTTGATCCGCGCGAAGGCTCCTCTGGCTCGAGCGCCGGTTCGGCCAGTGCGGTCGCGGCCGGGCTCGCCACCTTTGCCATCGGCACCGAAACGCTGGGCTCGCTCATCTCGCCGTCGATGCGCTGCGGAACCACCGCCCTGCGTCCGACCTTCGGCCGGGTCAGCCGCGCCGGCGGCATGGCGCTTTGCTGGTCACTCGACAAGGTCGGCCCCATGACTCGCGCGGTGGCTGACTGCGCGCTCGTCCTGACGGCGCTCAACGGACAGGACCCGGAGGATGCCGGATCGATCGCCTCCGGATTTGCCTTCGAGGGCGGGCAGGGCGTGGCCGGACTGCGGCTCGGCTATGATCCGGCCTGGCTCGAAGCCGCCTCCCCTGCCGAAAGGCAGGCGATGGAAGCTGCGAAGGATCTCGGTGCCACCCTCGGCGAGTTCCGGCGGCCGGACCTTCCGGCCGAGCCGCTGACGCTGCAACTCTTTGCCGAAGCGGCGGCGGCGTTTGAGGAGCTGACGCTGAGCGGGCGCGACGCAGAGCTCAGCTGGCAGGATGATGCGGCCTGGCCGAACACGTTCCGGGCATCACGCTTCATCACTGCGATAGATCTCATTCAGGCGGACCGCCTGCGCCGCCGGTGGATGGAGGCGCTGGACACAGCGTTCCAGCCTTTCGATGTTGTCATCGGGCCGAGTTTCTCAAGCGGCCTGCTGGTGCCGACCAATTTCACCGGTCATCCCAGCCTGGTGATGCGCGCAGGCTTTGAGGAAACCCGGCCGCGCTCCCTGTTCGATACAGAAGCCGAGCCGGATGCTGCGCCGGCGCGAACGCCCGTTGGGATCTCGCTCTGGGCGCCGCTGTTCCGCGAGGCCGGAATGCTGACTTTCGGAGAGGCGCTGGAAGCAGCGCTGGGTGTGGCGGCAGACCGTCCTGCGCTTTAGGTCTAATCGACATTCAGGATTCATTTTTGGCGTGATGTGTGATTCATCAGGCACCAGATTCGCCAATCTGGAGC
>JBKBVT010000137.1:0-6924 GCA_046289305.1 Hyphomonas sp. | reverse complement strand
GGCCACAAATGGGGCCGCATAGGCCACAAATGGGGCCGCATAGGCCACAAATGGGGCTGATATCGCCCATTGACGGGCCACACAATGTGGCAAATAAATGTGGCCTATGGGAAAGACACTCGAAGTGGCTGCGGATCGCGCCTTTGACCAGACCAAAACCGTGCTGCCAGCCGAGGTGGCACGAGGCATTTTCATGCAGAACCCGCCCGGGCTAGCAGCACTGAAGGTGATGCATCTGCTCATCGCCACGGCAGGCGGCCGCATGGGCGAGGATGTGGAGCACCGCATCAGGCTTTCAGAGATGCGGGCCGTAAACGGACTACGTCATCATGACCGTGCAAGCCTCACACCCCTGTTTGCAGAGCTTCAGGCAGCAGTACTGATCTCTGATAACACAGAGAAAAAGCGAGTGACCATCGGGGGGCTTCTGGACATTGCCGAAATAGACTATCGCGAAGAGGTATCGGGTGATCTGGTTATCAGCTGGTATTTCAGCCGTATGTTTACCCGCGCCGCCGCTGCGTCGAACCACTGGGCGATCCTTGATCGGCAGACCGTGTTCCACCTGGGCAGCAAGTATTCCGTGCTGCTGTTCCAGCACATCGCAAGCCTGGTGAACCTCGATCACGTCCAGAGCAAGACCTTCACTGTGCAGGGCCTCCGGGCCTTGCTTGGCGTGCCGGAAGGCAAGCTGGATAGGTTCTCACACTTCAACAGCCGTGCAATTCAGCCCTCCATCGCTGAAATCAACCAGCTCTCCCGCTTCACCCTGACCGCGAAGCCGAACAAGATCGGGCGCACGGTCGCCAGCGTCACCATCGGCTGGCAAGTCAAGGAAGACCCGCAAGAGGCCAAGCAAGAGCTTGCCCGCCCCAAGGTTGGCCGTCAGGCGCGCCGTGAGGGCACCACAGAGGCCGCTGTGCGATCTTTCCCGGTATCGGGCAGCATCGAGTTCGATGCGCACTGGAAGGGCCTTAAACGGGCCTCTGGCTGCAACATGGACAATACCATGATCGCTGAGAGGTTCCGCAGCTGGTGCAGCAACAAGGGTATCGCTCTCGATGCGCGCAACATCGAGCAGACGTTCAAGGCGTTCTGCGCTAAGGTGGGCAAGGTTTGATCACATGCCCACCAAAACGCCCACCTCTGCGCCCATGTCACCCGCCCAGGCTGCCCAGATGAAGGGCGTCAGCCGCAGAACCATCATGCGGGCGATAGAAATCCATGAATTGCAGGCATTTCGTGATAACCGAAATCACTGGAAGATTGATCCGCAAATGCTTGATATGTGGGCAGATGCCCAGTGGGCGCCCAGTGGGCATGTCCACCATGATGCGCCCGCCTTGCCCAGCCCTGATTTGACGGTTCCACTTGCCCGCGCCGAGGCCGAGCGGGACGCACTGCGGGAACAATTGCAGCAGATCAAGGAAGATCGGGATCACTGGCGCAGGATGGCCGAACGCCAGCAGGACATGCTGAAAGAACAGCGTCCCCGGGGACTTCTGGCCCGACTGTTTCGATCCTGAAAAGGCGATGCTTGAGGCGCGCCACATTTCAAGAATATGACACACGAAAAAGGTTGACGCCCCCCCCCCCCCTGCAAGCATAAATTGCAGCAAATCCAGCAATTAAATCCGGTATATATCCATGTTTGGTGTACGGCGTAGTTTCGTCTTTTCCTTGGCTCTGTGCTCAGGTTTTGCGGGTATTGCCAGCGCACAAGAGCGGATTGCCGAACAGGATGGTCTGGGCATCGAGCTGGAAGAGCTTCTGTCCGAAAAGGGCACCTTTCGCCTAGAATTCGGGACCACGTTCAGGGCATCCCGCCAGAACGGCGTAGCGGGGCTTTATCAGACCATTCAGACCGGAACAGGCGAATTTGTCAGTGTCCCTGTTGATGTCGGCTCCACCGACCGCCAGGCCGAAACACTGCTGGCGACTGTCGGCTTGCGCTATGGTTTGACCACCAGGTCGGAAATCTACTCGCGCGCAACGCTGCGCTACGACCATTCGCGGTTCACCGACAGCACGACGGGTCTGACCCAGAGTCTGTCTGAAACGTCTTTGCAGAGCCTTGTCATCGGCATGAACTACAGGTTCCTTGACGAGGGGGAACGTCCCGGCCTGATCGGTTTTGCCGATGTTGCGCTGCTGGAAAACACGGCAGCACGTGGCACGGACTTCCAAACAGGGAAATCGGGAACAGTCGGCTTCACGGCTTATCGCGTTCTCGATCCGGTCGTGCTTTCCCTGACAGCGGGCTACCGGGCGAACCTTGAACGCACCGTAGGTGCTGACCAGATCAACCCCGGCGACACACTCTTCATAAATCCCAGCGTCGGGTTCGCCGTGAACAATGAGCTGACGCTGACAGGCGGCTTCGGCCTGAACTTCACTGGGGCTGATACGTTGAACGGCGTCACCCAGGGTAGCCGCAACACAAATGCTGATCTGCAATTCGGGCTGGCCTATGCGTGGGACAAGAACACCACGCTGCGCGCCGATGCCCGTGCCGAAGTCCTCGGTGACCGCAACTTCACCGCAGGCATCACCCTGACCCGGAAGTTCGGGCGGAAGTAACCATCATTGACAGGAGAGTGACCAAAATGAACATGATCACAAAACTTGCCACAAAGATGTTGGCGATGCTCAGCGTTGTGGTAATGATAGCGCCGCCCGCAGCGGCGCAGGGCCTCAGCGCCTCGGACATGGCTTTTGCGTTCGGTGGCAAGGCTGCCGCTCCGGCAGCAGTCCAGCAGACTGCGCGGGCCGCAGCACCCAAGGCCGCTGAGCCGGTTGTCATCGCCTCGGCACGGGGTATGACCCAGACCGAAATGCAGGATACGGAAGGTGCATGGTTGTTTCATGTCGTCCGGCATGGCGGCGGTGCGGTACTCGGCGGCTATGGCGCTGGCTACGGATATCTCGCCGGCGGCGGCCGTAGCCCCCGAGGCTT
This sequence comes from Hyphomonas sp., assembly GCA_046289305.1. Taxonomy (GTDB): domain Bacteria; phylum Pseudomonadota; class Alphaproteobacteria; order Caulobacterales; family Hyphomonadaceae; genus Hyphomonas. The sequence continues at coordinate 3,968 of JBKBVT010000137.1, read as the reverse complement.
CGTCGGGCACGTCGCAGCCGGTATCGGAGCGGGCTTCTTCTCGCCCGTGAGCGGTCTCAGGTCAGCAGGTCTCTCGTTCGGAGGTGGTTTCACAGGCGGAGGCATCAGCAGCTTCGGCTCCAGTCGCGGTTGGTGGTGACGCCTTAGTCTAATTTCGTTTACCCGCTGCAAAGCGGGTAGACTCCTGAACATGGAGGAAGGCTAGATGGAAAAGTGGTTCAAGCACAATATCGGGATCATCGTCGGCATTCTTGGTGCCCCGGTGACAACTGCGATCATCATGACCCTATCTAATAGCATCTACGCTTGTGACGGGAGCGCTCTTTGTCATGAAATCCGAAGTGGTATTGCGCTTGCAGTTGGACTCGCGATCGCATTCATTGCCGCACGGATCGTACATCGAGCTGTGACCGGAGAATCTCTTTCGTAGGCACTGCACTGTGAAAGCACCCTCCTTTTTTATCGTGTTTTGCTTTTTAATGCCAACAGTGGCATTGGCCGACATCTTTCCCGGTGGTCGAATTAGCGGACAACCAACCGTAAACTCTTGGAAGGCCCTGCGCGATTTCCGTATCGTTAAGCAGGAGTTGGACTATTCCTGCGGCGCGGCCAGTCTGGCGACGATCCTGAACGAATTCTACGGCATGTCCATCACCGAAGAGGACGTGCTGACCCGCATGGGCGCAACGGATCGCTCGTCCTTCCAGCAGCTTGCGGAAGTTGCGCCCAGCTACGGGGTACGTGCAGGTGGCATCATGCTGTCCTTCGATGACCTCAAGCAGCTGCAAGTCCCCGCCATTGCCTATGTTCAGTATCGTGGCGATGATCATTTCACAGTCATCCGGGGCATCCGCCGTGATGGTGTGGTGCATGTGGCAGACCCCTCATGGGGTAATCGCCAACTGCCAGCGCACCAATTCCGTAGCATGTGGGAAGAACCTAACACAGACGGAACAATGCGTGGGCGTATCCTGCTGGTTCTCCCGAACGATGTGAACATGGCAGAAATCGACCGGACCTTCTTTGCCGAACCCAAGGGGTGGTCGTTAACATTGCAAGCGATCCCGTTATCTCGTTGAAGTCACATCCCCCAATCCCACCCGCGATCCCTGTTCCGTGTCCGTGTAATTTCGCGTTCTAGCTCTTCCGTGTGGCCAGCAACCTGTTCACGGCATCGACCAAGGCTTTCGTTTGCTGTGTCTGCTCGGTCAAGGCTGTGTCCAAGTCCTTCAAGTGCTCGGTCAAAGCGGTCTGCCGCGCCTCGATCTCTTTGATCCGCGCCCCAACCTTCCCGGAGTAATCCCGCAAGGCGCTCTCCATGGCCTTTGAGGCCTTCAGCGAGGCCTCGGACCCGTGCGCCAAGGTCTCGAACTGCGCGAGCAAGGCGCGCTCGAAGGGGGTCAACTGGTCCATCGCTCAGTGCTCCACCGGCAGGGCCACGCAGGGCATCCGCTTCTCGCCCTGCCGACAGACCATCGGCTCTGTCCCCTCGGGCAACATCAGATAGCTCCGCCCCTCGTGCGTGAAGGTCTGATAAAGCCCGATCCCGGCGGTCGAAGGCGATTTCGTCCAGGAGTGCCAGACTGACAAGACCCCCACCATCAGCCAGGTCACGATCAGCGCCATCCACCACCAGCGCGCGATGGCGTTCACGGTCTCCAGTTGAGAGTTCCATCTCGCGTTCATCTCGCGGATAGCGTCGTGCGTGGAAATCAGCTCGGCTTCCGATACGCGCATCAAGTTCTCGGCGAGCTTCTTCAGCTCGGCCGAGGTCAGGGCCTCGATCTCGGCCATCTGCGTGGCGTGGCGTGCTTGCAGCCGCTCGGTCAAGCTCTGCGTCATAGGTCCAATCCTTCTCGTAAATCCGGCCCTTCAGACGGAAGCGCTCTTCCGTCTCGGGGTCTTGCACGGTGATGTAATCTTTGCCCTGGCGGGGAACGGTCATGGCGGCGTCTTCCAGCGCCGCCACCATCCCGGCGCGGTCTTGGATAACACCCGCCCCTATAAGGCCCGTCAGCAGGCTGTGGAGGGCTTCTCTGCCCTCGCGCAGGGAAAACCCCTCCAGATCCCGCACAGGGGCGCTGTGCAGCTCTCTGGCGCGCTCTGGATCGTCAGGACGCGCCCAGCCATGGGAATGGTTCAGGAAGTCCCGCAGCGGCCTGAAGGTGCTTTCCCAGCCGGGCGGGGCAATGTTCAGGGCTTTTCCGGTGATCAGTTCCATACGCGGGGTCACAAAATGCAGCTCCACCCGCCCGCCTTCGGTGTGCTGATGACGCACCCAGGTGATGTCATATTGCTCCGGGTCGAGACCGGCAAAGGCCAGCGCCTCCAGCTCATCCATGACCAGGCGCTGCTGATCTTCGGTCGGCGCGTCCTCCAGGGCGAAACTGACCACGCCATGGGTGTAGCTCCATTTGCGGTCGATGCTGTCGATCAGATCCCGCGTCCGGTCCGTGTCGCCACGCAGAACCTCGGGCGGGGCATGGTCACGCCCCTCGCGGTCCGGGGCGGTCAGATACTGCGCGATAGTCCCGCCCCCACCACGCCCGCCGCTGGTGAACTTAATCAGCATCGCGCGGCCTCTCATGTGCAGCGCGCAGGACGGCCAGCTCCCGGTCGATCTCGATCAGCTTTACCAGGAGCGAGACGGTCTCCACCGGAGAGCGGCGGTTCGCGGCGCGGGCCAGCTGGTTGAGGTTGTTCCCGATCCGGGCCAGCTCGCGCACCAGATCGGGGTCAACGCGCGGGGCCGCCCGCCGGGTACGCAGGCGTTGTCCGGAAAGAGCTGCGCGGATCAATTCGGACAGAGAAACCCCGCGACTGGTGGCGATAGCCTGCCAGTGGGCTTTCTCCTCGGCGCTCACGCGCAGCTCGATCCGCTCGGACATGGACGGGCCTCCAAGGGGTGCAGGGGGTTTCCCCGCCGGGGTTTAGGGGCTGGCCCCCTCTTGGGGGTTTGAAGGGGGTTCCCCCCTCACCAGCGCGAATTCGGACAGAACGGCGAAGCCGTGAGGTACGGATGAGAGTATGCTGGCGAAAAAGACTGAAAAGGACAACCCAGAATAGCAGAAGACGCATTGAAATGCACCGGGTTGATAACTATAGTTTTCACATGTATGAGCTGATCAAATCTGAAACCTTTGACCGCTGGTTGTCAGGGCTGCGTGACCGGAACGCAAAGGCCAGGATCGAGGTCCGCATAAGACGTCTGGGCCTTGGCAACCCCGGTGACGTGAAGCCCGTTGGTGAAGGGGTTTCAGAAATGCGGATCGACTACGGTCTTGGTTACCGAGTGTATTTTCAGCAACGGGGCCCAGTCCTGATCATCCTGCTGTGCGGTGGGGACAAGAAGACACAGGACAAGGATATCCAGGCCGCCAAGAGCATCGCGGCCCAATGGAGTGAATGACATGACCACAGAACGTTTCAGCCGCTACGACACGGCAGACTACCTCAAGAGTGAAGATGACATCGCAGCCTATCTGGAAGCTGTCATGGAAGACGGGGACCCAGCCCTGATCGCTGCGGCCCTAGGGGACGTGGCACGGGCACGCAACATGACCGCGCTTGCTCAGGAAGTGGGAATGAGCCGTGTTGGCCTCAACAAGGCGCTCTCTGGGCAAGGTAACCCCACGCTCTCCACGATTCTGAAGGTGTCAAAGGCTCTCGGGTTGAAGCTCTCTATCCAGACGGCAACACAGGCCTCCTGATCTTCTCAGCAAGACTACAGACGCCATCATCCAGACCGCACGATGGTGGCTCTGAACCTCTCCACAAGCGCCAAAATTCCCTGAAAATTTCATAGAAGGCGCTCTCCGCCACTCTTGTTCTATAAGTTCTTATAGTTCAGGCGAAAATAAACGTTAAAAAACAATTTCTTGCGCTGCTATCGGCCACAAATGGGGCCGCATAGGCCACAAATGGGGCCGCATAGGCCACAAATGGGGCTGATATCGCCCATTGACGGG
>JBKBVT010000136.1:0-6955 GCA_046289305.1 Hyphomonas sp. | reverse complement strand
CGGCGATGTCGGGCCGGGGCCGGACGCGGCGGTGTCGCCGATGGGGGATGTGATCGCTGTGGTGGTTGGGGCCGCGGTGTACGCGGTGATCCTGCTGTGGCTGCATCCGGTGCTGTTTGGTGTGGCGGCTTTGCCGGGTTGAGATCAACAGACCTAGCGATCCATCTCGGCAATACGCCACCGCGCCGCTGTAACGGCAGGCTCAAGGCTCAGCCGGCCGACAATCTGTTCGAGTGTCTTGTCGGCCCGCGCATCCGCAGTCAGGTCCGCTGAGACCTCAACACGGTCGCTTTCCTCGATATTCTCGCTGTCGAGAGAAATCAGATGCAGACTGCCTGACGCCACACCCTGAAGGAGCAGAGCCCGGATGTGGGCTTCCTGATCACTCCGGCACACGATGGTCACCGTGTAGCCGGCCGGCATTTCGGTTGTGTCAGTCGGCTGGCGGTTTATTCGGGCCGCAAGCGGACGCAGCAGCAGATTGACCGCCACGACCAGCACCGCCACGATCAGTGCATAAGCAAGCGCGCCAGCACCGGCGAGGACGCCAACAGCCGCTGCGCACCAGAGTGTCGCTGCAGTGTTCAGCCCACGCACATTCAATCCCTCACGGAAAATGATGCCGGCGCCGATGAATCCGACGCCTGAGACGACCTGAGCTGCGACGCGAGTGGGGCTGACCTCATCTCCGCCGAAAATCGTCGAGAAGACGACAAAACTGGCAGAGCCCAGCGCGACCAGCGTATTGGTACGCAGCCCGGCGAGACGTTGGCGCCATTGCCGCTCGAATCCGATCAGCGCGCCCAGCAGGACGGCTGCCACCAGATTGATCGTGGAATGGATGATAAGCGGATCAAGCATGGAACCCTCGCAAAAAGGAAACGGGCGGGACGCAGCGATATCACGCACGCCCCGCCCATCAAGACGGCAGACCTCAGAAGCCGGTCGAAATCCCGAAGGTCAGCCAGTCGCCCCGCTCGCCTTCAAGATTTCGGCCATAGGCAAAGTCGAGCGCGAGTGAACCGTCCAGCACTATGGGGCGAAGGCCCGCCTGCCAGCCCACCCTGCCGGTCTGCCCGCCGAACACCTCGCCGATGATCTCCAGCCGGTCTGAAACAAAGCTCTGCGCTGCGACACCAAACATGCCAGCCGTCTCACTGTTGCCCAAGTCCCGCTCCAGGCCAGCGTTAAAGTGCAGGTGCAGAGCGTCATTGACCGGCACCGTCAGGGGTATGCTCGCATAGGCTGTCTCCGTGGTGCGAAAGTTACCGGAGTGAGCCGTCCCCATGACGAGGGCGAGTCCGAACCGGTCGGCGCCCACCTCACGCACCGCGATCTTGGCGGCCGGAGCGAAGGTTGTCTCCCAGTCTCCGCCTGCGCGGCGGCGTTCGATGCCTAACTCAAACTCGACAAAGGGCAGCGAGGCCGGTGTAAATCCGGGCGCGATCACATAGGCCCTGCTGCCATTATTGGCGTGACTGGCCCAGCTTTCCAGCTTGAACATGCCCGGATCGGTGATGCCCGCATCATCGACCACATAGGGGCCGCCCGAGGCGTGGGCAGCTGGCATGACAGACACAGCGAGTGCGACTCCGCAGAAAGCGGCAAGATATTTCAACATAGGTCTTTCTCCCAGTTAGCTTGGGCCGGTCAGGCGGCTGCAGCGGAAACGTCGAGTACAGCAGAGGCAATGCTGAAATAGATCAGCACCCCCGCCGCATCGGCGATCGAGGTGATCAGAGGCGCGCTGGCTGCGGCCGGGTCGAGTTTCAGCCGGGACAGCACAAACGGAAGGCTCATCCCGATGACCGAGCCGACGAGGACGATGCACACCATGGAGAGCGACACCACGAGTGCGACCTCTGGGCCGCCGCGGAAAATGCCGATCGCAGAAACCGCGATCGCCATCGACACGCCAAGGAGGAGGGCCACAAAGGTCTCACGCCCCACCATCTTTCCCCAGTCCGACAGGCGCACATCACCGACGGCAAGGCCCCGCACCATAAGGGTTGCCGCCTGCGACCCGGCATTGCCGCCGGAATCGATGAGCAGCGGCAGGAAGAAGACAAGTGCGACATAGGCCATGATCGTGTCTTCGAAATAGGCGATGCCGGCCCCCGAGAAGATGTTGCCGAACACCAAGAGCACGAGCCAGACAATCCGCATGCGGTAGAGCACCCAGGTTGAGGCGGTGCGCACATTGGTGATGCGTTTCGCTCCAGGCAGGTGGCCCTTCATGTCGCCGGCGACGTCCTGGACGCCGCCTGACCGGTAGAAGTCTTCCGTCGCTTCTGCGGCCTGCACGTCCATGGCATCATCGGCGGTGATGATGCCGACCAGCGCATCGCCACCATTGATCACCGGAATCGCCAGCAGGTCGTACTGCGCGATCTTGCGCGCAGCCTCCTCCTGCGAGTCTTCCGCATGAACGATGATGATCTCGCGTACCATGATTTCGCCGACGCGGGCGTCGTCGGGCTGGGTCAGCAGGTCTCGCAGCGAGACGACACCGATCAGGCGCCGGTCTTGGTCAACCACATAGGAGTCGTAGATCGTCTCCTTGTTCGGCGCTTCCCTGCGGAGCTTGGCGATGGCCTCATCAGTCGTGAGGTCTGCGCGAAGCGTCGCATAGTCAGACGTCATGATCGCGCCAGCGGTGCCTTCCGGATAGGCTGACAGCTTGCGGATATCCTCGCGGTCAGCCTGGGCGAGCGCGGGCAGGAGCCGGTCCTGTACCGGCTTTGGCAGCACGGCGAAGAGGTCGGCCCGCTCATCCGGGGCCATCATGGTGATCAGCTTCGCGAGCGCGCCGGCCTCCATCGCCATCGCGGCCTCGGCCTGCATCTCTGCAGGCAGGTAGCCGAACACTTCAGCGGCCGTTTCAACCCCCAGCGTGGTCAGGACGGGGGCTACTTCGTCCGGGGTCAGCGTCCCGATCGCGTTGGCGATATCCGCGGGGTGCAGGCTTGCAAGCGCCGTTTGGATCGAGGGGGTATCTTTGTTGTTCAGAAAGTCGCGGATTGCTGCCGCAATGTGTTGTTTTGACATGTCAGTTCCTCCTGACGGGGCATTACTATTCGCCCGTCAGAAGGCAGTCAGAGGCGTGCTGTCCTCCTCCCCTGAGAAAAGGTCAGCACACGCCGGACGTCCTGCCGCAGGCGCTCATATGGGAGTGATCGTGCAGGCCGCCGCCATCCGTCCGGATGGGTCACGGCCCGCCTACTAGGCGGTTCGTCCATGATGGGCCTCCTCATGCCAGCCGGCGCGCCGCAAAGGTCACGCCAGGCAAAGCGCACAGGGAAGGGTTTCGCCCCTGCGCGCCGGTTAATGATACGAGGTGAGAGAGATCTCACGCCCGCGCGAATGTTCAGCCCTGCAGGGCATCCATCGCGGGCGGATCAGACGAAGCCGGATCGCCCGGCGCTAGAGGCCGGAAGGGACTGTGTTTTGACCGGTTCGCCCTGTGAGCGTCCGACTGGAACTGCCGTCCATCAAGGTGTCCTTGATTGCCATCTGCTGCTTGCAGACCCGGCGCACGTAATAAATCCGGCACGTAACGTCAACCTGTTGGCTCTGGTTCTGTTGAAAAATCCGGGCTGTGTCGGGACTTGTCTCTCGCGCCGGCTCGCCGCAGCCGAGCAATTTCATTGGGCGATGGGGGACGTGATTGCTGTGGTGGTTGGGGCGGCGGTGTATGCGGCGATCCTGCTATGGCTGCACCCGGTGCTGTTTGGTTGGCGGCGTTGCCGGGTTGAGGCGCCCACAGGCCTCCTTCCGATGCGAGGGACACTTTGTCGAACCCAGCCATCTGAAAGAATGGAGTTTTTCCGGGTGCTATGGTATCTTGAAGCATGATTGATACATCACGCCCGCCCCCGTCCTTTGCAGAACTCTATCGCCAGGCGTTTACGGCCTTTGGCGTTAGGGCTCTCTGGAATCGCGTGCCCGCAGCAGAACCTACCGCGGAAGATGCCCTCGCCATTGCAGATGTCCTGAGGGTAGAGGGTGATCTGGCCGCAAGACGTCTCGCTGAAGCCATTGAGCGAGCATGCCGTGCCGCTGCATAAGATCCAGACGGAAATCCTGGGGCTGCTCGCCGCTTCGCGCGATCCTGAAAGTTACGTAGCTGGCAGTACGCCGCTCAACCGTAACTCGGCGCGGTTTTCCGGTGACATCGACATCTTTCACGACAGGGCTGAGCGCGTTGCGCAAGCGGCAGCCAATGATGCGCGTATCCTTCAGGATGCGGGGTATCGGGTCGCCTGGATACGCCAGTTGCCGACAATCCATTCGGCCGAGATCAGGGATGGACAGGGCGCTACAAAGCTCGAATGGGCGATGGACAGCGACTTTCGTTTCTTCCCGACGCTGCGCGACGCCCTGTTTGGCTATGTTCTTCACCCGGTCGATCTTGGAATGAACAAGGTTCTGGCGGCAGCGGGGCGGCGTGAACTGCGCGATATTGTCGATCTGATCGGAGTTCATGACACGGTCCTCCCACTGGGCGCGATCGTCTGGGCGGCGGTGGAGAAATCGCCCGGCTTTACACCGGAAGGGCTGATCGGAGAAATTCGCCGCAACCTGAATCACCCCGCCGGGGTCTGGCGATCGCTTGCGGTCGAGGAGCCGCTTGATCCGGCTGCTATTGTCGGCAGGGTTCGCGAAATACTGGATGCGGCCGAGACATTCGTGCGCCAAATGCCGACAGACGTTGCCGGTCTGCTTTTTCTGGAAGGGACTACGCCTGTTCAGCCCGACCCTGCCCGGCTCGATCGTTATGTCCAGCATGCTGGACAGCGGCGCGGTCAGTGGCCCTCAAATGCGGAGATTACGGCTGCCATGTGGGAAACATACCGGTCAAAGCCCGGGCAGTAGGGCGCCGCCGCGAGATCTGGCGGCCATCTGCGCTTTCCCGTGATGGGGCGCGCAGGCGGCAACGTGCTGTTTTCTTGCTCTGGGGCCCGGGAGCGGCTAATCGCTCGGCCATGTCAAAGCAAAGCCAGACTGCCCGCAAGACCGTAAAGGATATCGCCGCTGCCAAGGGGGCGACGCCGCTGGTCATGTTGACCGCGTATGACGCCCCGACCGCCGCGATCCTGGATGAACACGCCGATATCCTGCTCGTCGGCGACAGTGTCGGCATGGTCGTGCATGGCCTGCCGTCCACGGTCGGGGTGACGATGGAGATGATGATCCTGCATGGCCAGGCGGTGATGCGGGGGGCAGAGAAGGCCTTTGTCGTCGTCGATATGCCGTTCGGCAGCTATGAGACGAATGCCGATCAGGCGTTCCTGAATGCTGTGCGGATCATGAAGGAAACCGGCTGCCAGGCGGTCAAGATCGAGAGCGGCGCCTATGCGGCGGGGCAGATCGCGCATCTGGTCGAGCGCGGCATTCCGGTGATGGGCCATATCGGCCTGCGGCCCCAGGCGGTGAATGTCGATGGCGGGTTTCGCGCCAAGGGGCGCACCGAGGCCGAACGCGAGCGGGTGATCGCCGAAGCCCGCGCCGCCGATGCGGCCGGGGCGTTCTGTATCGTCATCGAGGGGGTCGCCGAGGACCTTGCTGCCGCCATCACGGCAGAAGTCAGCTGCCCGACCATCGGGATTGGCGCTTCGGCGGCGTGTGACGGGCAGGTGCTGGTGACGCAGGACATGCTCGGCCTGTTCGACTGGACGCCGAAATTCGTGCGCCGCTACGCGGATCTCGGCGCCGAGATCAGCCGGGCGGCGGCGGCCTATGCGGCAGACGTGCGCTCCCGCCAGTTTCCAGGCGGGGCAGAGACTTACAGCCTGCGAAAACCACCCGCCTAACAGCGCTCATCCGTTGCAGCGCGCGCAGGGCGCGTCTAGGTTCCCCCGCAATCCTTTAGCCCCTTCCGGAGCGGCCCCGCGTGAGCGATATCTTCACTGAAGTTGATGAAAGCATCCGCCAGGACCGGATCCAGACGCTGTGGAAGCGCTGGCGCCCGTTCGTGTTCGGCGGGGTGGCGCTGCTGGTCGGCGTCGTGGCACTGAACGAGTTCGTGCTCGGCCCGGCCGCCGAAGCGCGCCAGGCGGAACGCGCCCTTGCCTTTGAAAACGCCGTCAAGGCGCTGGAGGAGGGCAATTATACCGAAGCCCAGTCCGCCTTCACCGCCATCAAGGATACCGATCCCAAGCTGGGGCCGCTGGCTGCGCATTTCCTCGCCCAGACCCTGTATGAAGGCGGCGGCGATTCTGCCGGCGCGGCTGACGTGCTCGCCTCGATCGGCGGCACCGAGGGCGGCCCGTATGAGCGCCTCGCCCTCCTGAAGACCGCCTATTTCCAGGCCGATACGCTGAGCCTGCCGGAGCTGGAAACCCTGCTGGGCAGCCTGCTGACCGACGACACCGCGACCGGCACGCTGGCGCGCGAACTGGTCGCCGCCAAGGCCTTCGAGGCCGGCGACTATGCCCGTGCCCGCACCGAGTTCAACCGCCTGCGCTTTGATCCGGCCGCGCCGGAAGGCGTGATCCGCCGCGCCGATGTGGCCCTCGCCGCCATTCCGCAGACTGCCCCGGCGCCGGCGGCCGAGACAACAGAAGACCCCGCGCCGGCCGAAGAGGCCGCGCCCGAAACACCCCAGGAGACCGGACAATGACGTCTGCCCGCACCGCCCTTGTCGTGACAGCGCTCGCCGCCACGCTGACGCTATCTGCCTGCAACAGCCTGCCGAGCTTCGGCCGCCAGTCTGCCTCCGAACTCGCCGCGGAAGAGCGCGTCGGCCGGCTTGCCATGGTGCTGGATGATGAGCGGGTTACGCCCAATCCGGGCTTTGCCGGTGTGGCGATCAACCTGCCGGAAGCGCGGCCGGTGACGGCCTGGACCGAGGCCGGCGGCAGGTCGACCAAGGCCAGTGGCCATGTCGTGGCGGCGCCTGCGCTGGCCGTCGACTGGCGGCGCTCGGCCGGGCGCGGCTCCAACAACCGGTCGG
>JBKBVT010000012.1:0-28009 GCA_046289305.1 Hyphomonas sp. | reverse complement strand
CGCGCCATCAAGCTTCGCCGCGGCTTCTTCCAACGCGCCCTGCACGGTCTGCAGGCCGGGCAGTTTCATCCAGCCCTGATAAGGGCCGCCCTGATATTCGATGAGGAGTTTGTAGCGCGGCATGACGCCCCGCCCCTAGCCGAAGGCAGCCGGATACGTCAATTCGCCCGATGCCGGGCCGCCCGGCGCGAGCCGGAGCGCCATGAAAGACGAACCGGACCAAGGCGCGCGGAAAGGCTGCGCCGTTTCCGCCGCGAAGCCGAATTTCGGATAATAGGTCTCATGGCCCAGCACGAGGACGATCGTCTCGCCGGCGCCTTCCAGCGCGGTCAGGCCGAGGCGGATCAGGCTCGCCCCGATGCCCTTTTTCTGAAACTCAGGCAGCACACTCATCGGCCCCAGACCGACGCCCACGGGTGCGCCGTCTATCCGGATGCGGAAGAATTCGATATGCCCGGCAATCTCCACGCTGCCGGCGGCGACGAGCGAAAGGACGCTATCGCCATCCGCGTGCAGCGCGCGCGTAATCCGCCCCTCATCCGGCCCGCCAAAAGCGGCCTCGTTGACCGCTTCGATGGCATCCATGTATTCCGGGCGCGAGGGACGGATCCAGATGTCCGTCATGGCGGCCCTATCAATCCCGGTGCAAGAGTGTTCCACCAATCCGAGCGGGCAATCACCGCGCCGCTGAGGTGGAGCGGCACCAATAGGGCGACACACGCCAGCGTCGCGGGATGGAGTCGGCCAAGGCTGCGCCGGTCAAACAGGACGAGGGCAATCAGGAACGGGTAGATGACAAGGTAAACCGCCATATCCAGTATGAACGGATCAATACCCGGAACCTTCAGTGTCCAGCGTGTCGCAGCAGGGGCGACCAGCGTTAGCGCGGCCACGTATGTCAGCCGCCGGTGCCATTCCTTGTGCCGCGTGACCAGAAGGATCGAAGCAATCATCAGCAGGGAGAACATCCCGATATCGATGAAATTGTACCAGGTGAACTCGTAGGGGCGCTCCATGCCTTCGGCGAGACGGCCAACAGCGGCGCGCTGCGCCGTCCAATAGCCGAGCGGGATCACCATTCCGGTCAGCGCGAAACCGGCCAGTCCAAGTTCGCGGTGCCGGGCTATGCGCCCGCTCGCCGCCAGATGGGTCTGCCAGGCATACAGACCTATCCAGGCGAAATAGGCGGCCGCATGAAAGTGCAGAAGCGTCTGAAACTGACGGGAACCGGTCACAACCGGCAGATAATACGTCAGCGGAAAACTGAGGAGCACAATTGCTGCCATGACAATCGCAGACCGTGCAAAGAATCGAGTTCGTCGAACGGTTGGCGCCGCTGCGCTGATTTCCAGTGTCATGTAATGCCCCTAACCCTCACTCCATTAGTTGGGCCGAGTCCTGGGTATGTCAATCAGCCAAAATTTATCCGAGAAGAGCGCCTGCAGCGATAGATGCTCCGGCGAGAAAATCGCGGGCGTCAAGCGGCTTGCCACCAGGTTTCTGCAAACGCAGAAATCGCACCGCGTAGCCATCGCCGCAGGCGATTGCCGAACGGTCTTCTAACATCGTGCCCGGCTTTGCTTCAGACCAGATATCCGTCAGCTCACTGAAGAGAATCTTAAGACGCACAGGCCCCTGCCCGAGATCTGCCTCACACCACGCCCCCGGCGCAGGCGACAGCCCGCGGATCTGGCAATCAATCTCGGCTGCCGGCCGTGTCCAGTCGATGCGCTGGTCTTCGGCGGTAAGCTTGTGGGCATAAGTCGCGCCTTCCTCCGCCTGCGGAACAGGCTTCAGACTGCCCTCCGCCAGACCCGCCAGGGCGCGCGGCGCAAGCTCTGCAGCAAGGTCCGCAAGCCGGTCATGCAGCGTGCCCGCGGTATCCTGAGGCGTAATCTGTGTTCGGACCGAGGCGAGCACGGGTCCGGTATCGAGCCCCGCCTCCATCATCATTGCATCGACGCCTGTCTCCGTGTCGCCGGCCATGATTGCCCGCTGGATCGGCGCCGCGCCCCGCCAGCGCGGCAGGATCGAGGCATGCATGTTGAGACAACCAAGGCGCGGCGCGTCCAGCACCGGCTGCGGCAGGATCAGCCCATAGGCGACCACAACCGCCGCATCGAGCTCCAGCGCCGCAAACGCCGCCTGCGCCTCTGCGCCCTTCAGCGATTTCGGCGTGCGCACTTCCAGCCCGCGCGCCTCTGCAAACGCATGCACCGGCGTCGGCGTCAGCCTCTGCCCCCGCCCCGAAGGCCGCGGCGGCTGGGAATAGACGCAGGCGATGTCATGCCCGGCCGCGATCAGCGCCTCCAGCACACAGAGCGCGATGCCGGGGCTGCCCATGAAGGCGATGCGAAGTCCGGCAGTCGGTCGATCAGACATCAGGCCCATCCAGGATACTCAGCGCGAAGATGCTGACATCGGCGCGAACATCTCGGGCTTCCAGCCGTTTTAGGTAGAGATACTGGGTCGCCAGGAAAAGCAGAAGCACCACGCCCGCCGCGCCCAAGACGGCGAGCAACCAGCGCTTGCGCGCGCTCATGGCGTTTGCCCTTTCATCTGTACGTTGCCCATGCGCTAGCGCAGTCCCCATGGTGTAAGATTGGAGTCGCCATAACCCGGTTCTCGCCTCGCGTCACCGTTTCCCCCTTTTCCCTTCCCGCTTACCCCCGCGAAGGCGGGGGCCAAGTAAGGAAGCAAGCCATCCCAGGCCCCCGCCTTCGCGGGGGTGAGCGGACACAGAAATGGAGCTAGTTCGCGTCCTCGCGGATCGCGCGCAGCTTCGCCTTTTTCACCTTGTCGATGGCGCGGTCGCGCTTCAGGCGGGAGAGGTAATCGATGAACAGCGTGCCCTCGAGATGGTCCATCTCGTGCTGGATACAGACCGCATAGAGGTCCTCAGCCCATTCCTCGACCAGGTTGCCGTCATAGTCCAGATAGCGCAGGCGGCAGCGGGTCGGGCGCTCGACCTGGTCGAAGATTTCCGGCACCGACAGGCAGCCCTCTTCATAAGGCTTTGTTTCCTCGACGGTTTCGAGGATTTCCGGGTTCACGAAAAAGCGCGGCTGGGGCTCTTCCTCCTCACGGGCAAGGTCCATGACGATCACGCGCAGCGGCACGCCGACCTGGATCGCGGCCAGGCCAATGCCCGGCGCGTCATACATCGTCTCGAGCATGTCATCCATGAGCGCTCGGATATCGTCAGTCACCCCGCCCTCGACGGGCTTGGAGACCTGTTTCAGGCGCGGATCAGGAACGGTGAGGATTTCGCGTATGGCCATTTTCGTCAGATATGCAGCCCGCCCCCCAGCGTCAACGCCTGATCACTCTGCCGGCAGCTTCCGGGGGGGCTTCCAGCGGCAGCTGGCCTGTATCCGGGACGGTTGCCCTTGTATCGATCAGCTTAGGCTCCGGCGCCGCCTTGCCCGGCGGAGCTATCGACAATTCCTCAAACCGCCGCAGGGTCGGCAGGACGCGCCGGTCCACCGAGCCCATGACATCATTGAAGGCATCGACCGAGCCGTTGAGCGATTTGCCCAGTTTCTGCATGTGCTCCAGCATCTTGCCAATACGGGTGTAGAGTTCGGCGCCAAGGTCTGCCGCCTCCATCGCATTGGCGTTCATCTCGTGCTGGCGCCAGAGATGGGCAACGGTGCGCGCCAGCGCGATCAGCGTCGTCGGCGTGGTGACGATGACCGACCGGTTCATCGCCTTCTCGATCAGGTCCGGCGCCTGTTCGAGCGCAGCGGCAAAGAAATTCTCGCCAGGAATGAACATCGCGATGTAGTCGAACCGGTTACCGAGATTGGACTGGTAATCCTTCGAGGCCAGCGTCGTGACGTGGCGCTGCACACTGGTGGCATGCTGTTTCAGATGTGCGAGCCGCTCGGCCGGGTCATCGGTATTCGTCGCGGCCATATAGGAAGCCAGCGACACCTTGGAATCGATGACGATCTGCCGCTCACCCGGCAGCCGGATGATGGCGTCCGGCCGCTGGCGCCCGTCCTCGGTATCGTCATGGACCTGCTCGCTGAAGTCGCAATGTGCCGACAGGCCCGCCTGCTCCATGACATTGCGAAGCGTCATCTCGCCCCAGCGCCCGCCGCCTTTCGGCGCGGTCAGCGCATTGACGAGCTTGCCCGTCTCAGCCGTGTTCCGGTGCAGACTTTCGCCGATGGCCTTGACCTGTTCGGACAGCAGCGACTTGTCCTCGGTGCGCACCTTCTCGATCGCCTCGACCTTCTGGCGGAACGTCTCGAAATTCTCGCCGATCGGTTTCATCAGCTCTTTGAGTTCGCCCTGGGCCCCTTCCCGGTGGCGTTTGAAGGTCTCGTCCGCCCGCTCGAGAAACTGGGCATTGGCGCGCGCTAGCACGCCTTGGGCGAGTTCGGCAAACTTGCGCTCATCCTCGGCGCTACGCGCCTCTGCGGCGGCGAGCTTCAGCTGCGCATCACGCGCCACGGCGTCCAGCGTCTGCTCGCGCTGCCGCAGCCGGTCGAGATCGCCCCTCGCCATCTCGAGCTCTGAAACGGTCCGCTCGCGCTCCAGCGCCGCGCGTTGACGGGATTGCCAAAGGTAAACTGCCAAGCCAGCTGCCAGGAGCAGCAGCACGACATGCACAAGGTCGAACCCGGCCGAACCGATGGTGATCACAGGTGTCATGGCAGGCCTCTCTGGAATCGCCACCAGAACATAATCGGAACGAACGCGCCCTGTCTACACCTCAGCGGCGAGCGGCCATTCCTGAGAGGCGAATTCCACAGGCCTAAAAAGCGAGGGTAAACGCCGGCTTCCGCCCTAGAGGAAACCCGCCAGCCGCTTGGAAATGATCGCCTCGGCATCGCTCATAATCCGGTCGATCAGTTCCTGGCAGGTCGGGATGTCATAGATCAGGCCCGCCACCATGCCGCACGACCATGCGCCGGCATCCATGTCGCCGTCTTTCATGATCTTGGGATAGACGCCCGCGACTTCCTCGATGATGTCCTCGAATTTCAGGTCCGCGCCGAGGGTCTTCTCCTTCTGCAGCAGGCGCTCGACCGCCGGATTGGTCAGCACGCGCTCAGTGTTGCGCAGGGGCCGCATCACAAGCCGCGTATCCAGTTCCGAGGCGGCCAGCAGCGCCTGTTTCACATTCTCGTGCACCGGCGCCTCTTTCGTGGCGATGAAGCGCGTGCCCATGTTCATGCCCTCGGCGCCCAGCGCCATCGCAGCGACCAGCGATCGGCCATCGGCCATGCCGCCGGAGGCGATGAACGGGATTTCCAGCTCGTCCGCCGCCCGCGGCAGCAGGATGAAGTTCGGCACATCATCCTCGCCCGGATGCCCGCCGCACTCGAACCCGTCGACCGAGACCGCATCGCAGCCGATCTTCTGCGCCTTCAGCGCATGGCGCACCGCGGTGCATTTGTGGATCACCTTGATGCCATTGTCCTTCAGGACGGGCAGCACCTGGACCGGATTATTGCCCGCCGTCTCGACGACCTTCACGCCGCCTTCGATGATGGCCTTGATATAACCCGGATAGTCCGGCTGGTTCACCGAAGGCAGGAAGGTCAGGTTCACGCCGATCGGCTTGTCGGTCATATCGCGGCAGCGGGCGATCTCGTTGGCAAGGTCGCCCGGCGTGCGCTGGGTCAGTGCGGTGATGATGCCAAGGCCGCCGGCATTCGAGACGGCCGCGGCCATTTCGGCAAAGCCGACAAAGTGCATGCCGCCCTGCACGATCGGGTGCTTGATCCCGAGCATTTCGGTGATGCGGGTTTTCATGGGTGAATCCTCCCCTTGAGGCTGAATGGGTCTGGCGCATTCATGGCGACACGGGCCCGTTGCGGCAAGCCTGTCATAGGGGAAAGGCGCCGCGCAGCTTTTCTCCTGAAACTTGCTGCTCAGCGGAAAGCACACTAGGCATCGGGCAAGCCAAACTGATGGAGTTTCCGATGAAGCGCGCCCTGCCCCTTCTGTCCCTCGCATTCCTCGCCGCCTGCCAGACCGTGCCGGCTGAAACCGCAACGCCCGCTCAGACGGCCCCGCCCGCGGCCATGACAGAGGTCGCGCCATCCCCTGCCGAACAATGGCTGTTCGGCTCGGCCGAGTCGCGGCTGATCATGGAGCAGAGCTGGAAGCGCATCGCCGCTTACATTGAAACCAAGGCAGACACGCGCCCCGAAAACAGCGTCATCCTCGCGCCCGGCGCAACGGCAGAGGCGCCGGAATTCCTCGCCTGCGGAGACAAGCCGCTCGCCGCCGTGTTCGACGTCGATGAAGCGCTGATCTGGAATCTCGGCTCAGCCGGCGCCTTTCGCCGCATGGGCACCGGCTTCACCCCGGCCCTCTGGAACGAGTGGGAACAGACCGGCGCCGGCAAGACCGCGACAATTCCCGGCGTACTCGACGGGCTGGACCGCGTCCGCGCCGCCGGGGTGGAGGTCATCCTCAACACCAACCGCGAAGCCGTGAACCTCGAAGGCAATCTGGACACGATCCGCCAGGCCGGCCTCGGTGATTATGTCCACGGCGAAACGCTGTTCCTGAAAGGCGACACGCCGGGCGGCTCCGCCAAGGATGGCCGCCGCTATGCCATCTCGGAAAACTACTGCGTCATTGCCCTCATCGGCGACCAACTCGGCGACATCGCCGACATCTTCAATGCCCCGTCCCTGAGCCCCGCCGGGCGCCAGGCCGTGGCGTCCGCGCCTGCCTTCGACGGCCTCTGGGAGAATGGCTGGTTCATCCTGCCCAACCCCACCTATGGCCCATCCATCGCCGGCACGATGGACGAGATCTTCCCGCCGGAAACCCATTGGGTACCCGCCTCCGGGGACTGAGCCCATGATCCTCTTCGTCCACGGCGTACCCGACACCCCGGCGCTCTGGCAGACGCTCGTCGCCGCGCTCGGGCTCTCGCCCGAGGACTACCGCGCGCTCGCCCTGCCCGGTTTCGGCACGCCGCTGCCGCCGGGCTTCCGTCCGACTAAAGACGAATATGCCGCCTGGCTCATCTCCCAGATGGAAGCGGCCGGCGAGCCGGTACATATCGTCGGCCATGACTGGGGCGCCCTGCTCACCTTGCGCGCCGCCAGCCTGCGGCCGGACCTCGTCGCCAGCTGGTGCGTGACCAATGCCGTGATCGACCCAGAGTATTCCGGGCACAGAACTGCGCGGATGTGGGCGACGCCCATCCTCGGCGAACTCGTCATGCTCGGCATGCGCAAACAGGATCGCCTGAAGACCGCGCTGATCCAGGGCGGAATGCCGCCGGGCCTCGCGGAAGAAGAAGTCCCGCATGTCGATCTGCGGATGCGCCAGTCGATCCTCGGGCTCTACCGCTCCGCCATCGGCCTGCGCTTCCGCGGCGAATGGGTTGATGATTTGAAGAACCTGCCCGCCCGCGGCCAGCTTTTCTGGGGCGAGACGGATCCGTTCGTGGACCTGACCGTCGCCGAGCGATTCTCCGCCCGTTGGGGAACGCCGCTGCATGTTGAGCGCGGCGCGGGTCACTGGGCCTGCCACGAACGCGCCGAAGCCTTCGCCGGTGTCCTCACGGCCTTATGGTGACCAGCCGGTCATAGTCGGCCACCGCCTCGGCGTCCTGAGGCTCCAGCCGGAAGGCAAAGGTCAGCGCGGCATCGCGCACCACAACGGCCCGGCCCCGCTCCACCACCGGCTCGAACCGCGAGCGGCGGACATGGTCCTCCGCCGCCGGAGCGAGAAGCTGATCGGAACACGCCGTCCGTATACGGCGTGTCTCGCCGGTCCGCGTTGCCTCGAACGTCACCCGGCAGTCGCCCGCCACTCCGGCTGCTTCCGCCTCTGGCGGATAGGTGATCGGATGCACTGACGGGTCAAAGATCGGCATCAAGCGCGGCGGGGCGTGGTTTTCGCCATAGATGAATTCGGGATCGCGGACCGCAAGTTCGGCACTGGTCCGCAACATCGAGACGGGAAACTGCTCGAAACAGCTAAGGCCCTTCAGGGCAAGGTCGTCCAGCAAGGCCGCCGCGCGCTCCGGCTGGCGGCGCTCGAACATCGCATGCTCGGCCTCGAGGAAAACCGGCTTCGCGTCCGGCGAGAAATCCGTCTCGCCGCAGGCATTCTCCACCGGTCCGGCGGCCTCGGGCGCGGTTTCGGCGAAGGACGCCATTCCGGCCAGACCTATCAGAATGGCCAACAGTCCTGCGCGCATGCCTCATCCCCCAGTGTGTATCTCGAGAAATTTGTGGCCACAGGCTGCCAAGTCAAGCGGCCGGAACGTCCATGGGGAGCGGCACCGCTTCCTTACCGATGATCGCCAGCTCCTGCTTGATCCGCTCCGCCAGCTGGCGAACCGTGAACGGCTTCGGCAGGAACGACACCGCGCGGTTCTCGTCCAGCTGCTGGGCGATGTCGCGCTCGGCATAGCCGGAGATGAAGATCACGCGGGCATGGCCCAGCTTGTCTTTCGCCGTTCGGATCAGCGTCGGCCCGTCCATGCCTGGCATGACGACATCGGAAATGATCAGGTCAAACCCGCCCGGCTTGGCGGTGAGGATTTCGAGCGCCTCCTCGCCGTCACACGCATCGTCCACATCATAGCCGCGCTGGCGCAGGTGCGAGGCGGCAATCGAGCGGACGCTGTCCTCGTCTTCGACAAGAAGAATCCGTCCGCGTCCGGACATATCCATCGGCCGCGTCGGTTGCGGCGCCATCTCGGCAAGTTCGGCTGCCTTGGGAATGTCCTCGGCCCGCAGCGCTGGCAGGTAGAGGCAGAAAGTCGTGCCCTTGCCGACCGCAGAGATCGGACAGACATAGCCGCCCGATTGTTTGATGATGCCGTACACCGTCGCCAGGCCAAGGCCTGTGCCGAGGCCCTTTTCCTTTGTTGTGAAGAAAGGCTGGAAGATTTTTTCCAGCACCTCGCGCGGCATGCCGTGCCCGGTATCCTCGACCTCAATCAGGAGGTATTCGCCGTCCTCGACATAGCCGAAGCCGCGATCCTGCGCTTCCTTGCCGGTCGAGCGGGCGGTGCGGATCATCAGCTTGCCGCCGCCGCGGTGCGAGACCATCGCGTCGCGCGCATTGGTTGCGAGGTTGATGATTGCCGTCTCGATCTGGTTCCGGTCTGCCTTCACCCAGGGCACATCGCGCCCATGCTTGACCTCGACCTCGATCCGCTCGTCCAGGATCTGGCGCAAGAGGATCGAGAATTCGGACATGAAGTCGGTGAAGTTGAAGATTTCCCGCTTGAAGGTCTGCGCGCGGGCATAAGCCAGCAGCATACGGACGAGTTCGCGGGCGCGCGAGGACAACTCGTGGATCGAGTGCAGATACTCATAGGACGGATCACCCACGGGGTGGCGCGTCATCAGTTCCGAATAGTTGAAGATGATGCCCTGCAGCACATTGTTGAAATCATGCGCGACCGTGCCTGCAAGCTCGCCGATGGAGCGCATCTTCTCGCCCTGGGCGAGGCGCTTTTCCAGTTCGCGCTGTTCGGTGATGTCGATGACATAGGCAACCGAAGGCCGCCCGCTCTGGTTCAGCGTTACGAACACGTTGACGTGTTTCGGGTCCTTGCCGGTCGTGGTCAGCGCCACCGGCTTGTCGATGGCGTCGACCAGCAGCTCGGCCAGCGCCTGGTCGCCCTCATCGCACACAAACAATTCGGCAAAGCGCGTACCGGGCGTGGCGCGCCCGTCCGTCACGTCCATCATCGCGCGGTTCACATCAAGGATCACGGCGCCGTCGACACTATCACCATCGAGCCGGATCGCGCCAAAGGGCGCGTCGTCAAACATCGGGTCGCCGTCCGGTCGCAGCGGGCGGGAAGCGCGTTGGAGCGAAAACCGCTCCTCGCCGCCATTCATCACCTGCGGGCTCGCAAGAATAATCGTGCGCCCGCTCGCCTCAGCGCCGCGGCCGCTCCAGCTGGTGATCGCCTGAACCGGGATCTCGACCCCGTCGCGTGCCCGCAGCTGCATATCCGCCCGGCCCGGCGCGCCGGACTTGCGGTCGCGCCCCAGCATCTTGACGAATTCCGGACGCATGATGTCGTCGGTGCGGATATTTTTCGCCGTCTCGGGCAGGCCGAGCAGTTCGCGCAGCCAGGCATTGGCATAGGTGATCGTACCGTCCGGGCGCGCCGCAAAGAAGCCCATGGGGGCGTCTTCCACATAGAGGGATTTGAGGTCTGCCGCGCCGGTCGCTTCCATCTGGCCAGCGATGCGCCGGATGCGCCACAAGACGCGGCCGCGCAGCAACGGAGAGACGCTGATCTCGAACTGCGCCGGCACCTGGTCCGGACCGAGCGCCAGCGGCGGCAGCACTTCGCGCCGCGCCGCGCCGGCCTTGGCCGAGCGTGACAGGCGGTAGACCGGGGCCGCGAGCCCCGGATTGGCGCCAAACAGGCGGTCAACGGTGACAGGTCCGTTTTCGGACTGGCCCGCAATCAGCGCCATCCGGGCAAGGTCTGTATAAGCAGTGTTCGCCGCCACGGGCGCGCCGCCGGGGTCGGTCACGAGGACGGCTTCATCCAGCGCCTCGATCCAGGGAAAGCGCGGCGCGCTGGCATCGGCGAGCCGGGCCGCCGAGCCGCGCTCCGGGAACAGGCCGATGAAGCGCCCGGCGCCGCGAACGGTCCAGAGCAGGAAAACGAGGCCGCCAGAGGCCATGGTGATAAGCAGGATGGAGCCCGTGGGCCCCGACGTGTTCGGCATGGCGAGCGAAATACTCGCCGCAGCGATCGACAGGAGCAGACAGGCCCAGAACCCGAGCTGCAACAGATCGACCCGGCGCTTGTCGCGCTCAGCCTCCCTGCCTGGTGCAACCTCATCGACTGGCCCAGCAGCGTTTACCGCCAGTTCGAGAGTGTCTGCATCATTACTCATGGTCTACCGCCAGTTCGTGGGGCAGTCTCCACCTCGTGAAGACGACCCATGCTTCATACGCAGCAGGCATCCCACGACTCGGATGCCCGGCCATCACCTAGACTACCGCTTTTCGCACGGCAAAGGTTAACGAATCCGAAAAAGGCGTTAAGGGGGACTGCATAGCTTCACACAAATGAAGAGGATCTGGCTTACCATGACACTCCGCCCCATCGCCCTGATGACCGCGCTCGGCCTGCTTGCCGCCTGCGGCACGACGACCCTGCAGGACCCCCCTGCGGCGGCCCAAACGGCCGTTTCCGCAGAGGCCGTGGCCGCCGAATCCGCCCGCCTGAACGAATGGTTCGAACAGAAGTTCGACGAAATGCTCGCCCGCGACCCGATGCGTCAGACCACGCTCGGCATCCGCGACCGGTATGACGAATGGACCGACCCGTCGCCGGAATTCGCCGCCGAAACGCTGGAGCTGCAGCGCGCCCAGATCGCCGAGATGCACGCCCTGTTTGACTATGAGAAGCTCGACGAACAGGCGAAGCTCTCCTGGCGCCTCGCCGAATATGAACTGGAGCGGGCCGAGGCCGCCGAGCCCTTCCGGCATCATCGCTACACCTTCAACCAGATGGGCGGGGTCCAGTCTTCCATCCCCGCCTTCCTGATCAATTTCCACAAGGTCACCAGCGCCTCTGACGCAGAGGCCTATCTGGCCCGCCTGAACGCGCTGCCGGACTATCTCGGCGGCCAGGTCGAAAACGCCCGCTATTCCGCCAGCCTCGGCATCCAGCCCCCGGCCTTCGTCTATGAATTCGTCCTGTCGGATGCACACGGCGTGATCAGCGGCTATCCCTTCACCGGCACCGGTGATGGCAGTGATGACAGCCCGATCATGGGCGATTTCCGCGGCAAGGTCGGCGCGCTCGTCAGCAATGGCACGATCACCGAAGACGAAGCCGCGAGCCTCAACGCCCGCGCCGCCATAGCGCTCCGCAACGCCGTTGGCCCGGCCTATGAAGGCGCCATTGCCGAACTCGAAACCCAGTGGGCGAATGCCACCACCGATGACGGCGCCTGGAAGCTTCCCGAAGGCGAAGCCTTCTACAACAACCGCCTGCGCGTGATGACGACTACCGATCTGACGGCGGAGGAAATCCACCAGATCGGCCTCGACGATGTTGCCCGCATTCACGGCGAGATGCGCGCCATCATGGCCGAGGTCGGTTTCGAGGGCGACCTGCAGGCCTTCTTCGAATTCATGCGCACCGATGAGCGCTTCTACCTGCCCGATACGCCCGAGGGCCGCGAAACCTATCTGACCATGGCCCGCGAAGCGATCGCGGAAATGGAAACGGACCTGCCGAAACTCTTCAACACCTTCCCCAGGGCCTCGATGATCGTGCAGGCGGTCGAGCCGTTCCGGGAGCGCTCCGCCGGCAAAGCCTTCTATTCGCGCCCTGCCCCGGATGGCAGCCGCCCCGGCATCTATTACGCCAACCTCTACCGCATGGCCGACATGCCAATCTATCAGCTGGAAGCCCTCGCCTATCATGAAGGCGTCCCCGGCCACCATATGCAGATCGCCATCGCCCAGGAACTCGAAGGCATCCCGCGCTTCCGCCGGTTCGGCGGCTACACCGCCTATTCCGAAGGCTGGGGCCTCTATTCAGAACTCGTGCCGAAAGAGCTCGGCTACTATTCCGATCCGTATTCGGACTTTGGCCGCCTCGCGATGGAAATCTGGCGTTCGGCGCGTCTCGTCGTCGATACCGGCCTGCACGCCAAGCAATGGACTCGCGAGGAAGCCGTCCAGTATCTGATGGACAACACACCCAACCCCGAAGGCGACAGCATCAAGGCGATCAACCGCTATGTCGTCATGCCGGGCCAGGCGACCGCCTACAAGATCGGCATGATCAAGATCCTCGACCTGCGCACCCGCGCGCAGGAAGCCCTCGGTGAGGCTTTCGACATCCGGGAGTTCCATGATGTCGTATTGAGAGATGGCGCGGTGCCGCTCGCCATCCTTGAGGAAAACGTCGACGCATGGATCGCCCGCAAACAAGCCACCTGATCCGCACCCTCAGACAGGGCGGTGCAGCCATCGCGCTCACCGCCCTCGTCCTGCCGGGATGCGCCTCACTCGCCGGCAGCCTGCTGACGCCCCGGATCGACCCGGTCGCCGCCACGCTCGCGCCGGGCGATTTCGCGCTCGACACCGAACACGCCGCGCTCCTGTTTCGGATCGATCATCTGGGTTTTTCCGACTATGTCGGCCGCTTCGACGTGTTCAAGGCAAGCCTCAGCGGCGATGCGGCGAGCCCTGAAGCCGCGCGCATCGAGGCGATCATCGACATGCGCTCGCTCAACATCGCCAATCCCGACTTCGCCGCCGAACTGATGGGGCCGGGCTGGTTCGATGCTGAGGCCCATCCCCAGGCGATCTTCCGGTCCCGGAGCGTAACGCAGACGAGCGAAACGACGGCACAGATCGACGGCGACCTGACCCTGCGCGGCGTAACCCAGCCCATCCTGCTGGAGACTACCTTGCGCGGCAGCGCCTATGACCGCCTGCGCGGCGCCGATGTGGTGGGTTTCTCCGCCCGCGGAGAAATCAGCCGCGCCGCCTTCGGCATCGACCGGTATTCCGGCCTGCTCACTGACAGCGTCCGTATTGAAATCGAGGCGGAATTTATCCGGCTTTCGCCAGATTGAGCGCCCGCAGCGCCGGGCCGCAGCGCGTGATCTTCAGTGCCATCCGGGTGCCCTTCCGGCCGATCTCGGCCTCAGCCGCCAGATCCCCGGTCCGGTCACCGGACAAGAGCTCCACCGGCTGGCCCGCCGGCACACCCAGCATCAGCGTCGCGCCGGGGCGCAGGCTGGTCAGCCGGGACAGCGGCAGCTCCACACTCGCCACCCGCGCTGTCAGCAACACGGTCAGCGCGCCAGAGGCGGAGGACGGCGCCGTTGCCCGCATCGCCTGCGCCGTAGCTTCCGGAGGCAGCACAAGCAGGGCGGCTGGCACCAGCAGCCTGGCCGGCCAGTCAGCCTCACCAGCGCGCACCGACAGGATAATCTCGTAACCTGGCCCAGGCGCGGCCACGGAGGCTGCGAACATCGGGTCCGTCTCGACACCCGAAAACTGAAGACCGCCGCCCAGCGCCGGCACCAGCGGCCGTGCGAGGCCTTCCAGCAGGGCGAGGTCAATCGGGCTCAGCGGCCGTGGCGCCGCGGCCGGCGCAGCGCCGCCGCAGGCCGCCTCGATCATCATCTGCGCAATGCCGGCGCCCAGCACCAGCATGGCCGAAACGTCGCCGTGCATATCCGCGAAGCAGATAATGGCCTGCCCGCGTTCTTCACGCGCTGTCACCGCATCAGCGACTGCCGCTTGCGACACGCGCTTCACCGTGACCGCAGCCGCAAGTCCGCAATGTTCCCGCATCGCCCGTGACAGCCGCGCCGCAATCCGGCGCGCAACATCTTCAGGTCCTGCCCCGCCCGTTCCCAGCCCGCCAAACTCGGCCGGCGCGGTGTGAACCGGCTCTGGCTCAGGCAACGGCTCCATATCAGACAGGTCCGGCCGCAACAGCGCCTCGATCTCGGCCGGTGTCAGAACCCCGCGCGATGTCGGCAGCTTCCGGTCCGGCGCCGCCCGCTCGCGCGGCAGTGGCGGCGCATCCATCTGGATACGGCGGCGCAACCGGGGCGACACATCCCAGCCATCACCGGCGCGGTCAGCGTCCGGGCGGCTCTGCGTCTCGGTGTCTGAGGGTGCAAATATCATCCCGCCAGAATCACCTGCAGAAGGTTAATGGCGCGTTAGGAAATTCGCCGCGTGCAGACATTAACAGCGAGCCCCGTGCGATTCATTCAAGTCTCGGAATTTTAACCACCTGATCAGATGCCGGTAAGGCCTGATTCGGAACTGGCGGGCATTATGTCCCTGTAGCCCGCAAGAAGCTTACAAATGCCGCCAAAGGCGTTGGAACGGTGAATGGGAAAAAGGCGGCCTCCTGGTGAAGGAGTGCCGCCTTTTTACTGTCTGAAAATGAGCCGCGAAGTGAGCGGGAAGGCGCGCCGAACGACCTAGTCGTCCCGCAGCGTGCGTTCCTTGCGCTCATGGCGCTCCTGCGCTTCGAGGCTCAGCGTCGCGGTCGGTCGCGCCTCGAGCCGGCGCAGGCCGATCGGCTCGCCGGTCGCTTCGCAATAGCCATAGCTGCCATCGTCGATCCGCCGCAGCGCCGCATCGATCTTGGAGATCAGCTTGCGCTGGCGGTCGCGGGTGCGCAGCTCCAGCGCCTTGTCGCTCTCGGCCGAAGCGCGGTCGACGAGGTCAGGCAAAGACCCGGACTCGCCCTGCAGATTGTTGATTGTCTGTTTCGCGCCGCTGAGGATATCGGCTTTCCAAACTTCCAGGAGCCGCCTGAAATAGGCGAGCTGACGATCGTTCATGAACTCTTCGTCGTCCGAGGGCCGATAATCGTCAGAGAGAACAATACTCACGACAGACTCCTTCACGCGTTTGGGTGCCATATAGAGCGCTCGCTGATTCCCTGCAATCATTCTGACTGCGATAGTAACCTCAATATTTTCAGACAATTACGACAAAATCATGCCTTTTCACTGTCACTAACAGCATCCTTGCCGCCTATCTGCGCGGTATGGGAGTGCAAGTTGCAGACCAGCACTTGATCTTTGGGGGGTGCGTACGCTCTATGGGCACCATCTCCTCACCCGCAGCCTTCCCACGGTCCAGGGCCCCGCATGCGCCGTCAACGGAAAGAACGTACCCGTAAAACCGGCTGGATGCTGGCCGTGATGTTCAACTCCCTGTTGATCCTCATGCCGGTGATCGGCGCGCGGGCTGTGGCCAATGCCTATGACGATCGCGGCAACCAGGAAGGCGCCGCCGATGCGCTGACGCTGGCGACCGGGAGGATGCTGCAGGAGCTGGCCCAGACCGGCCCGCGCGATGATGACCGCAAGCTGCCCTACTGGCAGGACCGGATCATAGCTGAACTCAACAATCACGACATGGCCGCCGTGCGCGGCTATCTGCTCGCGGCGCCGGAGATGCTCGGCCGGGAGGTCGGCGAGCAGATCCGCCTTCGTGCCGAAGCCGAACGTACCGGCTCGCTAGATGAGCGTGTGACGCGCGCTGCGCTCTACAAGCTGCCGGAACCGATTGTCCTGCGCATCGAGGCGACCGGCCGCTTCAGCCCGCCGGGTGGGGAACTGCCGCCAGCGGCCGAAACGGTCCCGGCAGTTGGTCTTGAGGAAGGTGACGGCGAAGCGGCAGCAGAGCTGCCCTCCGAAACGGCCGAGGCCCCCACCACGCCCGAAATCACCGGAACCACCGCCCCGCTGGTCTATCAGGCCCAAGTGCGCACCGAGGACGAGCGCCGCTTCCAGCTCCTTGGCAGCCATGCGGACCTCGCCGCGATGTCCCAGCGCTGGCTGGACGGCGACCGGTCCGATGACCTCGTCCTCAAGCTGACCGGTCTGGGGCTCGTTCAGCTTGACCACAGCGACGGCCTGTCTGCGACGGCCCCGCTCTCCATTTCGATCCTAAAATCAGCCCGCCGCTCCCAGCGCCTGACGCCGGCTTTCACCGAATACCTCAAGGCCCGCACCGAAGCCGCCCTGCCGGATGCCGCACTGAGCGAAGCGCTTGTTGAAGCCTTCAGCGGCCTCGCCACTTCGGAGGTCCGCGCCGAACGCGTGCGCGCTGCCTATGCCGCCACCACGAACCATTCCAGGCTCGGCGACCTCGACACCGACCTGCAGCAGATCCAGCGCATCGCCACGCGGACGAGCCCTAATGGCACGCTGACGATCCTGTCCGTGGTCGAGGATGGCGACGATCTCAGGCGGGCGCGGCTTCTGGCCGAGGCTGGCGGCGAGCGCCTCATTGTTCTGGTACGCGAACGCGGACGTGACGCCCTGAAAGCTGCCGATGCCGGCATCAGCTGGAACCGCAACATGGTGCTCGAGATCATGAGCCTGACCGCCGCGGGCATGCTCCTGTTCTGGCTGATGCTGTCGACGGTGCAGACCTATATCCGCCTGCCCAAGCCCAAGGCCGAGCCGCAGGGCACCTGAGCGCCCGGCCAGATCAAGCCAGCCCGAACGCCCCGCGGATACCGTCGATGATCAGCTGCGCTGACAGGGCGGCAAGGATAACGCCGAGGATCCGAGTCAGCGCGCCGGCAACACTCGCCCCCATGAACCGCACGAGCGGCCCGGCGGCGAGAAAAATCACCAGCGTAATCAGCAGATTCGCCCCGATCGCCGCGATCACGACGCCCTGATGCACCGCGCTCGGCGCTTCAGACATGTAGAACATGGCGGTCGCGATGGACCCCGGACCGGCGATCATCGGAATACCCATCGGGAACACCGACACATCCTCCGGCTCCGGATTGTTTTCCTGCTCCTCGAGCACTTCCTCGGCCCGGTGCTCGCGCCGTTCGGTGCGCTTCTCGAACACCATATCCAGCGCGATCAGGAACAGCAGCACCCCGCCCGCCGCCCGAAAGGCATCGATCGAGATGTGCATGGCCGAAAGCAGCCAGGCGCCGCCGAAGGCGAACAGGAACAGGATGATCGTCGCGACGAACACCGATTTGAACGCCATCTTGCGGCGCCAGGCAGCGGTGCCCTTGGCCGTGAGCGTCGCAAAGATCGGCGCCACCCCCGGTGCATCGATCAGCACGAAGAAAGTGACGAAGGCGGCGGTGAAAAGAGAGATCAGTTCGGGCGACATGGCGCCCCGCTAGGGCCTGCGCGTCGCGGCGTCAAGGATCTCACGGACAGCGGGTGCCACCTGGATCTCCGCCGGCAGGCTGCGAAACCGCGACAGGTCCGCGCCGGACGCCGCCTGCGCCATCAGCATCTTGTGGCCGCGCAGGCGCTGCAGCAGGCCGGCCGCGCCGCGCGGGCTGTCGGCGCGGGCCATCCGGCCACCGCCCAGATCGACGCAAAGCCCATCCCCGCCGCCAGCTTCAAGATCGCGAATCGCCTCATCGACGCCCATAACTTCGCTGCCCGCCGCGCGGCGGGCCTGTACCGGGCTGCCATCGGCCATCATCCGGCCTCCATCGCAGCAGCGGGCATCAGCTTGCGGCAGCGGCTGAGCGCCCGGTAAAGATCGCCGGCGATCACATCGGCGGAAATCTGCAGGATTTCGTCACGCGCTTCGGGCATGTCCGCCATCAGCCCACTGAGGGCTTCGGCGGTCTGGGTGTAGAGCGGCCCGTCGACCTCGCCGAGCAGATACATCTGCATCACGGCAAAATAGGCGCGCGAAGCGGCGCCCGACACATCCGATGGATTCAGGATATCCTTCTCACGCAGGATGCGGGCCTGCGTCTCGAGCAGCAGCACGCCGCGCCGGTCGCCATTGCGCACGACCGCGCCGTTCACGACGAAGGTCTCACCTGGCTTGAGAGAAAGTTTGAGCGGCATCCGGCCGGGGCCCCCATCCTGCGAATCACGGCAAATTCACACAAAGGCGTTAACGCTTGCTTTCCAGACATTAACTCTGCGCGAGCTTGGGTTGTCCGATGAGGCGACCGGTGGTGGGGAGGTGCCATGCGCCCGTCTCACTTGGGCGTTGGGTCATAAAATCTGCCGCGGTTCTCGGGGCCCGCCGTATCGGCAAACCCTGCCTGAACCGAAGCGACTGTCAGCTGAAGCTTGAGCCACTATGGCGGCGCGCATGGCCTTTTCTATTTACCACGCAGGCGCCCTTCCCTAAAGGAAATTCGATGCCGCAGCGCAGCACTTTCCTTCAGGTCAGCGCTTGCTCATGCCCCGCCCGGGCTTATTGTGACGGCGTAAGTATATGAAAAGGATCAGGCCGGATGCGTTTCGAAGGCACCAAGGATTATGTCGCCACCGATGATTTGCGCGTGGCCGTCAACGCCGCCATCGCACTGGAGCGGCCCCTGCTGATAAAGGGCGAGCCCGGCACCGGCAAGACCGTTCTCGCCATCGAAGTCGCCAAAGCCCTCGGCGCCGAACTGATCGAATGGCACATCAAGTCCACCACCAAGGCCAACCAGGGCCTCTATGAATATGACGCCGTCTCCCGCCTGCGCGATGGCCAGATGGGCGAGGAGCGCGCCAAGGACGTCAGGAACTACATCAAGAAGGGCAAGCTCTGGGAGGCGTTCACCGCCGGTAAACGCCCCGTGCTGCTGATCGACGAGATCGACAAGGCCGACATCGAATTCCCGAACGATCTCCTGCAGGAGCTCGACCGGATGGAGTTCTTTGTCTACGAGACCGGCGAAGTCGTGAAGGCAAAAGTCCGACCGATCGTCATCATCACTTCGAACAATGAGAAAGAACTGCCGGACGCCTTCCTGCGCCGCTGCTTCTTCCACTTCATCAAATTCCCGGACGAAGCGACGATGCGCGCAATCATCGACGTCCACTTTCCCGGCATCAAGAAGAAGCTCGTCGGCGACGCGCTCTCGACCTTCTATTCCATGCGCGAACTGCCCGGCGTAAAGAAGAAACCGTCCACGTCCGAGCTGCTCGACTGGCTGAAACTCCTTATGAATGAGGATATCGACCTCGAAACCCTGCGCGAGAAAGACCCGGAACGCCTGACCCCGCCCCTGCACGGCGCACTCCTGAAAAACGAACAGGACGTCGCCCTCTTCGAACGCCTCGCCTACCTCTCCCGCCGCCAGGACGGCGGTGGCCGCCGGGGCCCTGCGGGCTGACATTCCCTACGATATGGGACATTTTACAAAGCCGGGACACTGTCCCGGCTTTTTGAGTTTGACGGATCATTTCCCCGTCCTGCGCGTTGGCTTCAAAGGCACGCTTCAAAACTCAGGGAGGCACCCCATTTTCGTAGCCGTCTATTGGTGGCGGGTTCATCCGGGCAAGGAGGACCAGTTCCGCAAGGCCTGGGTGCGCGGCACACAGTTCATCCGCGAACGCTATGGCAGCTATGGCTCGCGCCTGCATCAGGACACGGACGGCCGTTTCGTCGGCTATGCCGAATGGCCGGACGAGGCAACCTGGCGCAAGGCCTATGACCAGAAGATGGTCTATGACGAGCCCGAAACCCGCGCCGCCTTCTCAGACGCCGTCTGCGAAACCCCGCCCGGCAACGCCCCGGTCTTCACGATGCACGTGACCGACGACCTGCTGACCCGCGCCGGCGGCTAAACCCTACCCCAGCGTCGAATCATGCCCGCTGGCGGCGCGGACATAGTTCACGTCCCCGCGGCTTGTGAGGAAGTCGGCCATCTTGGTCTTGTCGGTGCGCTCGTCCCACCAGGTTTTCCACGCGACGCCAATCCAGGCCGCATGAAAGGTGAGCCCCGCCGAGATCGCGAGCCAGCCGGGGATCGGCCCGATATGCGCGCGCCGGAAGAACTGCTCCCAGGAGGTTACATCCACCGGGTGGATCGCGATCTTGGCAAAATACGCCGCGCCGAGAATGGCAAAGATGTAGCCGTAATTGCGCCTCAGACGCCGGCCAATGCACCGGATCATCGAGATCCGGTATTTCGGCTTTTCATAATCATCCGACAGCGCCGTGCCCCGGTCGAGCTGTATCTTGACGCCCTCCCCGCGCAGGATCGGCACATAGAA
This sequence comes from Hyphomonas sp., assembly GCA_046289305.1. GTDB lineage: Bacteria > Pseudomonadota > Alphaproteobacteria > Caulobacterales > Hyphomonadaceae > Hyphomonas. The sequence goes on along the minus strand of JBKBVT010000012.1, from coordinate 7,535 downwards.
GGCGATCTCCAGCACCCGCGCCCGGAACCGCCAGACATAAAAGAACCGGTAGCGCCGCGCCTCCAGCATCAGGAACACGATGCAGAGCATGCCGACCAGCACGATCGGAAACGGCGAGGCGCGCTCATTGGCAAACGTCACCGACAGGCCGATGCCGGTGGAGATCACCGCCCAGTTGGTCGTCTGGTCGAGCCGCTGGCGCCACACCGTCGAGCGGTAGACTTCAGCACGGTAGAGGTGCGACAGCGCCGTCACTTCGGACGGGCCGCAGATGCCTTCTGCCGGAATGTGCAGGTGGTCGGCGTCTGTTTCGTCGGTCGGGGTCATGTCTCTAGCCTATGGCGCAAGATGGACGCCGCGAAAAGGCCCGCGCGCGCCGCAGGCCTCAATCAGGGCAATAGCCGAGCGCCAGGATCGCGCCATAGCCTTCCAGCGCCTGGCGCACATGGCGGGTGTCATCGGTCCCATCCCCGCGCCGCACGGCGCCCGCCAGCCGGCCCGCCCCGCCCTCGATGCGCGCCTGCCACAGATCATAGCGGATGGTGTCCGGCGCCGCCGTCCAGACGCGCGCAAGATCAAACCGGCTGCTGCGGCAGTCCCGCATCATCCGTTCCGCCAGCACATGCGCAAAGGTCTGCCGTTCGAACGGGTCCGGGCTGGTCCGGCCGCTGGTGCCAAGCATCGGCGCGCCGGAGAGGTCAAACATCATGTCGATGAGCCGCCCGCGCTCCATCGCGTTGGGCGCAAGATCAATCGCGGCATCCATGATTTCCGGCCGGGCCATGTTCAGTGGCGGCTGGCCCAGACGCGCCCGCTGGAAAAAGCCTTCCCAGCCATGCTCGGCAATCGCCGCCTGGGCGGTCTGGCGGGCAAAGTTCACCTGCGCCTTGTCAGGTACGCGGACATTTCCGAGCCGCGCCTGCCAGCGGGCCTTCAGGGCAGGATCGGCGGCGCCTGCAATCGTCTCGGCGAAGACCGGCTTCAGCCGGTCGAACTTCTCAGGCCCCAGCCGCTGGGCCGCCGTCCAGGCCGCCTCCAGCATGCAATCCGCCTCGCCCTGCACCGGGCAGGCCTCAGCGCCGCCGGCCTGCCCCTGCGCGAAGCCCAGCGGCCCACCCGCCTGGGACGGCCCGAAAGGCGGCCCCGCCGGCGGCGGCCCGGAAGGCGACGCCATCGCGCTGCACGCGCCAAGCGCAAGAGATGCAAAAATTGCCGCCAGCCTGTTCATCCCTTCAGCTAACGCCGGGCAGATGAACCGTCCATGACCATGTTTTCCCAGCGTCAGCTTGGACATGGCCCGTCCGCCGGGCTATCTTAAGGGCTTGAAACCGAAAGGATCAGGCGATGTTCCTCAATTTCTTCAATGAGCTGCGCGAAGCCAAGGTGCCCGTGACGCTGAAGGAATACCTGATGCTGATGGAGGCGATGGACCGCCAGGTCATCAATATGGAGGTCGAGGACTTCTACTATCTCGCCCGCACCGCCCTGGTGAAGGACGAACGTAACATCGACAAGTTCGACCGCGTCTTCGGCCATGTCTTCAAGGGCCTCGACACGCTCGGCGACGCCGTCAACGTGCAGGACCTGCCCGAGGAATGGCTGAAGAAGATGACCGAGAAATTCCTCACCAAGGAGGAGATGGCGGAGATCGAGGCGATGGGCGGCTTCGAGAAGCTCATGGAGACGCTGAAACAGCGCCTCGAGGAGCAGAAGAAGCGCCATGAAGGCGGTAACAAGATGATCGGCACCGGCGGAACCTCGCCCTTTGGCGCCAATGGCTACAACCCGGAAGGCGTGCGCATCGGCCAGGACAAGTCCCGCCACCGCCGCGCCGTGAAGGTGTGGGACAAGCGCGAATTCAAGAATTACGACGACAAGATCGAGCTAGGCACCCGCAACATCAAGGTCGCGATGAAACGCCTGCGCAAATGGGCCCGCCAGGGCGCGCAGGACGAACTCGACCTCGACCAGACGATCCGCAACACCGCCCGCAAGGGCTATCTCGACATCGAGATGCGCGCCGAGAAGCGCAACACGGTCTCCGTCCTCCTGCTGCTGGATGTCGGCGGCTCGATGGACCCGCATGTCCGCGTCATGGAGGAACTGTTCTCCGCAGCGCGCTCCGAGATCAAGAATCTCGAATACTACTACTTCCACAACTGCCCTTATGAGGGTCTGTGGCGCGACAATCGCCGCCGCATGAACAACCGCATCCCGACCTGGGACGTGCTCAACAAATACCCGTCCGACTACAAGGTCATCATCGTCGGCGACGCGACGATGAGCCCCTATGAGATCACCTATGCCGGCGGCTCGGTCGAGCATTGGAACGAGGAGCCCGGCGGCCTCTGGCTGCAGCGCTTCGTGGAGCGTTATCCCAACCTCGTCTGGCTGAACCCTACCAAGGAAGGCGCCTGGGAATATACCGGCTCGATCAAACTCGTCCGCGAACTGATCGGCCCCCACCGCATGTTCGAACTCACCATCGGCGGGCTGGATGAGGCGATGAAGGAACTCTCGCGCTGATCCTTCTCCCCTCGCCCCGCTTGCGGGGAGAGGGGCCGGGGGTGAGGGGCCGCTCTCCACACGAACTGAATTTCAAGATTATAGCCGCAAGGCTCCCTCATCCCCAGCCCTGCCGCGCCGCCCACTCATCCCGCGTCATCTCCCAAACCAAACTTGCCCGCTCCGTGCCATCATCCCGCACACTCATCACCTCGCCCATACGCTGAAACCCGAGCCCGTCCAGCAGGCGCGGCGTCGCGACATTATCCAGCGCCGCCGTCTCGCAGATGAGATCCAGCCCCAGCGTCTCGAACATCCAGCCAAAACTCGCCTCGGCCCCCCGCGCACCGCTGCCCTGCCCGTGCAGCGAGGGATGCAGCGCGCCGCCAAGCTCACCCGCCCCCCATTCCGGCCAGACCTGCACATCCGAATAGCCGACGATTTGCCCCGCCTCCCCTTCCCGCACGAACAGCAGCCCGATGCCGGCCTCCCGCTCGAACCAGTGCATCTCGATGAAGGTCTCGATACTCGCTTCGGTCAGCGGCCGCGGCAGCGAATAGATCGGCGCATGTACCGCAGGGTCAGAGACCAGCGCGAACAGGCCGGCGGCATCCTCCGGCCGCGCCAACCGCGAGCCGCCCAGATCGGCCGCCACGCGCACCGCGCAGCGGATCGCCTCCGCCCTTTCGGGCGAGACGGGATTGCGCGTGATCGGGATTTCACCTGCCATGGCGCAAGACTGGCAGCATTCGCGCCCCGTGTCAGCCGCGTACGGACTTTAGCGGCGGCCCGAAGATTTCAGGCTCACCATCCCCCCGGCGCGGCCCGCGCACGTCTGCGAGCGGCGCGGGCGCTTCCGCCTTCAGCGTAATGTGGCCGGCCTCGACAATCTCGCTGATCGGCTGCGGCCGGCCAAAGAGGTAGCCCTGCACCTCGTCGCACCCTTCCAGTTTCAGCACCGCCATCTGTTCCGCCTTCTCGATGCCTTCTGCCAACACGGGAATGTTCAGGCTGCGGCCCAGCGCCAGGATGGCCCGCACCATGGCGGCCGTCTGCGGATTGGTGTCCAGATGCTCGACGAATGACCGGTCGAGCTTGATCTTGTCGAAGGGAAAGGCGCGCAGCGTTTCCAGCGAGGAATAGCCCGTACCGAAATCATCCAGTGCGATCGTCACACCCATCGCCTTGATCTTGCGCAGCATGTGCAGCGAGCGTTCCTTATCGGCAAAGATCGCCGATTCCGTCAATTCGATTTCCAGCCTGTGCGCCGGCAGGCCTGCCTCGAGCAGTATCTCGAGCACCAGCTTCGGAAGGTCGGCATGCGCGAATTGCAAGGGCGAGACATTCACCGAAACTCTATAGGGCGGCTCCCAGCGCGAAGCCCGCTCGCACGCCCGGCGCAGCACCCATTCGCCAAGCTTCAGGATCAGCCCATGCTCCTCCGCAATCGGAATGAATTCCTCTGGCGAGACATTCCCGCGCACCGGATGGGTCCAGCGCGCCAGCGCTTCAAAACCCCTGATCTCGCCGCTCAAGACTGATTTCTGTACCTGGAAATGCAGGTCGAACTCATCGCGCTCAATCGCGAGTTTCAGATCATTGGCGAGCGCCTTGCGGGCCCGGACGGCTTCATCCATGGACGGATCATAGAAGGCCACGGGCGCCCCTGTGCTCAGTTTGGCCCGGTACATGGCTAGGTCGGCATTGCCAATCAAAGTCAGCTTGTCAGGCGCATCATCCGGGTACACCGCAACACCAAGACTTGCGCCAGGGATCAGGCCCAGCTCCCCGATCTGCATCGCGTCATGCAGATGGCTTTCCAGCCGCGCCAGAAAGTCTTCGAGATCGTCCGCGCTCTCAATGCGTTTGACCGCGGCAAATTCATCCCCGCCAAGCCGCGCCACGAATTCCCCTTCGCGCAGGTCGCCGCTAAGCCGTTTGGCGAGCGCAATTAGTACGGCGTCACCGGCGGCATGACCGTGCAGGTCGTTGATCTCCTTGAACCGGTCAAGGTCGATATTGATCAGCGCGACCGGGTGGCCGTCCAGGTTCGCGCGCTGTAGCTCCGTATCAAGATGATGATTGAAGCTCAGCCGGTTGGGCAGGCCGGTCAGGCTGTCGGTCGCAGCGATCCTGCGCAGCCTTTCATAGGAATCGGAACGCACACTCTGTTCGATCATGTAGCTGGCGGTTCCCGCCCCGAGGATCAGGAAGCCAACCCCTGCGACAGCCAGCGCCAGCGCAATGATTGCGCCGGGATCGGTCACGCCGGTATCTGTCTCCACCGGGTCGACATGGAAGGCAGCCATGCCGGTGAAATGCAGCAGCACGATCGCCGCGGCGAACAGGCCGGTCGCCGTCCAGTTGGCCCGCATATCGCGGCGGTTCTTGCGCTGCATCGCGCGGTCGAGCGCGGCGGCCGAGAAGATGACCGAGAGGAGGATGGATGTGATCAGCACCGGCACATGCCAGGTCACCGATCCGTTCACGTTGTAACCCATCATGCCGGTATAATGCATGGCTGCGATCGCGAGACCGACGAAAGCGCCGCCCAGCCAGGGCGTCATGCGGCCCTTGCCGCTTGCCGCTATCAAAAGCCCGCCCACCGCGCCGACAATCGCCACGATCAGCGACACCACCGTCAGCACCGGCTTGAAGCCGAAGGACACCCCTGGATCAAATCCCAGCATGGCGATGAAATGCGTGCACCAGATCGCCGCGCCTGCCGCGACCGCCGTCAGCACATGCCAGCCGGTCTTCTGCACACCCTTCGCCGCCGCTGCCCGGCTGAACAGTTTCAGCGTCACGAAGCTGCCCGCAAGGCAGATCACCGCCGCCAGCACCACCAGGCCCGGATCATGATGCCAGAGGTGATGATCGACGAAGGCTGTGGCTTGTCCGTCCGCCCCGGCGTGAACGCCCTGGTGCGGAACAAACGCGAAGAGGCCGGTGGTCATGCCGAATGGCTCCAACAACAAGCTGCAACCAGTGGAGATATATAGTTACAAACCGGTTATTCGGACTGCTCTTAAACACTTCATGTATTTGAGACATTCTTATCTATTCGCTACTTGGCCGGCTCTTGCAGGCTTTTGAGCGGATACTCTCTGGAAGCCGCCCCGGCCGGCTCGCCGCCTGGCGGAACTGCAAAGACCCGGCCTGCAGGACCCCATCGATTTAACGCAGGGGCTTTCGCAATTGCCCCGCCCCGTGTAACCCGCCCCTGAAACCGCCTGCCGGAGCGCCATGACCCCGCATCGTCCTGCCCTCTTCCTCGACCGCGACGGTGTAATCAATCTCGACAAGGGCTATGTCAGCCGCATCGAGGACTTTGAGTTCATCGAGGGCGCGGCCGAGACCATCGCCGCCTTCAATGCGCGCGGCTGGTATGTCTTCGTCGTCACCAACCAGTCCGGCATCGCCCGCAACTATTACACCGAAGACGACATGCACGCCCTGCACCGCTGGATGGAGGCCCGCCTTGCCGAGGCCGGCGCCCGCATCGACCGGATCTATCATTGCCCCTATCATGCCGAAGGCGAGAACCCGCGCTACCGCAAGGACAGTTTCGACCGCAAGCCCAAGCCCGGCATGCTGCTGCGCGCCATGGCGGACTTCCCGGTCAAGCGCGAAGCAAGCTTCCTGATCGGCGACAAGGAGGCCGACCTCGAAGCCGCCCGCGCCGCCGGCGTCACCGGCTTCCTCTTCACCGGCGGCAACCTCGCCCGCTTCGCCGACTGGACCCTCGCCGGCTTCGAAGACGGCAATCGGGGCTAGGCTGCCTCCCGCTTGGGCGCCCGCCCGCAATCTGCCTCGTCCGGACACGTCCCAATTGCCTAAATTCGGCCCGGTGCTAGCGTGATCACTTCTCGGGGGGACGACATGGCCGCTTCTGGAACCACGCGCCGGGACATGATCCTCGGCTTTGCGCGCATCGCGGGCACCAGCGGCGCCTTCGCCGCGATGCAGGCGCTCGGCCTCGTGGCGAATGCCGGTCCCTATACCGGCCCGCCCCCGGCGCCGGGCGGTCTTGGCCGCGGCAGGAAAGTCATCATCCTCGGCGCCGGCATTGCCGGGCTCGTCTCGGCCTGGGAGCTGCGCAAGGCCGGCTTTGACGTGACCGTGCTCGAAGCCCGCGCCCGCCCCGGCGGCCGGGTCTGGACCATCCGCGGCGGCGACATCGTCACCCATGACCACCTCCCCGCCCAGCGCGCCGGCTTCGGCGAAGGCCACTACTTCAACGCTGGCGCCGCCCGCATCCCAGCCGCCCATCACGGCATCCATGCCTATTGCCGCGAATTCGCCATCCCGCTCGAGGTCCAGGTCAACGTCAACCAGGATGCGCGCTGGGTCAGCGCCGGTGTCCGCAACGGCCTGCCGCTGGAAGACCGCCAGGTCCGCCATGATGCGCGCGGCAGCATTGCCGAACTGCTCGCCAAAGCCATCAACAAGGGCGCGCTTGACGAGGAGCTGACCGGCATCGACCGCGAACGCCTGCTCGATTTCCTCTCAAGCTATGGCGCCCTCGGCGAGCGCTACACCTATACCGGATCCGAGCGTCTCGGCTATGAGGTCGAACCGACCGTACACGGCGCACCCTATCACCACCGCAAACCCATCCCCCTCAGCGAACTGATCCACGACCCCAACTGGGGCTTCCGCCTCTCCTTCGGCGACCAGCTGTTTCAACAGTCCACCATGGTCGAGCCGGTTGGCGGCATGGACGCGATCCCGAACGCCTTCGCCGCCCGCCTCACCTCGGAGATCAAGTACGGCGTCGAAATCACCCACCTCAAGCGCACGCCGTCCGGCGTCCGCGTGCTCTACAGCCAGGCGGACGGCCTCACCGGCGCCGCCAAGGCCGACTATGCCATCTGCACCCTGCCCTTCAGTACCCTGAAATCCGTAGACTGCGATCTCTCCGCGCCCGTCCGCGCCGCCGTCGACACGGTGGTCTATGAAGCCGCCTGCAAGGTCGCCTGGCAGGCCCCCCGCTTCTGGGAACATGAGGACCGCATCTATGGCGGCCT
>JBKBVT010000135.1:0-6971 GCA_046289305.1 Hyphomonas sp. | reverse complement strand
CATCCGGCAACGGCCGTCGTGATCATGTCGCGCATCATCCGCGCGGCGGAGGCGGCGGATGATTATCGCCAGTCGGTCGCGCATTTCGCCGGGGACGACCAGCCGATCGGCGCGATTGATGTCGTCGCCCAGACGGCGCAGGGCATGGCCGAAGCCGAAGGCGCCGGCGCGCTCGCGCTGCGGACCGGCGCGTTTGACCGGCTCGCCCGGTTTGCCCGCGTACGCGGCGGCGTGCCGATCCTCTATGGCTCGCTGGATGATCAGCGCCTGCGCCAGGCGTGCCTGCTCTGGGGCGTGCATCCGCAGCGTCTGAATGCCGGCACGGAGAACTGGTACCGCGACCTGATGAAGGCGGCCGGCCTTGAGGGCCGGGTCGCCTATGCGCGCTGGGCGGGGGACGAGGCACGGTTTGCCTGGGAAATCGGTGTCGGCAAGGGCGCCGATGGCAAGCCGATCACGGGCGTCTGAGATACTGGCGGCCGCTTATTGGCGAATGATCAGCTGTCCGCGGCGGAATTCGTAGGAGTTCAGCTCGCCGAGGAAGGTCATGCCGAGTAGGGACTGTTCAAGGTCTGTGCGCAGGACGACGGCGCCGACATCCTCGACCTGAACCCGGCCGATGCGGATACTTTTGAGCATCACGGGCGCGCCATAGGTGATGCCGCCAGCTGTGCGGATTTCCGAATCGAAGACGAGGTTTTCCGGCTTCAGGCCGAGCCGCTGGGCGTCGCGAAAGGTCAGAGCGACGATGCTGGCGCCGGTATCGACCATGAACTTCACTTCCGTGCCCTGCACATCGGCGCGGGTCCAGTAATGCCCATCGGGCTCGCGCTCGATGAAGGCGGCGCGGGACTGGGTGGTCGGGGAGTCGCTGGTTGTCGCGACCGTGACGGCGGCCTGCTGCCTCTGTGCCTGCTGCTGGCGGACGGCCTGCTGGTATTCGGCTTCGCGCAGCGCCGGGGCGACATACAGCGCGATGACCATCGCGATCGCGAGGGCGGCCATCATCAGGGACAGGATCTTGCCGGCGCCCATGCGTCTTTACCTTTTCCCCAGGGACGTGAGTCGGCCTATCCGGTCCGGCAGAAGGGCGAGGATGGCATCCCGGCCCTGATCGGTCAGGCTTGTCCACTGGCCGATCTCGGCCAGGGTGCGCCCACAGCCAAGGCAATAGCCGGTCTGGCCATCCACAGCGCACACCTTGGTACACGGGCTCTTTATTGATCCGGACAGTGTCATTATACCTGTAGCAATACTGGCCTCGGGGTGTTGGGCAAGGTCTACAGGCAAGGATGAAATAAATCCTTGCCACAGAAGCGTTATATCCGAGCCAAATGATTAAGGCGCCGCCGGCGCATACAGGAGACGGACGCTTGAGCGAGAATGCACCCAGCCCATCCCCCATGGACGATGTCCGGGAGCTGATTTTCAAGCCCGTGCAGCCGGATACGGCCGCATCGCGCGCCGTGCATGACGCGCTGCTTGGCATGGGGCGCGAGGGAGATTTCGGCCGTCTCGGTGAGGCGGCGGAATGGCTGGCCGGCTGGCAGCGCCGTTTTCCGCCGCGGATCGAGAAGCCGACGCTGGCCGTGTTTGCCGGGGCGCACGGCCTGCTCGACCAGGGCGTGTCCCTGTCCACCGACGCGGATACCCGCGCCCATATCGAAGCGCTGAAAAGCGGCAAGGCGCCGCTTTCGGCCATTGCGGCCCAGGTCGGCACGAATGTGCGGGTGTTTGAACTCGGCCTCGAAGTGCCCACACCGAGCATTGCGACTTCGGCGGCCATGAGCGAGCGGGAATGCGCCGCGACGATCGCGTTTGGCTTCGAGGCGGTCGAGGATCAGCCAGATCTGCTCGCCATTGCGGTGTCTGGCGCAGGTGTCGGCACGGTGGCGGCGGCTGTGGCCTGCGCGCTGTATGGCGGCTCGCCGGAATACTGGGTGCGGCCGAGTGCGCATACGCCAGCCTCGCTGTCGGAGCGGCGGGTGGCGCTGGTGAGCGCGGCGCTGAAGCTGCATCGCGGCCATCTGTCTGACCCTCTGGACTCGCTGCGCTGCCTGGGCGGGCGCGAACTGGCGGCCTGTGTCGGGGCGATCATTGCGGCGCGCCATCAGGGCATTCCGGTGCTGCTGGACGGCTTTGCGACGACGATTGCGGCCGGTATCGTGCATGCGGTTTCGCCCGGCGCGGTCAGCCATTGTCTCGCCTCTCACATCACCCAGCGGCCGGCGCATGAGGCGGCGCTTGAGCGCATCGGCCTCAAGCCGCTCGTGCAGCTCGAATTCCAGACCGGCAGCGGGCTCGGTTCAGCGACCGCCATCGGCCTTCTCAAAACGGCTTGTGCACCTTTTCTGGGCAAACCCGCGGCTGCCTGACGCGGCGACATGTGCGTCATTCTTTACGTTTACGTGCGCGTCACCTTGCCAGCAAAGCGGAATGGCTGACATACAGAAATGAAAAGCCGCGTATCAGCTGGCCCATCCAGGAGCGAACGACCATGAACCTCGAATTCTCCCCCGAAGAGACTGCATTTCGTGACGAAGTGCGCGCCTTCATCCGGGACAACTACCCGAAAGAACTCGTCGGGCTTGCGAACCGGGAGGACCTGACCCGCGAGCAGTTTCTCGCCTGGCACAAGATCCTCGGCAAAAAGGGTTGGTCTGCGCCGGCCTGGCCACAGAAGTATGGCGGCACCGGCTGGACCTCCACCCAGCGTTACATCTGGTCGGAAGAGAATGCCCGCGTTGACGCGCTGATGCCGCTTCCGTTCGGTATCTCGATGGTCGGCCCCGTGATCTACACCTTCGGCAGCGAAGAACAGAAGGCGCAGCACCTTCCCGGCATCCTCGCCGGCGATGTCTGGTGGGCGCAGGGCTATTCCGAACCGGGCGCCGGGTCTGACCTTGCCAGCGTCAAGACGACGGCGGTTCGCGACGGCGACCATTATGTGATCAACGGCCAGAAGACCTGGACGACCCTGGCCCAGCACGCCGACTGGGGCTTCTTCCTCTGCCGCACCGATCCGGCGGGCAAGGCGCAGGAGAGCATCTCCTTCATTCTCATCGACATGAAGTCGCCCGGCGTTGAAGTGCGCCCGATCAAGCTGATCGACGGGTCGCACGAAGTGAACGAAACCTGGCTGACGGATGTGCGCGTGCCGGTCGAGAACCTTGTCGGCAAGGAAAACGAAGGCTGGACCTATGCGAAATTCCTGCTCGCGCACGAGCGGGCCGGAATCGCCGGGGTTGCCCGCTCCAAACGCGGTGTGGAGCGCCTGCGGGCCATCGCCTCGCAGGAGACGATGGACGGCACACCGCTGATCCAGACGAGCGATTTTTCGCGCAAGATCAGCCAGCTGGAAATTGACCTGACGGCGCTTGAGTATACCGAGCTTCGCACGCTTGCCTCCGAGGCGGCCGGCAAGGGCCCCGGCCCGGAAAGCTCGATCCTCAAAATCAAGGGTACCGAGATCCAGCAGCGCCTGACCGAGCTGACGCTCGAGGCGGTCGGCAACTATGGCGCACCCTATGCGGGCGGCATGGAGCATGACGGCTCGAACGAGCTGGGCGTCGGTCCTGACTATTCAAACCACAGCGCCGGCAATTATTTCAACATGCGCAAGACCTCGATCTATGGCGGATCAAACGAAATCCAGCGCAACATTATCAGCAAGATGATCCTCGGCCTCTAAGGCAACGGGGCAGGGAGGAGATCCGAGATGGACTTCAATTTCACCGACGAACAGACAATGATCCGGGACAGCCTCGCAAGGCTGATCAAGGACCAGTACGATTTTGACACCCGCCGCAAGGTCGTCGCCTCGAAAGAGGGCTGGCGGCCGGAGATGTGGGCGCAGTTCGCCGAGCTTGGCCTGCTGGCCGCGCCCTTCAGCGAAGAGGATGGCGGCCTTGGCGGCGGTCCGATCGACGCTATGGTCGTCATGGAAGAGTTCGGCAAGGGCCTCGTGATCGAGCCGTTCCTGCAGACGGTTGTTCTCGCCGGCGGCTTCCTGAAGGCTGGCAGCACGGCGCAGAAGGAAGACCATCTCGCCGCGCTGGTAGCGGGTGAGCGGGTGTTCGCTTTCGCTTATGCCGAGCCCAAAGGCCGCTACAATCTGGCGGACCTCGAAACCACGGCGACCAAGGATGGCAGCGGCTGGAAGATTTCCGGCCACAAGGCGGTCGTCTCCGGCGCGCCCTGGGCAAGCCATCTGATTGTCACGGCACGGACGAGCGGTGGACGACGCGATGCCAAAGGCGTCGGCGTCTTCATCGTGCCGAAGGATGCCGCCGGTGTGTCGACACGCGACTATCCGACCGTGGACGGACGGCGCGCTTCGGAAGTGTACTTTGAGAATGTGGTTGTCGGTGCGGACGCAGCCATTGGCGATCCGTCGGACAGCCTCGGCCTCGTCGAGCAGGTGACGGATGAAGCAATTGCAGCCCTCTGCGCAGAAGCCTGCGGCGCGATGAAAGTCGCCAACACCCAGACGGTCGAATACTCCAAGACCCGCAAACAGTTCGGTCAGCCAATCGGCAAGTTCCAGGTGCTGCAGCACCGGATGGCCGACATGTTCATTGAGCATGAGCAGTCGGTGTCGATGACCTATATGGCGACGCTGAAACTGGGCGAAGATGAAGTGACCCGCAAGAAGGCGGCTTCGGCCGCCAAGGTGCGGATCGGCCAGGGCGGCCGGATCATTGGTCAGAGCGCCATCCAGATCCATGGCGGCATGGGCATGACCGATGAGCTGGCTATTGGCCACTATTTTAAGCGGCTGACCATGATCGACACCGAGTTCGGCAATGTCGACCATCACATCAAGCGGTACACGGATCTTTCCGCAGCCGACCTGCCAATCGCTGCCGAGTAATCGATATCTGCAATGGCCTCCGCCTACGGGCGGGGGCCGTTACAGCATCTTCCGGCGGACTTCAGGGATCGCCCGGACAAAGCAGAAGACGAGCGCCGCGCCGAACAGGATCATCTCTTCCCGTTGCATATCGACCGCGCTCAGCATTACAGCCGAAAACAGGATGAAGAAGACCAGCCGGACCATCTGGCTGGAGAGGGCGAGTTCGTCTCCGCCGGCCCGGCGCACGGCGTACATCGACCAGGTGCGCGTGATCTGAGCCAGGGTCAGCGCAATGCCGGCCGGATGGGCGGCGAAGAGCACCAGCGGGCCGAGATATTTGACGGCATGCAGGGGCAGGTAGGCGAACACGCGCCATTGCAGCGAGGCATTGTTGAAGGCCCAGAACGCGATCCGGGCGAGGATGAGGATGCCCATCCACACGGCGGCAAGCGTGAAGACCGCCTGATCGCGGGAGATGATCCCGTCCAGACTTGTCCTCTCGAGCATGTCTGCGTGCACACTGGCCGGCAGGATAGCGAATGCGAGCAGCGTTATGCCGACGGCCCAGATCCAGGCATGCGGTTCGAGGCGGAAATCCGGGTATTTGAAAAAGGCAGCGGACAGTTTGGGCGCAGCTTCGCGGGCATGGCCAATCCGGTCATTCTCCGCGTAGCCGATCTCATAGACGAGCATGAAGGCAACGAAGAGCAGCGTCAGTGTGGCGGCTACCGCGAGACCGATGGTCATGTCCAGAACAGCGAAGGTCAAAAGGATGACCGGCAACTCCTCCAGGAACACCTGCTTGATCAGGAAGCCGGGGCTGCGCTTGATCCGCGCGGTGTAGAAGAAAGGCACATAGGCGCTGCGATGGGCCGGCTGGGTGTTCGCCTCCGGCCATTCGATGACGTATCCGCGGCCGGGCAACATGGCGAGCATGTCCGCATCATCGACAGCGGAATCGGTGATCAGGATATCGGTGTCAGGGTCCGGCATGATGCCGGCGTCGCGCAGCATTTCGACCTTGCCGGCCTTGCGGTAACGCACGGAGTCGAACAGGCCCGGCGCCACAAGTGTTGCATTCTCATAGCGCGTTCCGGCGATCAGTGTCCGGATCACATGCCTGAAGCCGAAACTGACAATCACGATCTTCTCAGGCGGCGTGCCGGCGAGCATCCGGTCGAGTTCGGTATTCAGCTGTTCACGGAAGATGTCGCCCGCGCGGCGCCGGAACACGAGGCCCGTCCACGGCGCCATCAGATAGCACAGGATCATGCGGAAAAAGTCGCGCCAGATGAAATAGCCGCGCTTGCCGAAGACGCGCCAAGGGGCGAGGGCGCCGAGAACTTTCAGGAGGATCGCGGTATAAAACGCCGGCCGGGTTGAATCGACAAAGGCTTCGGTCGAGTTCCACAGGAACAGCGTATGGTCGAAATCCACCAGCACACGGCCTGGATGCGCCGCAGGTTTCAACTGCCGCGCCAGAGCAGCGCGCCGGTCAGACTCCGGCAAATAGTGGAGCTTTGCGGGCGGCGGATCCGGATCCTTCATCTCGGGGTCACTTTCGTTCTGAGGGTCCGTGCGGCCTCAGACATCAGCTGGGCCGCCGGCATATTGGAAAGACGCTCACGAACTTCGTCTCCAGCACGCCCCGCCATTTCAAGGCGCGCACTTTCGACGGTGAGCAGGGTTATGAGTTCAGCAGCAAATCCCTCAGGCGAATTAGTCGTCCGGACCAGATCGTCCAGTGCGGCCCCGAAACCTTCCAGGGCGAGGGGATAGGCAACACTCGGCATACCCAATACCAAGTATTCAGCGAGCTTGATGCTGACGCCGGTTGCGAGACGCGTCGGCGCGATGCCGATCGACTGGCTGCCGCCCAGTTCGCCGAGATCGTTCACCCGGCCAAGCACCCGGACGCCGGGCTTGGAGGCTTCCTGGGCGCTGAGCATCGCGCCGATTGATCCGGCAACCCAGAATTCGGAGTCCGGCCGTTCTGCGCGCACAAGCGGCCAGATATCGGCGATGAAATGCTTCAGGGCATCTTCATTGCCGGCATGTTTCGTGCCGATGAAGACGACCCGCGGCGGGCCTGCCTTCGGCCGCGCGACATAGTCCG
>JBKBVT010000134.1:0-7082 GCA_046289305.1 Hyphomonas sp. | reverse complement strand
ATCGTCGTGGTGAAGGAGCCGTCGCAAATCATGCCGACATGCGCGCCGCCGTCCGACAGGCCGGGCAGCGTGGCGGGGCTCTGCATCATCTCGAGCACAGGCTCGAGGCTGCCCTGCGCATAGTTGAGGAAAGGCAGGTAGAGCATGCCCTGGCCGCCGCGCTCCAGCATCAGGTCGAGGGCGACTTCTTCCGGTTTCACGCCGCGCGCTGCGGCGAGGGCGGCGAGGGTGCGCTCCGGGCCAGGCTCATAATTCACGGGGTCGGACAGCTGGAAGATCTTGCCGAAATTGCGCAGCATGGATTTGACGAAGGGATTATCCGTCTGCGGCGCATCGGCTAGCAGGCGGGCGCGGAAGTCAGCGTCGTGCAGGCGGCGCACGCGCTCAGCAAAGGGAAGATCTGCGATCTCGCGATAGGCGGGATGCGCACTGAACGGGTTCAGCGTCAGGTCGAGGCCGAGCAGCACGCCGACCGGGCGCGGGGCGACCTGCGCGCGCAGGGGCAGGCCCTCGGCGGCCGCGGCCTCAATGGCCGTCAGCAAAGTGCGCCAGCCATTCGGCGCGACATCCGACTGGGCCAGCGAGACCGAAAGCGGCCGGCCGGACGCCTCGACGATCCGGCGCAGCATCGCCGCTTCCTTCTGTGGGTCGTCAAAGTCGGACACGAATTGGAGCACGCCGCGCCTTGCTTCGGAGAGGCCCATGGCGATGCCGGTAAGTTCGGCCTCGGAGGCGGTGAGGGTCGGGGTCGGCTGGCCGTCGGAAGTGCGGTGGTTCAGCGTGCGCGAGGTGGAAAAGCCCATCGCGCCGGCGATCACGGCTTCCCTGGCAAGCTGTTTCATCGCGGCGATGTCGGCGGGGCTAGCATCTTCCCGGTTGGCGCCGCGGTCGCCCATGACGAACACGCGCAGGGCGGCATGGGGCAGCTGCGCGCAGACATCGGTGTCGAAGCGGCGGGCGGACAGAAATTCGAGATAGTCCGGGAAACTCTCCCACTTCCAGGGCAGGCCTTCGGCGAGCACGGGGAAGGGGATATCCTCGACGCCTTCCATCAGACGGATCAGCCGGTCATGGTCTTCGGTCTTGCAGGGCGCAAAGCCGACACCGCAATTGCCCATGACGACCGAGGTGACCCCGTGCAGGGAGGAGGGGCTGATGGCTTCGCCCCAGGCGACCTGGCCATCATAATGGGTATGCAGATCGACGAAGCCGGGGGTGACGATCTGGCCGCGCGCGTCGATCTCTTCGAGGCCCTTGCCGTTTACCTTGCCCAACCCCGTGATAACGCCGTTCGAGACAGCGACATCGCCTTCAAAGCCGGCCGCACCGGTGCCGTCGATGATCGTGCCGCCGCGGATGATGAGGTCATGGGTGGACATGGCGTTCCTCCGATTTTGAGGCCGGAGGATGCCCGAGGGGGAGGCGGTGTCAAACCCTGACGCTGCTTCCCCCTCTGACAATAGAGAGGCGCTAGGCCGTGATGTGCTTGTCTTCCAGACCGTCGCGTTCGCGGCCACCGAAGACGGCGCCGAGGCAGGCGACGAAGGCGCCGATCATCATGGCAAGGGCCGTAGCGATGGCGAGGGCAGCGCTGGCGGCGCGGGCCGTATCGACCGCCTCACGGGCTTCCTCGCGGGCTGCGGTGATGTCGTTCAGCGCGGTGTTGACGCGGGCTTCCGCCTCGGCCCTGTCAATGTTGACGCGGGCGCCGACATCATCGACCAGCCAGTTGCGGTCATCCGGCGTCAGGGCGAATTCGTCATCGATGGCGCGAATGACCAGCCGGTCGGCCACCTCACGCGAGCTCAGTTGACCGTCGAGGTCAGCGCCCGGCGAGCGGTAGAGGCGGTCTGTGATGATGCTGGCGGGGCTCGGTGCATCTTCCGTGGACGCGATGGCGGCAGATGTCACGGCTGTCGCAGCAAAGGCGCCGCCGCCAGCCGCCAGTGCGGCCATGCCGAACATCGCGGCGCTGGCGACTGCCCAGGTCAGGAAACCATGCACGGTATCGCGGAAGTAGACCTCATCGGCGTGAATGGACCAGCGCACCCGAGTGCGGCCTGCTATATAGCCGCCCGCGATGGAGGCGAAGATCTGTGTCAGGATCAACCAGATGATCGTGACGATGCCGATCGTTGCGGCGGACAGGCCGTCACCGGCGAAGGGCGACATGGCGCCGAAGCCGAAGGCCGAGCCGAGCACGACGAGCACGAGTGAGAGGGCAAGGGCTGCAAGGGCGCCAGCGAAAACCGCCGACCAGCTGATGGTCTGCCCGGTCCATTTAGAGGCATTGGCGGTCGTGCTGGCCGCGGTGCGGGCGCCTGCGGGCGCGCTCATGGGTGTGTTGGTCATGGGATGATCCTAGAAGATGATGAGAAGAAGGATGATCAGCGGGATCGGAATCCCAAGGAACCAGAGAAGAATACCTTTGCCCATGTTGTGGCCTCCAATGCGGGGTTGATCGGCGTTTTGCCGGCGCGTCTTATGGACCGTAACGCCGCGAGGCCTGCTTGGTTCCGGGGGTTGCGAGACGGCTGGCTTTCGGCAGGACGGCTTTCCAGCCTCTGAATTCCCGCTTATGGCGGCGGCCATGTCCGCCTCGCTGCTCCCGGTCGCCCTGTGTCTGTTCTCTGCCCTGACCGTCGCCATCACCAATGTGATGGTGAAGCGGGGCGGGGATGTGCTGACCGCGCGGACACTCGTGGCGATCGTCATGGGGCTGACGGTCCTGCCGCTGATGCCCTTCGTGCCCGCGCCGCCGCCGGAGACCTGGGGGCTGATCGCGGTGTCGGTGGCGGTCCACTGGTTCTACCAGTTTGCGGCGATCCGGGCGCTGCACCGGGGGGCGCTGTCTCTGGTGTTTCCGGTGATGCGGGGGCTCGCGCCGCTCGCGGTCGCGGTGCTGGCGGCTTTCTGGCTGGGCGAGACGCTCTCGCCCCTGCAGATCACCGGGCTTCTGGTGGCCTCGCTGTCGATCCTTGTCTTTGCATTGCCGACCGGATTGTCCGAGGCGGCGCGGCGGATGGACCGGGCAGCGCTGTTCTGGGCGCTGATGACCGCCATCGGTGTCGGCCTCTATGCAGTTGCGGACACGCAGGCCGCCCGCGCGATGCCGACACCGCTGACCTTCATCGTCTGGCTGTTCCTGTTCGACTGGATTGGCGTGACGACCGTGTTTGCCTGGCAAAGGCGGGGCAGGGCGCTGGCGGCAGCGTCGCGCGAACTGCGCAGCGGCGTGATCGGTGGCGTTGCGGGCGCGCTTTCCTATGGCGCGGCGATCTGGGCGTATACGCTGACGGATGCGGCTATGGTCACGGCGCTGCGCGAAACCTCCGTGGTCTTCGCGGCGGCGTTCGGGGCCTGGCTGCTGAAGGAAGGGTTCGGCCGGCGCCGGGTGGCGGCTGCGGCAGCGCTGGCAACGGGACTCGTGCTGATGCAGGCCGCCGGTTAGGGTTCGGGGAAGGAAAAGCTGCCATGTGCTGGCGTGTGGCAGGGTTTTGCCATTCATGAGACAAGCCGGATAAGCATCCAGAAGACGCCAGACTGCGTAAGGAAAGCCATGAACGACACGACATCTCCGCAGCCTGCCTCCGGCGCTGGCAAAGGTATCGACACCGCCGCTGGCAAAGCCAATCAGCTCTGGGGTGATTTCATCCCGGTGCTCGGCTTCATTGTCACCTACAACATTTTCCGGCGCGTCGAGCTTCTGGACGGGCTGATCAACAAGGACACCGCGATCTTCTGGGCGACCGGCGTGCTGATGGTGCTGATGCTCGGCTTCCTCGCGCGCCAGCTGATCCAGCGTCAGCCGGTCTCGCAGATGATGGTGTTTTCCTCCGCCATCGTTGGTGGCTTCGGCCTCATCGGCATCCTCCTGCAGGAGAAGGCCTTCATCTATGTGAAGCCGACGATCCAGCAGCTGTTCATGGCGACGATGATCTTCGTGCCGATGTTTTTCGGGCGCAATCTCTGGAAATCGCTGTTCTCGAAAGTGTTCGACCTGCCGGATTTTGCCTGGCGCACGCTGGCGATCCGCTGGGGTCTGTTCTTTATCGCAATGGCTATCTGGAACGAATATCTGTGGCGGATGTATGCGCCGGGCTTTGATGTGCCTCTGGTGATGGCCGGCATTCCGGTCGCGCCTGCGGGCTCCTATGAATTCCTTGGACTGACTTTTGGCACGCGGGATGCCGAAGACGTCTGGGCCAATTGGAAGTTCGGCAACATCGTGATCGTGCTGATCTTCGGCGCGCTGAACACGCCCTACACTTTGAAACATCTGCGCGACCCGGCGCCGGCCTCTGAGCCCGAGCAGGCGCCTAGCGTGTAAGGCTTTCTGTTCCCGGCGGATTGGAAAATGGTACGAAGGCCCGGTCATGCCGGGTCTTCGCATAATGGGTCAGCGCCCAGACGACCGTGGGGAAAGCAAGCTCTGACCAGGGAATATCCTGCCAGCGGAAAAGCTTCACCTCCGTACTTTCCGGCCCCGGCGCAAAGTCTGAAACCAGACGCGCGCGGAACATGATCTGCACCTGCGCGATGCGGGGTACGGAATAGACGGCCAGCAGATTGTCGATCTCGATGTCGGCCATTGCCTCCTCGCGGGCTTCGCGCGCGGCGGCCTCCTCGACGCTTTCGCCTTCTTCCATATATCCGGCCGGAAGCGTCCAGAATCCGATGCGCGGCGCAATTGCCCGTCTGCAGAGCAATATCAGCCCGTCCTTGACGACCACGGATCCAGCGACAATCTTGGGGTTCACGTAATCAACAAAACTGCACCGGGTGCACATTCGCCGGATCCGGTCGTCTCCATCTGGCACAGCCATGCGAAAATCTGCTTCCGGGAAAGAAGTTGGCAATTGATCAGTCATCCAATCTTTATCCTATCGCCTGTATGGAGAATATGTTTGATCCGCCTACGTGGCTGTTGTTAACGCCGCTGAAACAGGATCGGCCCGCTTCCAGAACCCGTCCTTCGCCGGACATCCTAAACAGACAGGAAACCCTAAAATGACCTTCACCCTCAATTCCTCGCCCAGCCACCTCTTGCACCGCGCCCAGCAGATCGCGGCGAACCAGTCCGCGGCTGCTCTCAAATCCGCCGGCGTCACGCTGCGCCAGTTCTCCGTTCTCGCCGCGCTTTCCGGTAATGAAGGTGTGAGCCAGTCCGATCTTGTCAATGCCACCGGCATCGATCGCTCGACCCTCGCCGACATGGTTGCCCGTATGGAAGGCGCCGGCCTGATCAAGCGCACCGATTCCAAAACCGATGCGCGCGCCAAATCGGTCAGCCTCACCGCCAAGGGCAAGAAAGCCTATGACAAGGCGCTGCCAGCGGTGTCGAAGGCGGACGAAGATATGTTCTCCACGCTCGCCAAGGCGAAGCAGGACGCGCTGCTGCAAGGCCTGACCGGCCTCGTCGAAGACGCCGAGAAGAAAATGGCCGCACCGGCCAAAGCTCCGCGCGCCCCGAAAGCCCCGAAGGCTGCAGCGGCGCCGAAAGTCGTTAAAGCGGCGAAGGCTCCGAAAGCCGCCAAAGGCGCCAAGCGCAAGAAGGCCCCTGCCAAGGCGGCCGTGAAAGCGGCGCCGGTCGCGCGCAAGAAAGCGAAGTAAGCTCCGGCTTACGTCTGCCAATGCAAAATCACGAGCGGGGCGCCACAAGCGCCCCGCTTACTTTTTCGGTCAGCGCGTCGTCCAGCGGCCCGCCGATATGCAGCAGGATTTCGCCCTCGCCGGAGATGACGAAGGTTTCGGGTACGCCGGTCAGGCCGAAATTCAGCCCGCCGCGCCCCTCGGGGTCCAGCGCAATTTCCGTGAACGGATTGCCGAGCCGCGCCAGAAACGCCGCGCCGCGCTCCGGCGTATCCTTGTAGAGTACGCCGTAAAGCTGGCCCGGATGGCGCTCGCCCAGCGTCATGAGGTGCTCATGCTCCAGCTCGCACGGTGCACACCAGCTGGCAAACAGATTGACAATGACAGGCTCGCCGCCGGGGGGAGGGGCAAAAGCGATGCTGCCGCCTTCGATCAGCGGGAAGACATGATCCGGCGCGTCGCGGGAGATGCGCTCGAACTCGCCGCGGGAGGGCTGCATCATCTGCCAGCCGCCAAAGACCGCGATGATCAGCAGCGCGCCGGCGGGCAGGGCATAGATCCAGCGGTTCATGCGCGCGTCTCCTGTTCGGCGGCGGTCATGGCGTCGAGCCGCTTGCGGGCCGCGCGGGCGCTGAGCCAGGCATGCAACGCGGCGCCGCCGATCATCAGCGCGCCGACGAGATAGCAGGCCCAGATATAGGCGGCGTTCTTGTCAAACTCCGGCATCGCCTCAGCCCTCCAGCATCGCGGCGCGCAGCCGGGAAATCCGCCGCTCGCGGATTTCCGTGCGCATGTTGGTCATCACCAGCGCGCCAAACAGCAGCCCATGCCCGAGCCCGCTGATCAGCAGCGGGACGAGATAGACCGCCGCCATCTTCGGCCCTTCGGCGGTGATGACGCTGGCCGGCTGGTGGAGCGAGGTGAAGAGGTCGACCGAGAATTTGATCAGAGGCACGTTGACCGCGCCGACCATGGCGAGGATCGCGCCGGCCCGCGCGGCCTTCTGGCGCGAATCCATCGCGGCGCGCAGCGCCATATAGCCGAGGAACAGGAACAGGAGGAACAGGACGGACATCATCCGCGCATCATCCCATTGCCACCAGGTGCCCCAGGTGGGCTTGCCCCAGATGGCGCCGGTCGCGAGGCAGATCACCGTCCAGGCCGCACCCAGGGGGGCAATGGACTTCGCCGCTATGTCTGCCAGTTCATGGCGCCAGATGAACCAGATGAAGCTGGCGATGGCGAGGGCGGAATAGCTCGCCATGGCAAGCCAGGCGGCGGGCACATGGATGAACATCACCCGCATGATGTCGCCGCCCTGGTATTCGTCCTTCGGCACGACCCAAAGGCCCTGCCACAGGCCCCAGCCGATGCAGACCAGCGCCAGCGCATAGAATACCGGCGCCGCCACGGCGGAGAATTTCAGGAAACGGTGCGGATTGGCGAGATATGACCACATGGCGCTTTTCGAGATAGCCTCCCCTCAGTCC
>JBKBVT010000133.1:0-7095 GCA_046289305.1 Hyphomonas sp. | reverse complement strand
GCGGACGATTTCGGAGGGTTTGGCGGAGAGTTTCTGCAGGCGCTCTTCGTTGCGGACGAAGGCGTGGGCGGCGGAATCCATCGCGCGCATCCATCCGGGCACCCAGGACGCGCCGAGTTCGATGGCGCCCCATTTCAGTTTCGGGAACCGGTCGAACACGCCGTCGAAGATCAGCGTGGCGAGCGTCTGCATCGCCGCGTTCGGGATCGGCATGTAGGAGACGGAGGTGAAATTGTCGTCGCCGCCATGAAAGTCCGGCACAGGCGGCAGGCCGTTTTCCTTATAGACCGGGTTCATCTTCTCTTCGCCGCCGACATGCAGGAGAATGGGCAGGCCCGCTTCCTCCACCAGGCGCCAGACGGGGTCCAGGCCGATATGGCTGGGCGAATGTTTCTGTGGGCACACGGAGGGAACCATGATGGCTTTTGCGCCAAGCTTTATGGCGAGGCGGGCGGTGGCCTCGGCGCGGGCGAAGTCTTCCAGCGGGACATAGGCGACCGCGAGCAGGCGGCGGTCTACGGCGCAGAAGTCCGTCATCATCCGGTTATGGGCATCGGCGGCGGCGTAGCAGAGTTCCATGTCATCGGATTGGTCGAGGCCGAAATTGCCGAGGCAGAAGGTGGTGAAGACCAGCTGGCTGGCGAAGCCAAGCCGGTCGAGCGCGGCGGGGCGGTCTTCGCGGCGGAAGGCGCCGAGGGCTTCGTAATTCTTCTTCAGCAGGATCGCCTCGCCGGCGGCTTCGCGGTAGGCCGCGTCTTCGTGGCGGGCGCGTTCCCTGTTCATCCAGTCCGCGTGGGAATGCTTCCATTTATAGATTGGCAGAGCGTGGTAGCGCTCCAGCAGGCGGCGCTCGAACCAGGGGTCGAGGACGTCGGTCATCTCCATCAGATGAGAGTCGGCGTCGTGGATCAGGCGTCCAGCGGCGTAGGACATGGCGGTTTCCTCCCGAATGTTTTTCGGGAGGATGTCACAGCTGGGGGTGTTGTGTAAGTGGTGCACTTCCGGCCGCTTTGCGGCCCTCACTGCACCCTACAGCGCGGCGATGATGGCGTCGGCCATCTGGCGCGTGGTCAGGTCGCCGCCGAGGTCGCGGGTGCGGGCGCCGCGGTCGAGGGCTTTGCCGACAGCGGCGAACAGGAGGTCGGCGGCCTTCTCGCGGTCGAGCGACCAGCGGAGCGCCATTTCGAGCGACAGGATGGCGGCGCAGGGGTTGGCGATGCCCTGGCCGGCAATGTCCGGCGCGGAGCCGTGGACGGGCTCGTAGAGACCCGGCGTGCCCGGTGCACCGAGGGAGGCGGAGGGCAGCATGCCGATGGAGCCGGTGAGCATTGCGGCTTCGTCCGACAGGATGTCGCCGAAGAGGTTGTCCGCCAGGATCACATCGAACTGCTTCGGGGCACGGACGAGCTCCATGGCGCAGGCGTCGGCATACATGTGGGAGAGCTCCACACCGGCGCCGAATTCGGCATGGGCGAGCGTGACTTCCTGGCGCCAGAACAGGCCGGATTCCATGACATTCGATTTCTCGGCCGAGCAGACCCGGCCCTGGCGGCCGCGGGCGATCTCGAAGGCCGTGCGGGCAATCCGCTCGACTTCCGGATGGGTGTAGATGGCGGTGTCATAGCCGCGGCGCAGGCCGCCCTGTTCGTCGATGCCGCGCGGCTGGCCGAAATAGACGCCGCCGGTCAGCTCCCGGACGATCATGATGTCCAGGCCCTCGATCCGGTCGCGCTTCAGGCTGGAGGCATCGACGAGGGCGGGGAAGCAGTAGGCGGGGCGGAGATTGGCGTAGACTTCGAGGCCTTTGCGCAGCGCTAGCAGGCCGGCTTCCGGGCGCTTGTCGCGCGGGACATTCGCCCATTTCGGGCCGCCGACGGCGCCGAGGAGGACGGCGGAGGCCTGCCGGGCGCGGTCGAGAACCACTTCGGTCAGCGGGGTGGCATGCGCATCAAAGCTGACGCCGCCGGCGAGATCTTCCTCGATCTGGAGATCCGGCACGAGGATTTCGGCGATCCGGCGCGCTTCGGCGCAGACTTCAGGGCCGATGCCATCACCCGGCAGCAGGAGAAGGGTCTGTTTCATGGGGTTTTTCCTGCGGTAGCCTGAACGCGTGTTCCGCTGGGGGTCTTAATCGGCGGCTCCGGCTTGTTCAATTGCCAAACGCGCGTGGGAGGCCGTCATTCCTCGTCCGGTGATGTCTCCTCACCGGCTTCCGGCGCGGTGCTGTCCGTCGCCGTCCGGTCCGGTATCTCGACACCGCGCACCTCGGGCTTGAGGCCAAAGGGATCTGTGTGGCAGGCGGCCAGGAGGAGGAGCGCGAGGAGCGGCAGGCTTGTCCGGACGGGTCTGAGCATGGGCGGTCTCCTTAGCCGGCGCTTTCGAGCCAGGGGGTCGTGAGGCGGCGTTTGTCCTCGAAGGCGTCGATCTGCGGCGCAGCGGACAGCGACGCGCCGATTTCATCGAGGCCCGCCATCAGGTTGGCCTTGCGGCCGGCATCGACCTCGAAATGGTGGATTTCGCCGGAGGGGGTGGTGACGGTCTGCGCGGCGAGATCAATCGAGAAAACATGGTTCGGGCCGCCGGCCTCCGACGCCAGCTGGTCACAGACCTCAGCGGGCAGGCGGACGGGCAGGATGCCGTTCTTGTAGCAGTTATTGTGGAAGATATCGGCGAAGGAGGGCGCGATGATGCAGGTGATGCCCTGATCGGCGAGGGCCCAGGGGGCATGTTCGCGCGAGGAACCGCAGCCGAAATTGTCGCCGGCGATGAGGATGCTGGCTTTGGCGTATTGGGGGCGGTTTAGGACGAAATCCGGGTCTTCGGAGCCGTCGGCCTTGGTTTTCAGCTCGTAGAACAGGCCTTTGGCGAGGCCGGTACGCTCGGTCGTCTTCAGGAACTGTTTGGGGATGATCATGTCGGTGTCGACATTGGACATGGGCTTGCCCTTGTCCATCAGCGGGGCGGCGGTTCCGTCGAGGCGATTGAAAGGTGTCATGGACGTGCTTTTAAACCGGCTCATGGGCGATGAACAGGGTCGGGACATTCATCGTGCCATTGCGGACCGTGAAGACCTGGCTGCCGGGCTTGCGGCCTTTGCGGACTTCCGAGAGGTCAAAGCCGGACCCGGTCAGGCGGGCATGGGCGGCGGCGATGTCTCCGACGGCCCAGGTGAGGCCCCAGAACCTGTCGGCGCGGGAGGCGTCTTCCGGCTCTGACAGGCGCTGGGCGATTTCGATCGTCAGGCCGCCGGTGCGGAAGAAGATGAGGCGGACGCCCCAGTCCGGATTGGTGCGGTCGAGCGCGAGGCGGAGGCCGAGCTTGGCGCCGTAGAGGGCGAGGGCGCGGTCCGGCGAGGCGGTATTGATGACGACATGGTCGAGGCTGTTGGCGCTGGCGGGGTTGGCGGGGAGCGGTTCCAACGCACCTTCGACGGGCTGGACGATGAAGGCTTTGAGGCCGCCCGCCTTTGCATCCGGGATACGGAAGCTTTGCCAGGTGCGGCGGGCTCCGGTGAGGCTGTGCTGCGAGGCGCCCTCGGCGATGTCGCCGGGATCGAGGCCGCGACTGGTGCAGGCCTTGTGATCTGCCGCGATCGCATCGCTGGCGAAAGCGAGCGTTGTGAGGCCGGGGCCGTCCGCTTCGATGATCTCGCCGAGGCGGGTGGCGAGCGGGCCCTCCCCGGCTGGCGCCAGGAGCTCCAGCACCGTATTGCCGAGGCGGAAGAGTGCGGTGGCGCCGCCGCCTTCGACGGTGGCGCGCCAGTCCGTCTTCCGGCCCAGGAGCTTTTCATAGACGGCTGTGCCGGCCTCGATCTCCGGGCAGACGAGGACCAGATGATCGAGGCCGGTGATCATGCTCCCTTGACGCTGGCCTGGGGCAGGCAGTCCTGCGGGCCCTTGAAGCCCGGCAGCGCCTCAACCCGCGCCATCCATTTGCGGACATTCGCGTAGGGCTGCAGGTCGATCTGGGCCTGGCCGGCATAGGAGACCACGCCATAGATATCGAGATCGGCAATGGTCGGCCCGGCGCCGACCAGCCAGCCCTGCGCGCCGATAAGCCCATCGAGTTCTCTCAGGGCGCCGAGGGCGGCCTGGAGGTTAGCTTCGGCGACCTGGTCCGGAAACTTGAAGAAGCCGAGCTTAAGGGCGCGTGTGCGGTAAATGCCGCTCGACAGCTGGCCGGCGCCCCAGAGCTGCCATTCGCGGGCGCGCAGACGGTCGGACCGGTCGCTTCCGCCGAAATGGCCGGTCTCGTCGGCGAGATAGTCGAGGATGACCGAGGACTGGCTGAGGCAGATGCCGGTCTTGTGATCCTCCAGCACCGGCACCTGACCGTAGCGGTTCTTGGCGAGGAAGGCGTCGGCCTTGTGGGCGCCGGCGCGCAGATCGACGTGCTCATAATTGTGCGGCGTGCTGGTCAGGCGCAGCATCAGGCCAACCTTGTAGGTCGGCCCCGAGGGCCACATTCCGTGGAGCGTGAAGCGGGGCATGGGCGGGTTCCTTCTGTGTCCGGGCGGAGATGACACGAGAGGCAGGCCGGCGGCAATCTCCGCCGCGGCGTCAGGGCGCCGGTTCAGCGGGTGGGGCGACCGCGCGATAGCCCGTCCGGCTGATCAGGAAGCCCGTGAGAAACCCAGCCGCGAACCCGCCTGGCACAATGACGAACAACACCCAGGTCGCGCCGCCCTCGAAGCCGGCATAATTCATGATCCCGCTGCGGAAGACGACAACCGTTGCCGCCGTGATGGCGATGCCGAGCACCGTTGCCATCGCCAGAGGCGCGCGCAGATGGAAGATATGCGCGGCGAGCCATGCCGCCAGTATGACAGGTGAGCCGAACAGGTAAGACCAGATTGGCGCAACAATGGCCGCTGGAACCGTGCCTGCCGCCGCGACGAACAATCCGTTGAGCAAGCCTCGTTCCTGAATATTGTGGGTCGACAGCCCCAGCCAGATCAGAACGCCGCCGGTGATGCCCGCAACAAGCGGGGCGAGGGCAAGGGCGCCGATCAGGGATCGCCATTCGGGTTTGCGCATAGGCTTACGGCGTCCTGTCCGGCGCAATCTTCCATTGCGTCCGGACAGATGATCTCATGCCATCAGCACTTCGCGCAACTGCCCCCGACGGATTCGAGGAGGCGCTCGTCCTTGTCCATGCCGGGGTTGGGCGTGGTGAGGAGGCGGTCGCCGACGAAGATGGAGTTGGCCCCGGCGAGGAGGCAGAGGGCCTGGCCTTCCGGGCTCATGCTTTCGCGGCCAGCCGAAAGACGGACCCAGCTTTTCGGGAAGACGATGCGGCAGACGGCAATGGCGCGGGCGAGTTCCAGCGTGTCGAGTTCGGCGCTGCCGCCGAGCGGTGTGCCGGCGATGGGGACGAGCTTGTTGACCGGTACGCTTTCCGGATGGGGCGTCAGCAGGGACAGCTCATGGATCAGGCCGACGCGGTCGGCGCGGCTCTCGCCCATGCCGAGGATGCCGCCACAGCAGAGCTTGATGCCGGCGCGGCGGGCACGCCCGAGGGTTTCGATCCGGTCGTCATAGGTCCGGGTGGTGATGACCTCGCCATAATATTCGCGGGAGGTGTCGAGGTTGTGGTTGTAATAGTCGAGGCCGGCTTCCTTCAGCGCCTCGGCCTGGCCGTCTTCCAGCATGCCAAGCGTCACGCAGGTTTCGAGGCCTTCGGCCTTCACGGCGGAGATCATCTCGGCGACCTTCGGCAGGTCGCGGTCTTTCAGGGAACGCCAGGCGGCGCCCATGCAGAAACGGTCGGCGCCATTGGCCTTGGCGCGGCGGGCGGTCTCGACCACCTCGTCGAGCGGCAGCAGTTTCTCGGCCTTGAGGCCGGTGTCGAACTTGGCGGACTGGCTGCAATAGCCGCAATCCTCCGGGCAGCCGCCGGTCTTGATCGACAGGAGCTGGGATTTCTGCACCGCCCCGTCCGGCCAGTGCGCCGCCTTCACGGCGAGGGCGCGGGCGAACAGCTGGTCCAGCGGCAGGTCATAGACCGCGGCGATGTCCTCGCGGGACCAGTCGTGACGGGGGGTGAGGTCTTGAGCGGTCATGTCATCTATCCTGTCGGTTGTCGGTCTAACCAATGAAGCCGTTGATGGCGGCGCGGGCGGCGAGCGCCGGGCTCATCAGATGGGTACGTCCGCCCCTGCCCTGCCGGCCTTCGAAATTGCGGTTGGAGGTCGAGGCGCAGCGTTCGCCGGGGGCGAGAATGTCGGGGTTCATGCCGAGGCACATGGAGCAGCCGGGCTCGCGCCATTCAAAGCCGGCCTGCATGAAGATGAGGTCGAGGCCTTCTTCTTCGGCCTGGGCGCGCACGAGGCCGGAGCCGGGCACGACCATGGCACGCACGCCGTCCGCGACCCTGTTGCCGGCGGCGATGGCGGCGGCGGCGCGCAGATCCTCGATGCGGCTGTTGGTGCAGGAGCCGATGAAGACGCGCTGGACCGGGGTGCCGGTGATCGGCTTGCCGCCCTCGAGGCCCATATAGTCGAGCGCGCGGGCGCAGGCGGCGCGCTTGACCGGATCGGCAAAGTCCTCGGGCTTCGGGATGAGGCCGGAGAGCGCGACGCCCTGTTCCGGGCTCGTGCCCCAGGTAACGGTCGGCTCGACGTCTTCGCCGCGGATGTGCAGCACCTTGTCGAAAGCGGCGTCGTCATCGGTGAACAGCGTGCGCCAGTGGGCTTCCGCGATTTCCCAGGCCCCGCCTTTGGGCGTTGAGGGGCGGCCTTTCATATAGTCGAAGGTGATATCGTCCGGGGCGACGAGGCCTGCGCGGGCGCCGCCCTCGATGGCGAGGTTGCAGAGCGTCATCCGGCCTTCCATCGACAGGGCGCGGATGGCGTCGCCGCGGTATTCGATGACATGGCCGGTGCCGCCGGCGGTGCCGGTGATGGCGATGATGTGGAGGGCGAGGTCCTTGGCGGTCACGCCCTCGCGAAGCTGGCCTGTGACTTCCACCGCCATGTTCTGCATCTTGCGGGCGCGGAGCGTCTGGGTGGCAAGCACATGCTCGACTTCCGACGTGCCGATGCCGTGGGCCAGCGCGCCGAACGCGCCATGGGTGGAGGTGTGGCTGTCGCCGCAG
>JBKBVT010000132.1:0-7138 GCA_046289305.1 Hyphomonas sp. | reverse complement strand
GACAATTACGAGTTCACAGGTGTCTCGTCCGGCATCTTCCGGGATGAGCAGGTGACCTTCATTCAGGCTCAGAACGCCCCGAGAGGCTTTCTCCGCGGCCTCGAGCTGACATGGCAGCAGACTTTCAGCTTCCTGCCGGGACCGCTTGCCAACACAGGCATCTTCGCCAACGCGACCTTCACTGAGGGCGAGATGGATATCGGCAACGCCATTCCGGGTCGGGGCGGCAAGCTTCCGCTCGCCGGCCAGTCGGACACGGTCTACAACCTCGCCGTCTTCTATGAGACCGAGCGTTTCAATGCGCGTCTGTCCTATGTCGATCGCAGCGACTATCTCGACGGCGTCGAGGGTGACCCGCGGCTCGACGTTTACTGGGAAGGCCGCAGCCAGCTCGACCTGACGGCATCGGTCAACATCACCCGCCAGCTCGAACTGTTCCTGGAAGCCAAGAACCTGACGGACACCGAAGGCGTCCGTTATGATGGCGTCCGCTCGCGGGTGCAGGAACGTGAACGCTTCGGCCGGATCGCCTTCTTCGGCGCGCGCTTCCAATACTGAACGTCAACGTAAACATCGAAGCGGGGCCGGCCTTCAGGGCTGGCCCCGCTTTGCGTTTGATGCGCGACGATGTTCCGGGTTGCCGGCACACCTAAAGGTCGCTTTGAGAGTGCTGGCAAAGCAATTTGCAGGCGTGAGGATGCCATTGTATCGGTATAACATTGTCCTAGCGATCACGTCGCATCATCCGGGCGAAGTTGTTCAGGGAGGCGGCGATGACACCCGAAGAGCTGGACTGGGATACGCTGCGGGTCTTTCGCGTCGTCGCGGAACTCTCCAGCATGAGCGCGGCAGCCTCGCGGCTTCAGGAATCCCCGCCGACCATCGGCCGCAAGATCGACGATCTTGAGGCCTCGCTCGGCACCCAGCTACTCATCCGGTCGCGGCGTGGCGTGGAACTGACGGATGCCGGCAAGGTCGTCCTGCGGTTCGCCCACAAGATGGCCGACGCGGCGCAGAGCCTTCATGGCGAGACGTCTGAACAGGGCTCACCCGTCGAGGGCGCGATCACGCTGACGACCGGCGACGGCATCGGCCCCTACTGGATCGCCCCCCGCATCGGACAATTCCAGGATGCCAATCCCCGTCTTCAGATCCGGATGATCGTCAGTGAAGACGTCCCGGATCTGTATGCCGGCGACGCTGATATCGCGATCCAGTTTTCAGAGCCAAAGCATCATGACGTGATCGCCCACAAGCTCGGCGTTCAACACTATATCGGCTATGCCTCGCGAGAATATCTGAACACCCACAGTCCGCCGGAAAGCCTGTTCGAATACTACAAGCATCGCTGCCTGCTGCATCGTTCCTATGTCAACCAGGTTGAGCGCTGGGCGCCAAAGGTGGCCGAGCTCAAGAAGATGATCGACTTTGCCTTTGTCTCCAATTCCGGCACCGCGCTGATTCAGGCCTGTGCAGCCGGACGCGGCATTGCGATCCTTCCGTCATTTGTAGCGGCTGTCGATGACCGCATCATCCCGCTGGACCTGCCGGAAATCGCGCCGATCCAGTTCTGGATCACCTATACAGAGGCCTTCCGCCGCCAGCGCCGAGGTCAATTGTTCATCGACTGGATTCGCCACCTGTTCGAACTGCCCGAAGCCGTCTGGTTCCGGGAGGAGTTTGTCCATCCGCGCGATCTGCGCACGAATGTGCATCCCCTTCGTCCGCCCTCACGTCAAAATCCGTGACGAAACGTCATTTTCCTCCGCAGCATTGCGAAAGTCTGGAACACTGTCATAAACCTCCGTGTGAAAACCAACCGGCATAAGGCCCCATAAATGGGGGATTCGCTCAATCGGCGCGACCAGCGGCCGGCTACGATCATCGACGTAGCCCGCGAAGCCGGCGTGTCCTTCAAGACCGTCAGCCGGGTGCTCAACGGTGAGCCGAACGTCCGCGCCCCGACGCGGGAACGCGTACTGGAGGCGGCCGGGCGGCTCGGCTACCGCGCCAACCATCATGCGCGCAGCCTGCGGGCTGGGCAGAGCCGGCTGATCGGCGTGTTCTATGCCGACCTGTCGCGCAATTATCTCAGCGAACTCCAGATCGGGGCGCTGGAGCGCGCGAACGCCGAAGGCTTCAGCATCATCTTCGAAGCCTTGAAACCCGGACCCGACGGGGCGCTGCTGCCGAGAGGGCAGGCGGAACTGGCCGGCGCCGTGCTCGTGCCCCCGCTGACCGAGGACGCCCCCTTCATGGCGCGGCTCACCGAGGCCGGCACCCCGTTCGTCCGCCTGTCCCACACCGATGCCAGCGGCGAAACCGGCCGGGTCAGCCTCGATGACGCCGCCGCCGCGGCCGCGATGACCGATCACCTCATCAGCCTCGGCCACCGGCGCATCGGCTTCATTGCCGGGCCGGAGAGCCATCCCCAGGCGCAGCTGAGAGAGGCAGGTTATCGCCAGAGCCTGGAAGCCCATGGCATCACCCCTGATGAAACGCTGATCGCGGCCGGATCGTTCGATTTCGAATCGGGGCTGACAGCAGCGCGCGACCTGCTGACCCAGCCGGCCCCGCCAAGCGCGATCTTTGCCAGCAATGACGACATGGCCGCCGCCGTCCTGGCCTTCGCCTACCGCTCCGGCATCCGCATCCCGGATGACCTTTCCGTGGCGGGTTTTGACGACACGCCCCTCGCGACGACCGTGTCGCCGTCGCTGACCACCATCTACCAGCCCGGCCGGGAAATGGCCTCGCTGGCCGTTGGCATGTTGCTGGAACGCCTGGCTGAGCCCGGCGAGCGCCATGAAGTGATGCCCTTCCGCCTTGTCGTGCGCGAATCGACCGCTCCCCCGGCGGGCTGAGGCCCCATTTTCACCCCGTCGGCTTTCGTGTAAGCGCCCAGCGCATGAGCACCATTCAGCCCCTCCCGCACATCGCCGCCACGAAGCCCTATGTTCCAGGCGGGAAACTGCACGGCGCGGCGGGCCGCGTGGCCATGCTGGCCTCAAACGAGAACCCGTTCGGGCCGAGCCCAAAGGCCATCGAAGCCGCGCGCGCCGTCGCCGGGAATGTGCACGTCTATCCTGATCCTGATTACCGCGAACTGCGCGAGGCCATCGCCGCCGCCAAAGGCATCGCGGATGCATCGCGCGTCATCACCTCGGCCGGATCAGACGAGATCATCCACCTCCTGACCCAGTGCTATGCCGGGCCGGGCGACGAGGTGCTGTTCACCGAACATGCCTTCTCGATGTACCGGGTCTCCGCCGGCGCGCATGGCGCAACGTCCGTGACCGCGCCCGAAACCGACATGTCCGCCGGCGTCAACGCCATCCTCGGCGCGGTCACGCCGCGCACGAAAATCCTGTTCCTCGCCAACCCCAACAACCCCACCGGCACCATGCTGCCACTGGCAGACCTCGAAGCCCTGCAGGACGCTCTGCCGCCTCACGTCCTCTTCGTGGTCGACGGCGCTTACTCCGAATATCTCGGGCCAGACTACGAGGCCGCCCTGCGCGATCTCGTCGACCGGCGGGGCAACACGGTGATGATGCGCACCTTCTCGAAGATCTACGGCCTCGCGGCCCTGCGCCTCGGCTGGGCCTACATGCCCGCGGCGATTGCGGAAGTCTGGCAGCGCATCCGCGGCCCGTTCAATGTGAACAGCCTCGCCGCCGCCGCCGGCATCGCCTCAATCCAGGATGACGCGTTCCTGACCCTGTCGCGCGTGCACAACACCGAATGGCTCGGACGGATGACTGCCGCGCTCAACGAACTGGGGCTCACCACTCCGGCGTCGCATGCCAATTTCGTCGTTCCGGAATTCGGCACAGCCGAACGCGCCGCCGCGGCGCACGGCTTCCTGAAAGAGCAGGGCATCCTCGTGCGCGCGATCGGCGGCTACGGCCTGCCATCCAAACTGCGGATCACGGTCGGCAGCGCCGAGGATAACCAGCGCCTTCTGGACGCGCTCGCAGCCTTCACCGCGTCACGCTGACATTGTCGATCAGCCGCGTCTTGCCGAGCCAGGCGGCGGCGAGCAGGCGGGCTACCGTGCCTTCCGGCAAGGGCTTATCGGCGAGGTCCTCAAGCGTGTCCGGATCCACCAGGCTCACATAATCGATCTTCCCGAACCCGGCGGCGCGCAGATGCGCCTCCGCCTCCGCCAGCGCCTCTGCCGGCCGTGCCCCGCGCGACAATCTCACTGAAGCGCGATGGAGCACCGCCTGAACCGCGCCCGCGATCCGGCGCTCTTCCTCTGACAGGTACAGATTGCGCGAAGACTGGGCGAGGCCGTCGCCGTCCCGCCGCGTTTCTCCGCCAATGATTCGCACCGGGAAGCCCAGATCACGCACCATCCGGCGGATGATCTGCAGCTGCTGGTAATCCTTCTCCCCGAACACCGCGACATCCGCCATCACATGCAGGAACAGCCGCGCCACGACCGTCGTGACCCCATAGAAGAAGTGCGGCCGGAATCGCCCGTCCAGAAGGTCCGACAATGATTCGACGCGCACGTTCGTGACCGAACCTTCCGGATACATCTCGGCCACAGCCGGCATGTAAACGGCGTCCACGCCCGCGCCCGCGAGCTTGGCAACATCTTCCGCTTCGCGCCGCGGATAGGTGTCGAAATCCTCGCCTGGGGCGAACTGCGCCGGGTTCACGAAAATGCTCACGACCGTGCGCCGGGCATTTTCCTTTGCCTTTTCAACAAGCGAGAGATGCCCCGCATGCAGGGCCCCCATGGTCGGCACGAAACCGACTGTTTCACCGCCCGATTTCCAGGCACTTACCTTGGCTTGCATGGCCGCGCGGGTGCGGATGATTTCAGGCATATTTTCTGTCGTGGAATTCACTTTTCAGGACACCCGGATCGCTATGAAGTAAACGGGTTGTTAACCCATTCGCCGGATTTTGATAGACATGACCCAGCGCATCGTAACCACCCTCCGCTCGCTCGCCCTGATGGGCGCCGTTTCGCTTGGCCTTCGCAAGGCCGCTCTGGATGTCAGGGAGCCGGACCCGGTCCGCAGTACCCTGTCGCCGGGCGAGGAAAACGATGGCTGGCTGTTCGAGCGGCCGCAGACCAATCTCGCCTCCGGCGCCTACATGCTGGAAGAACAGTATGCCCGCGTGTCGGGCACCCTGTCGTCCCTGCGCGGCATTCTCACAAGCCTGGCCCGCGTGCCGGAACTCTCCGAAGCACCTTACGTGCCGCCGAGAGATGCGCCGCTCGCCATGGATGCGATGCTGTTCGACGAAGACCGCGCCGGCATCCCGGTCCTGACCAATGTGGTCGCCTTCGAAGACGACGATCTCTTCGCCGAGCACACCTTCTCCCTGCCGCGCATTCCCGCGCATCAGGAAGACCTCGCGCGCGTTGCCTGAATACCGATAGCCGGCCACCCGCCGGCTACCAAGTGGAGTGTCCCGAATGCCCGCCGATGGCGTCTCGCAGATGAGTCGTGCTGGTGAGGTGGGTGTGGATGCGTCGCAGCGCGAAGCCCGCATCATCGTCATCGGCAACGAGAAGGGCGGGGCGGGCAAGTCGACCGTCTCCGTTCATCTGACTGTTGCGCTGCTCCGCATCGGAAAGAGCGTCGGCATCATCGACCTCGATGTGCGCCAGCGCTCCCTGACCCGTTATCTCGAAAACCGCGTCCGCTGGATGCAAACGACCGGCGCCAAGCTGGTGATGCCGGAAATCGTCCGCGTCGAAGCCAGCAAGGAGCGTGATCTCGACCGCGCCGAGGCCGAGGAAAGCGAACGTTTCCAGACCGGCATCGCCCGCCTCCGCAAGGTCTGCGACTTCATCATCGTGGACGCCCCCGGCGGCGACACCTTCCTGTCGCGCCTCGCCCATCGCAGCGCCGATACGCTGATCACCCCGCTCAACGACAGCTTTGTCGATTTCGATCTGCTCGGCGACGTGAACCCGCAGACCCTCGAAGTGCTCCGCCCGAGCTTCTATTCCGAAATGGTCTGGGACTGCCGCAAGAAGAAAGCCCAGTCGAGCCGCAAGCCAATCGACTGGGTCGTGATGCGCAACCGCATGTCGCCGCTCGCCGCCCGCAACAAGGAACGCGTCGGCGGCGCCCTGCAGAACCTCTCCAAACGGATCGGTTTCCGCCTGGCGCCCGGCCTGTCCGAACGCGTCATCTACCGCGAACTCTTCCCGGCAGGCCTGACCCTGCTCGACCTGACGGAGCAGGGCTCCAACGTCGCCTTTTCGATGAGCCACAAAGCCGCCCGCCAGGAACTCTGCGACCTCGTCATCGTGCTGCAGCTGCCAGAGCTGGCAGGCGCCGCGATCGATTTCTGAGCGCTCGTTTTTTTCCCTTCGTCACACTCGATGGCCGAAAGGCCATCTGAGTGCCCATCTCCCGCCGTCACCGCAGCAACCAGCGGATATGTCCGGAGATAGGCTCCCAGATGCGCTTAGCGCATCGGGAGTGACGAACGAAGAGAAGTGCTCCCAAAAACCTTCCCCGCTTGGCTTCCCGCCCCCGCGCGCCTATACGCCCGCCCCATGGCCACTTTCCCGTTCGAAATCTCCGCCCGCGAGGGCAAAGCGCGCACCGGGCGCCTGAAAACCCCGCGCGGCGACATCCGCACGCCTGCCTTCATGCCCGTCGGCACCGCCGGCACGGTCAAGGCCCTCTATATGGATCAGGTCAAAGGGGCAGGGGCCGACATCATCCTCGGCAACACCTACCATCTGATGCTCCGCCCCGGCGCCGAGCGTGTCCAGCGCCTCGGCGGGCTGCATAAATTCTCCGGCTGGTCTGGCCCGATGCTGACCGACTCTGGCGGCTTTCAGGTCTGGAGCCTCGCCCAGCTCCGCAAGATGGACCCGGACGGCGTCACCTTCCAAAGCCATATCGACGGCTCTACCCACCGCCTGACGCCCGCCCGCTCCATCGAGATCCAGGCAGACCTTCTGGGCGCGGATATCTCCATGCAGCTTGATGAGTGCACAAACTTTCCGTGTACGCATGAAGAAGCAGAGCGCAGCCTCGAACTTTCCCTCAAATGGGGCGAGCGCAGCCTCGACGCCTTCGGCGCCCGCGACGCCCAAACCCTCTTCGGCATCATCCAGGGCTCAAACTTCCCGGACCTGCGCGAGCGCTCC
>JBKBVT010000131.1:0-7163 GCA_046289305.1 Hyphomonas sp. | reverse complement strand
TGAATTCGATATAGGCGCGGCCCACCGTGCCTTCGGGCAGCTTTTCGATCCAGCTATGGTCATCGAGGACCGGCGGCAGATAGGTGCGTTCCTTCAGATGGCGTTTGCCCTCCGGCGTTTCCGCGAACGCCGCGAAATTCTTCTGGAACGACCGCCCGTTCAGCGCCTCGATGATGTGGAACACCTGTTCGGTGTCTTCCTTGTTGGCAATCAGCTTCTGCATATGCCGCCAGGCTTTGAGCGGCTGCACGCGCAATGGGCGGCGGTCAGGGTGAATGAACACGTCAGTGGTGGCCTGGCTCATCAGATCGGGTCCTTCAAAACTTGTCGTCTGTGCTACTTATCACACGGCACGATTAACCGAAAGTGACGCAAGCGTCATTTTTTCAAAAATACCCGCAAGAATGGGCCGCCTCATATTTGACCAATCATGCACAACTATTAACCACTCGGGTCGGGCCAGCCGGTTTGCACCGGGCCACCTATCGCCTATGACGAGAACACCTCATACGCACGGATGAACTCTAAACCCGGCGGCTGGGGAGAACCACGCAATGAAAAAAATCGAAGCAATCATCAAACCCTTCAAACTCGACGATGTTAAGGAGGCGCTGCAGGAAATCGGCCTGCAGGGCATGACTGTGATCGAAGCCAAGGGCTTCGGCCGCCAGCGCGGCCATACCGAACTGTACCGCGGCGCTGAGTATGTGGTGGACTTCCTCCCCAAGCTCAAAATCGAGGTTGTGCTCGCCGACAGCGCCGTTGAAGGCGCGGTGGAAGCGATCAAGAAGGCAGCACACACCGACAAGATTGGCGACGGCAAGATCTTCGTTTCTGACGTGATCGACGCCGTGCGCATCCGGACCGGCGAGACGGGCGACGCGGCTCTCTGACTTGTCCGAGCGGGGCCTCACGGCGTGGGCCCCGCAGACCCACACCCAGGAAACGCTCATCAGAAGGCAAGAAAATGGCAGACGATCTCTATAAAATGATGAAGGACCAGGACGTCCAGTATGTGGACCTCCGCTTCACCGACCCGCGCGGCAAGATGCAGCACGTAACCTTCCACAAGGACATGGTGGAAGACGACTTCTTCGAAGAAGGACAGATGTTCGACGGCTCGTCGATCTCGGGCTGGAAGGCCATCAACGAGTCCGACATGCTGCTGAAGCCCGATGCGACCGGCGCGTTCATCGACCCCTTTTTCCAGCAGACCACGCTCGTCGTGTTCTGCGACGTGCTCGACCCGGTCTCGGGCCAGGCCTACAACCGCGATCCACGCACGACCGCCAAGAAGGCCGAAGCCTATCTGCAGACCGCCGGCGTCGGCGACACCGCCTATTTCGGCCCGGAAGCTGAATTCTTCATCTTCGACGATGTCCGCTGGTCCACCGACCCGCACAAGACCGGCTACAGCTTCGACTCGACCGAGCTGCCGGCCAATACCGGCCGCGAATACCCGATGGGCAACCTTGGCCACCGGCCAGGCCCGAAGGGGGGCTACTTCCCCGTCCCGCCAATCGACTCCGAGCAGGACATGCGCGGCGAAATGCTGACCATCATGGCCGAGATCGGCCTTATGCCGGAGAAGCACCACCATGAAGTGGCGCCCGCCCAGCACGAACTCGGTCTCAAATTCTCGACCCTGACCGTGATGGCCGACCGGCTCCAGCTCTACAAATATGTCATCCACAATGTGGCGGCATCGTATGGCAAGACAGCGACCTTCATGCCGAAGCCGATGTTCAAGGACAATGGCTCGGGCATGCACGTCCACCAGTCGATCTGGAGAGGCGGCAAGCCACTCTTCGCCGGCGACAAATATGCCGACCTGTCAGAGACCTGCCTCTACTATATCGGCGGCATCATCAAACACGCCCGCGCCCTCAACGCGATCACCAACCCGTCGACTAACTCCTACAAGCGTCTGGTGCCGGGTTATGAAGCGCCGGTCATGCTGGCCTATTCGTCGCGCAACCGCTCGGCTTCGATCCGCATTCCGTTCGGCTCAAACCCGAAAGCCAAGCGCATCGAAACCCGCTTCCCGGATCCGATGGCGAACCCCTACCTCGCCTTTGCCGCGCTGCTGATGGCCGGCCTCGACGGCATCGAGAACAAGATCCATCCCGGCGACGCGATGGACAAGGACCTCTACGACCTGCCGCCGGCCGAAGCCAAATCGATCCCGCAGGTCTGCGGCTCGCTGCGTGAAGCCCTTGCCGCCCTCGACGCGGACCGCGCCTTCCTCAAGAAGGGCGGCGTCTTCGACGACGACCAGATCGATGCCTATATCGAGCTGAAGATGGAAGAAAACATGCGCTACGAGCTCCACCCCCACCCGGTCGAGTTCGACATGTACTACAAGATGTAAATCCGGCGCCCTGCGCCAAGTTTGGAGGCCGGCATCCTCGGATGCCGGCCTTTTTCCTGGGCGCCTGGTAATGTCGGACAACAAAAAACCCCGGACCTGAGCCCGGGGTCTGTTGTTTTTGCCGGACCGCGAGGGCGTCAGCCCGCTTCGGTCTGAGTCTTGCTGGCATGCACGTAGAGCGGTTCGGCATTGCCTTCGACCACTTCGCCATTAATCACGACTTCCTCGACACCGCGCAGATTCGGCAGTTCGAACATCGTGTCGAGCAGGATCGCTTCCATGATCGAGCGCAGGCCCCGCGCGCCGGTCTTGCGCAGGATGGCCTTGCGGGCGACCGACGTCAGAGCTTCCGGCGTGAAGGTCAGCTGGATGCTCTCCATGTCGAACAGCTTCTGATACTGTTTCAGGAGCGCGTTCTTCGGCTGGGTGAGGATCTGGATGAGGGCTTTCTCGTCCAGGTCTTCCAGCGTCGCGATGACCGGCAGGCGGCCGATGAATTCCGGGATGAGGCCGAATTTCTGCAGATCTTCCGGCTCGACTTCGCGCAGCGTCGCGCCGACACCGCGCTCTTCGCCGGTCTTGATCGTGGCCCCAAAGCCAATCGAAGCATTCTCGCCGCGCGCGGCGATGATCTTCTCAAGGCCCGCAAACGCGCCGCCGCAGATGAACAGGATGTTCGTTGTGTCGACCTGCAGGAATTCCTGCTGCGGATGCTTCCGGCCGCCCTGCGGGGGAACGGCCGCCACGGTGCCTTCCATGATCTTGAGCAGCGCCTGCTGAACACCCTCGCCCGACACGTCGCGGGTGATCGAGGGGTTGTCCGATTTGCGCGAAATCTTGTCGATCTCGTCGATATAGACAATGCCGCGCTGTGCCCGCTCGACGTTATAGTCAGCCGACTGGAGCAGTTTCAGGACGATATTCTCGACATCCTCGCCGACATAGCCGGCCTCAGTGAGGGTCGTGGCATCGGCCATGGTGAACGGCACATCCAGGATGCGCGCAAGCGTCTGAGCGAGCAGCGTTTTGCCGCAACCCGTAGGCCCGACCAGCAGGATGTTGGATTTGGACAGCTCCACCCCGTCGGCCTTGCCGGCATGGGAGAGGCGTTTGTAGTGATTGTGGACCGCGACCGACAGGATGCGCTTCGCATAGCGCTGGCCGATGACATAATCATCGAGCACATCGCAGATTTCCTGCGGCGTCGGCACGCCGTCGCGGGACTTGATCGCGGAGGTTTTGTTCTCCTCGCGAATGATGTCCATGCACAGTTCGACGCATTCATCGCAGATGAACACGGTCGGTCCGGCAATCAGCTTTTTCACTTCATGCTGGCTCTTGCCGCAGAAGGAGCAATACAGCGTGTTTTTGGAATCGCCGGATCCGCTTTGTTTGGTCATAGTGTCCTCATTGCCGCACAAGGCTTAACGTGGGCTTTAAGGGCCCGCCACATACGGTCCTTTCATAAACAATAAAGCTGTTCGCCTGACCTGCAAGGGCCGGGCCGCACCTTGATACAAACGATGTTATTTTTCGTCGTCAGCTGCGCGGCGCTCATAAACCTTGTCAACGATCCCGAATTCCATCGCCTTTTCGGCTGTCAGGAAGGTGTCGCGATCGAGTGTCCTCTCAATAACTTCATAGGGTTGGCCGGTATGACGAACATAGATTTCGTTAAGCCGGCGCTTCAGTTCGATGATTTCCTCGGCATGGCGCTCAATATCGGTGGCCACGCCCGAATAGCCGCCCATCGGCTGGTGCAGCATTACGCGGGCGTTCGGCAGAGCGATCCGCATGTCCTTTTCGCCGGCGGCCAGCAGCAGCGAGCCCATCGAGGCGGCCTGGCCGATGCAGACCGTGGAGATCGGGCAGCGGACATATTGCATCGTGTCATAGATCGCGAGGCCGGACGAGACATAGCCGCCTGGGCTGTTGATATACATGGCGATCTCGCGCTTCGGGTTCTCGGATTCGAGGAACAGGAGCTGCGATGTGATCAGCGCGGCCACGCCGTCATCGATCGGGCCGGTCAGGAAGATGATCCGCTCTTTGAGGAGGCGCGAAAAAATATCGAAGGCGCGCTCGCCGCGGCTCGTCTGCTCGACGACCATCGGAACAAGGTTTAGCGCGGTCTGGATCGAGGTGGACATCAATTAGGCCTTTGAAAATATCGCTGAATCATCTGCCGCAGGATTGGCAGATGCTTGTATATTTGTCCATGCGCTGACCAGTGCAAGGTCAGCCCTGCTGTGGAAAAGCCTGGCGAAACGGCCATTCGCCCAGACCGCTTGGCAGCGCCGCCTCCGGATCATCCATGAATGCGGAATAATCGGCAATCACCCGCCCGCGCTGCAGGTCGCTCAGCAGCACGTGATACCCCTCCGGATAATAGACCGTGCGGACATGCGGAGGCAGTCTTTGTGCCGTGCGCTGCGGTCCGGCAGGCGGGATCACCTCATCGCGCGCGCCGTATGAGGCAAGCACTGGCAGGCCCGGCGGCAAGCGGTCAACGACCTGGTGCGCATGCTCCATCAATGTCACCACGCCATAGAGCTGATCGACCCTGTTCTCCCGCGTATGCAGCGGATCAGCCTCCTGCAGTGTCAGGAACGCCTCGTTGTCCGTCATCTTCGGCTGCGCGAAGCCCGGTGTGCGCACGATCCCGCCCGGCCGCAAGCGGGTGCTCAGCCGCAGGCTCGCCGCAAAGGCCGGGTTCAGCACGCCCCAGCCCCGCAGGCCGGGCCCGGACAGGATCAGCCGGTCGGCATCCGGCGGGTCGTCCGAGGCAAACGCCGTGATCGCCACAGCCGAACCCATAGAGATCGCCACCACACTGAGCGTCGCCTCGGGGTGGCGCGCGCGGGCGAGGCTGACGGCCGTGCGCAAATCCTGCCGCATCAACTCCTCGTCCGGCCATAGCCCGCGGCCCACGGACCGGCCAAATCCGCGCTGGTCATACGCGTAGACCACGCGGCCCTCGCTGGCCCAGACCGGTGCCGCGAGGCGGAATTCGCCCGCATAATTGTTCATGCCATGGATGCCGACGATGACATGGCGGACCGGCGCGTCCCCGTCCGGCTGCCACACCGTCAGGCCGAGGCGCGCCCCATCATGCGCAATCATCGCCTCTTCATCATCCAGCAGCGCTGGCATGGGCGTCCCCCTCGCCTCAAAGGGCAACGCGCCCTGCGTCACCGGTGTCGCACACGCTGTCATCCAGGCAAGCAGGAACAGGCTCGGCAGGCGCCTCACCGGCCAGATCAGCGAAACGGCCATTCCCCAAGCCCGCTGGGAAGCGGCCCAGCAGGATCCTTGATGAAAGCGAGATAGTCGGCATGCACCTTCTCGGCCTGCAGGTCGCGCAGCAGCATGTGATAGCCATCCGGATAATACACGGTGCGGACATGCTCCGGCAGCACCTGCGCCGTGCGCCGCATGCCGTTCTCAGGAATGACGATGTCCCTCGCACCATAGGAAATCAGGACCGGTACGTCTGGCGCAAGCGCCGCTGCCGCCCGGTGTGCATTCTCCATTACGGTGACGAGGCCGTGCACCTGGTCGATGCGGGTCCGGTAGGTCATGTGCGGGTCGGACCAGGTCCGGCGCAGCATGGCCAGATTGTCCGAAGGCTCGATCTTCACGAGGCCTGCCGGCGGCACGACCAGCCAGCCGGGATTGGTATAGGCCGACGCCATCAGGCTCAGCCGGTAAAGGGGATTGATGGCGCCCCAACCGCGCAGGCCAGGCCCCGACACGATCAGCCGGTCAGCTTTCGGCGGACGCTCAGACCCGAAAGCCGTCATCGCCACCGAACCACCCATCGAGATGCCGACCACGGTGATGACCGCCTCCGGATGGCGCGCGCGGGCCGCGTCGACCGCGGTGCGCAGGTCCTCGCGCATCAGCTCCTCATCCGGCCAGATGCCCTTGTTGGGCGAGCGGCCAAAGCCGCGCTGGTCATAGGCATAGGTCGTCACGCCGTGCCGGGCCCAATAGGGCGCAGCCATGTGAAAGGCGTTGGCATAGTCGTTCATACCGTGCACGCCCACCACGACGTATTCCGGTTCCTCGACACCTTCGCCGTGCCAGACCGTCAGGCCGAGCCGGGCGCCGTCCTGCGCAATGAACACGCTCTGTTCGGGCCGAAACGCTGGCTGCACCGGCGCGCTCGTCTGGAACGCGCCCTGCGTGACCGGGCTGGCGCAGGCTGCCACCGGTACGGCGACCAACGCCGTCGCGGCAATCACCAGGCGCAGGGCGACGCCCTGAAACAGCGAGGAGAAAGGTCGGGTGAACATGGATGTGCCTTTGGGGGTCTGCGGATTTCAGTCCTGAAATAAGCCTGATCGAAGCTGAACGGAAGCTTAGCGCCTGTTTTCAGCGCAGAGCCGCCGAGGCCCTTTGCTTGCCCATACCGCCCCATCATGCCAGACCGGAATCATTACAAATTCGAGATGGAGCCCCTGCTCTCATGAAACTGATCCCGCTCTCGGCAGCCCTTGCCTGCCTCACCCTCGCCGCCTGTGGCAATGATGCGCCCGGCGCGCCCCCTGCCGCGCCCCCGGCAACCGACACTCCGCCCGTAGAGAGCCTGCTCCTGCCCCTGCCTGAGGAGACCAGCACCGAAATCCGGGCTGCGGACCTCGACATCCGGGTCAAGACCCTGGCCGACGACATCTTCGAAGGCCGCGGCCCCGGCACACCGGCCGGCGAAGCGTCGGCGGACTGGATCGCAGCGGAAATGTCCCGCATCGGCCTCAAGCCCGGCGGGCCGGACGGCAGCTGGTTCCAG
>JBKBVT010000130.1:0-7164 GCA_046289305.1 Hyphomonas sp. | reverse complement strand
GTCCCGTCGTCTATCAACAGCCGAGCCTCACGATCAGGGGGCTGGTTGAACGGAACGGGAACCAGAACCCG
Organism: Hyphomonas sp.; assembly: GCA_046289305.1. Classification (GTDB taxonomy): domain Bacteria; phylum Pseudomonadota; class Alphaproteobacteria; order Caulobacterales; family Hyphomonadaceae; genus Hyphomonas. The sequence continues at coordinate 7,093 of JBKBVT010000130.1, read as the reverse complement.
CCCCGTGGTGCCGATGATCTGCACCTCCTGGCTGCGCACAAGCTGGGTGGCACAGGTGAAGACAAGGCGACGGCCGCCGGAAAAGACCATGATGGCGCTGGTCAGGCGGTCTGTGCCGAAATCCGGATCGCGGTCAACCTCGGCCACGACCCGTTCAGGCTCGCCGCCGAAGATGAACCGGCCGACCGCCACCGCATAACAGCCGATGTCGAGCAGCGCGCCCCCGCCAATCTCCCGCTGATTGCGTACATTCTCCGGATCGCGATTGTCATAGCAGAAGCTGACATGGATCGCCCGCACCTCGCCAAGTGCGCCGCCCTGCGCCAGTTCCCGCGCGCGCAACCACTGCGGATGGTGGCGGATCATGAACGCCTCACGGACGTTCTTTCCCGTGCGTTGGCTAGCCTCGGACAATGTGGCAGCCTCAGCTGCGCTGAGTGCAAGCGGCTTTTCGCAGAGGACATGCTTACCGGCATCCAACGCCTTCAAGGTCCAGGGGACATGCAGATGATTGGGCAGCGGGTTGTAGACGATATCAATCTGGGGATCCGCCAGCAGAGCCTCGTAGCTGCCATAGGCCCGGGCGATCCCAAGACGCTGTGCGGCCTCCGCGGCGCGGTTGCTGTCTCGTGAGGATATCGCGTCGACGACCAGACGGTCGCTTTTCTGCAGCGCGGGAACGACCTGATTAAGGGCGATATTCGCCGTGCTCAGGACGCCCCAGACCGCTTGTCCATTTGTATTCATCAGTGGGTCATCCCTTAACCGCCCCCGCCGTCATACCGCTGACGATATAGCGGTTGGCGGCCAGGGCGAAGACGATCACCGGCGCGATCACCAGGATCGCATAGGCCGCGATGACGCCGTATTCTGCCCCCGCTTCTGCCCCGCCCAGAAAGCGGGTGATGCCGACCGTCAGGGGCTGGGCGTCGTTGCCTGCCAGAAAAAGGGCGAACAGGTATTCGTTCCACGACATGATGAAGACCAGGATCGCCAACGCGATCACCCCGGACCGGACAACTGGCAGGGTGACGTTCCAGAACAGGTTCCACGGACTGCACCCGTCCACGATCCCGGCCTCTTCCAGCTCTTGCGGCACAGTGTCGAAAAAACCCACCAGCATCCAGGTCGCGAACGGAATGTGGATCGTCAGATGGGCCAGCAGCAGCCCAAAGCGCGACCCGGAAAGTCCCAGGTTCACAAAGATCAGGAACAGCGGCAGCGCCAGCACGACATAGGGGATGAACCGCATTGCCAGCACGCCAAAGGACACGACCGACCGCGACCGCCCCGAGATCTTGGTAAGACCGTAGGCCAGCGGAACGCAGACGACCAGCGTGATGGCCACCGCCGAGACCGAGATGATGACCGAGTTCGTGAAAAAGAACCAGAAATCGCCGCGCGTAAAGGCCTGCACGAAATTGTCGAAGGTGAAATCCCGCATCATCAGCAGATCCATCGGGCTGCGGAACAGGGCCGTGCGGTTGAAGGACGCAGCCAGCAGCATGACGGGCGGCAGCAGCGACACGATCAGCCAAAAGGCCAGCGCCGCGTGGATCAGCCAGGTGCTGCCGCGCTTCCTGAGGCGGGCGCTTGCGTTGGTCCTGCTCATGCCTTGTCCTTCATGGTCTTGCGATACAGCGTGATGTAGATCCAGGCGACAACCGCCATGATGATGAACATGGAAAACGCGATGGTATTGGCCATGCCCATGTCCTGATTGGCGATCCCCCGGTTATAGGCAAAGATGCTGAGCACCGAGGTCGACCGTCCCGGCCCTCCCCCGGTCAGCGCCCAGATCATGTCGAACTCCCGAAAGGCCGACGTGATCAGGATGATCGATACGAACAGGATATGCGGGCGCAGGATCGGCAGCACGATATACCACAATGCCTGCAAGGGACCGGCACCATCGACACGCCCCGCCTCATGCAGCTCGTCGGGAATGGTGGTCAGAGCGGCGTAGAAAACCAGGATCGCTAATGGAATCAGGTGCCATGAGTTGGTTATGATCGTGGCCAGCAACGCCGTTTCCCGGTCCAGCAGCCAATAGGGCGCGCCCGCGCCGAAAAAGCCTGCGATCTGGTTCACCACACCGAATTCCTGCTGCCAGATGAAGAACCGCCAGGCGATACCCCCCACTACGGGCGTCATCACAAAGGGGATCAGGAACAGCGCCATCCACATCGGCCGCAGCTGGACTTGCCGCGCGTTCAGCAGAAACGCGATCAGAATGCCGAAAGTGACCGATACCAGCACACACCCTACAGTAAAGATGCCGGTGATCTTCAACGCGTTGATGAACAGGGGATCTTGGAAAGCCGCCACATAGTTCTGCAAACCGACAAAGGTCTGGTTAGTGAAATCGTACAGAAACACCCGGTGCAGGCTGTATCGCAGCCCCAGCACAAGCGGCGTTCCGACTATCAGGATCATCAGGATCAGGCCGGGCAGGATGAACCACCAGCCTTTCGTGAATTGTGCGCGTCTGCTGGACATCTGGCCCTCCTCCGGCAGTTTGCCGCCCCCGTCATGCGGAGGCGGCGGTCGTTTACTGGATGTAGCCGGCGGCCTGGAAAGCCTGGGTCATGGCGTTCACCCACCGCGTCTGTGCCTGTTCAGCCGTCAGATCGCCGGAGAATACGTCGGTAATGAATTCGGTTGTGCCGTTCCACATGGCCGAGCCGTATTCCGGGATGCCCTGACGGATGAAAACCTGATCCAGAACCTGCTCATAAGCAGGCAGGAAATCCGCATAGTAGGGCTGTTCGGCCTTCAGCTCTTCGCTGGCAAAATGCCCGGTGGTCGAGAACTGCTCGGACTGCTTGCCCCATTCAATCTCGTTGTCCTGCAGCATCCACTTCAGGAATTTGAATGCCTCTTCCGCATTGGGCGTATCAAAGACGAACACGCCGCCGCCACCCATGAAGGGTGCGCCTTGTTCGTACCCGGCCAGATTGCCCTCCCAGACCGGCAGGGGCGCGTACAGGACGTTGCCTGAGGCCTGCCCGGATGCGTCCTCGACCGTCCCCAGACCCTGCGGCCACATGACGGCCGTTGCCAGACCGCCATCGCGGAACATCTCTAGCCCCTCGAGGAAGCCCCAGTTCTGGGCCTCGCGCGGGGCGAAGTTCTGGGCCAGGTCGACGAAATAGTCTGCCACCTCGACCAAAATCGGATTGTCCAGATCGGTCTGGTAGTTCTCATCGAAGCCGCGCAGCCCGGCGGAATACAGCATGACGATAAAGCTGCGAGTGATGCCAGCGCCTGCGCCAAGGGCATCGGCCCAGCCATAGACGGCGCGGTCCAGCGTTTCGCCAGCCAGTTCCTCGCCCGCGTCTCGGGTAAAGAATTCGGCAACGTCGCGCCATTCGGCATAGGTCGCAGGCATCGTCAGCTCGCGGCCATAGGCCTCGGCAAAGGCGGCCTTTTCCGCTGCGTTTTCCATCCAGTCGCGGCGTGCGATCATCATCGGCGCGGCGGGCGTTGTGGGTAGCGCGATGATCTCGCCCGGCCGTGCGTCGGACTTCATGTGGCTGTCAATGACGAGCTGAGGATAGGCATCAATGTCAAAGCCATATTCTTCGATCCAAGGCGTCAAGTCGACCACATGGTTCTGGAACGTGCCGAACCAGCCGGGGCTGTGATAGCCCAGATCCCACCGGCCCGTGCCGCCGATCGCCTCGATTGACATCTGGTCGCGCAGCTGGTTGGGCGGCAATATCTCGCCGATCACCTTGACGCCGGTCTCTTCCTCATACTTTGGCGCGAAATAGTTCACGACCGCGTCCGCCTCGGCGCCAGGATGCAGCGCCCACCGGATGGTGATGTCCTGCGCGACGGCGGCCGAGCCAAAGGCCATTGTCAGGGCCAGGGCGCCAATCGGGGCCGTGGCCGGAACCTTGAATGTCATGTCAGTCCTCCCTTTAGTCAGCTGAATCCGGGCCGGGACCGGCCCGGATGGATCAGTTCAGGCGCATCTCGGTCCGGGGGTCAAACAGATGCAGCCGCCCCTCGCGCGCAGCCATGCGGATCGTCTGGCCCGGCACCAGATGATGGCGTTCGCGAAACACCGCCGTCATTGGCTTGCCGCCAAGCGTGGCGTTCACATGGATTTCCGCGCCGGTCGGCTCCACTACGTCGATGGTTGCGGTTAGGCCCGTTTCGGCAATGGTCAGATCCTCGGGACGGATGCCCAGCAGAACCGCCTGCCCTTCGGTCAGGGCCACGCCGGGGGGCGGCGCCATGACCTGCCCGTCCGTCAGATGCAGCATCCCGCCAGTCGCCGTCGCCTCGAAAAAGTTCATCGACGGTGAGCCGATGAACCCGGCCACGAACAGGTTGGCGGGCGTGTCATACAGTTCCAGCGGGGCACCGGCCTGTTTCACCACGCCGTCATGCATGACGACAATCAGATCGGCCATCGTCATCGCCTCGATCTGATCATGTGTAACATAGACGGTGGTGACCTTCAGTCGCTGGTGCAGCTGCTTGATCTCGGCCCGCATCTGCACGCGCAACTTTGCATCAAGGTTCGACAGAGGCTCGTCGAACAGGAAGACCTGCGGATTTCGGACGATGGCCCGCCCCATCGCGACCCGCTGACGCTGCCCGCCGGACAGCTGCCGCGGATAACGGTCCAGCAACACATCCAGGTTTAGGATGTCGGCTGCCCTGGCAACCCGCTTGGCGATCTCGTCCTTTGGGACCTTGGACAGTTTCAGCGCAAATCCCATGTTCTGAGCCACGGTCATATGCGGATAAAGACCATAGTTCTGGAACACCATCGCGATGTCGCGGTCCTTCGGGGCCATGTCGTTGACCTCTTGGCCGCCGATCAGGATGGCCCCTTCGGTCACGTCCTCCAAGCCCGCGATGATACGCAACAATGTGGACTTGCCGCAACCAGACGGGCCGACCAAGACAACGAACGCTCCGTCTGTGATCTGCACGTCGATGCCGTGGATCACCTGTGTGGATCCATAAGCCTTCTTGACGTTCTGGATTGTCACTTCGGCCACTGTTCTCTCCCCTTGACTGCACGATTGGCTGTCACCCTGACCGGGGATAGCCTCAGCAGAAACGTCGCGTCAAACATTAAATCATAATTCTTGATTTAATCGACATGGGCCCTTGACCGTCGGTCCCGCCCGGCTGATGGTTTCACCTATGAGCATTCCTGCCCCTCACTTTGGAGCGGCGGCCATGGATGCCGCACGGAACCTACCGTCATGACCATGTCTAACCTGCCGCCGGACCCCTACCCGCACGGTGGCCCGATCTCCGAAGATCGCATATCCGTGCGAAGTCAATTGGACCGGCGGCTACTGACACTGGTCCGTCGCCATGGCGCTTTGGCCAAGTCAGAGTTGGCACGGCTGGCGGGTCTGTCACCGCAGACCGTTTCCGTTGCCACCCGAGCATTGGAAGACGAAGGGCTTTTGCAGCGTCTCGCCCCAGTGCGCGGACGGATCGGACAACCCATCATCCCGCTGGCACTGGCACCTGACGGCGCCTATATCGCCGGGGCCAAGATCGGCAGACGCAGCGTCGAGTACCTGCTTGCCGATTTCTGTGGTGGGGTTCTCAGCCATTCCAGCCTCAGATACAGCGCGCCCGATCCGGCGATGGTCCTGCCGTGGCTGCGGGCGCAGCTGCGTCAGACCCGCGAGATGCTTGGTTCCCGTTCGTCGCGGCTGGCCGGCCTTGGCATCGCGATGCCCTGCCGGTTGTGGGACTGGCTATCCGATACGTCATCAGACCAGTGTCACCTGCAGGCATGGAAAAGCACGGACCCGTCTGCCGAACTTGCCGACCAAGAGTTGCCAATCATCTTGGTGAACGATGCAACTGCAGCATGCGTGGCCGAGATGATGTTCGGTGACGCGTCATTTTCGGCCGATACCGTTTACTTTTATATCGGCACGTTCATCGGCGGTGGCATCGTCCAGAGTGGACGTCTGTGGACCGGCCCGACCGGTCAGGGGGGCGCGCTTGGATCGATCCTGGTCCAAGGTCCCTACGAAACGCCGGTTCAGCTGATCAACGTGGCGTCGCTGGCCGTGCTGGAGCAGATCCTGCAGGATGCGGGCGCTGATTGTTCCGATCTGACCGAAGACGGGCAGGACTGGACGTCGATCTGGCAATACGCCACGCCGTGGATCGAGCGAGCGGCCCTAGCGTTGGCCCAGGCCTCGGTCACGGCGGCCGCCATCACGCGCTGCCGCACGATCGTCATCGATGGCGCGATCCCCGACACTGTACGACAGATGCTGGTCGACAGAACACGTTATCACCTGCAGAGGCTTGATATGACTGGAATCGCACCTGTCTCGGTCGGGCCGGGGACGCGTGGCATCCTAGCACGAACTCTTGGAGCCGCTGGCATGCCATTGATCGCGCAAGTCGGGCTGTCGATCGAAATCGGGTAATTAAACATGGTCGTTTGTCTTGCTTGGTTTATCGACACCGCCGCAGCGACAGCAGATAGTAGACCCAAATTCGGTCCGCCAGCCACCCCGGTAAAGGCTGCGATGACGGTGCCGACGCCGAAGCCGGTATATCCCTGCCGCGGGGGGAGCGGCCACCCCATCGCGTATAGGAGAACCTCCCTCCCGCCAGTCACAGGAGGCTCAAATCACCAGGTCACGACGCAGGGCAGAAGATAGGGGAAAGGACTGGTTACGCTACACCATGCCCGTGCCTCGATCAAACTGTGGCGACAGCGCGAGATCGGGTTGGCAGTGCAAGCGGATGCGGAACTCGATCACGGCACGAGGCTGCCACAGCAGATTTCACGACACCAGAATCAAAAATGCCCCCCTGCTTTTCCGGGGGGCTTCTTTCAACGTTGATGTGGCGTTGAATTGTTTCGGCGACGGCAAAAAGCCCCGCTGTTGAGCGGGGCGTAGGGCATTGTTATTACGGTTTATTTTGGTTGCGGGGATAGGATTTGAACCTATGACCTTCAGGTTATGAGCCTGACGAGCTACCGGGCTGCTCTACCCCGCGCCAATATTGTCCTGTTGGGTTTCGCATCGTTTCAGAGAGATATATGCGTTTCTTACCAGGTCTGGCGGTGACCTACTCTCCC
>JBKBVT010000129.1:0-7171 GCA_046289305.1 Hyphomonas sp. | reverse complement strand
CTATGTGGCGATGGTGAGCGGCACAATCGCGGCCGTCATGGTGTCGTCAAATATTGGCCGGCGCAGCACAGGCTATGGCTTCGTTGTCTTCAGCGTCTCTTCGGTCATCTGGGTTCTGTACGGCCTTCAGGACACGGAACTGCCTCTGATTATCCAGAATGCTGTGCTCACCCTCATCAACATCATTGGCATCTATCGCTGGCTCATCCTTAAGCGGCCATCTACATAACGCCCTGAGCCTGCAGACGCGCGCTCATCCTTCCAGGCGTTCCCGTTTCATCACCAGCGTGACGACGAGGCCTTCCGGATCCCAGTCGCAGCTGAGGTTACCATCGAGTTGAGACGTGATCGCCCGGTTGATCAGCTTGCTGCCATAGCCGCCATCGCCGGTTTGCGCGGTCACGGGCGGACCTCCCCGCTCCGTCCAGACCAGCGTGATGTCGTCATCGGGGTCTGTCGCCGACACATCCAGCGTCCCCGCATCGCAGGAGAGGGCGCCATACTTCAGGGAGTTGGTCGCGAGTTCATGGATCACCAGCGCCAGCGTCGTCGCCGAGGCTTCCCCGACCGCCATCCGCGGCACAGATATTCTAATCCGCCCACTGAATGCGCCCAGATCGTCATAAGGCGCGAGCAGCACAGACAGCAGATCTCCGAGCAGCGCGCCGGTATTGGCATGGCCGGGCAGGGGACGGACGAGATCATGCGCCCTGCCGAGCGCAACCAGCCGGTTGGTCAACTGCCGCGCCATGTCCTCAGTCGATTCTGCTGACCGGCTCGTAATGGAGGTCAGGCCGGAGGCTATGGCGAGCAGGTTCTTCACCCGGTGGCTCATTTCGCCGGCGAGGAGTTCGTTGCTTTCCTCGGCCTGCTTGCGTCCGGTCACATCGAGGAAAATGCCGAATGTGCTGCGCTCAACCATGCCTTCATCATCGCCCTTGCCTCTGGCGGAAATCCAGCGGACTTCGTCATCCACAAGAATCCGGAAATCGATTTCGTAGGACCCGATGATCGCACGGCTGGCGTCGAAGGCCGCCCGCACCCTGTCCCGGTCAGAGGGATGGATACGCATCGATAAATCCTCAAAGGTCACCTTGGTCGTACCCGGAACGCCCCACATGACATAGGCATGCGGATCAAGCAGCAAATCATCGGTGTCGACATTCCACGCCCACAGGGCAACGCCGGCACCCTCTATGGCAAATCGCAGGTGTTTCTCGTGCCACAGGGGCTGTGGCTTCTTATTAGATTCCATCATTCACTTTCCATATCCGTCTCGGCCCCCGAGCCTCGGCAGTTCGGTTCATCCAGGTTCGGCCGCTATTCCGGCAGCGCAAAAACCTTGAGATAATCGCCAGGCGTTGTCTCAAAACGCGCATGCCCTGTTGCGGTCACGGCGATATACTGGCGGCCGTTGTGCTCATAAGTCATCGGCCCGGCCTGTGGGCCAGCGGGCAGGCGCGCCTCCCAGATTAGCCGTCCTGTGCCCGTCTCGAAAGCGCGCAGGAAATTATCCTGCGTTGCGCCAATGAAAGTCAGGCCGCCCGCCGTCACCAGCGGTCCGCCCAGATTGGGCGTGCCGGTCGCGATTTTAAGGAACGTCGGAATACCGAGCGGCCCGGTATCGAACCCTGTCCCCAGCGGCTTGGACCAGACCAGTTCGCCTGTATCGATATTAGTGGCAGAGATATAACCCCAGGGCGGCGCGATGCAGGGCACCCTGAGCGGCGACCACCAGATCGGACGGGTCACGCCGAAAGGTGTCCCGGAATGCGGCGCGACAGCCTGGTCTGGCCTCGCCCCGCCGGAGCCCACGGGCAGGTCAGTCACCTCTTCGCGCGGATGCAGCACCACCAGGTTCGGCAGGCGCGAATTGTTCGCGATGATCAGCCGCTGCTCCGGATCGTATCCGAGCCCGCCCCAGTTCAGTCCGCCGATCGTGCCGGGCACCAGCAGCATGCCGTCGTGCTCCGTCGTGGGCGGCGTGAACATGCCCTCATAGCGCTGTTGGTGGAAACTGATCCGGCACAGCGCGGCATCGATAGGCGTCAGCCCGAAGGCATGGCGTGCATCGATGCGCTCCGGCTCACGCCCCGGCACACCGCCAAGATTGGGAAAGAACACGGACTGAGGCTGGGTGGCGGCCACCCAATCGCCAGGCGCTGCACCCTGCGGAGCGGGGCGCTCTTCAACCGGACGCAGCAGTTCGCCCGTGGCGGCGTCCAGCAGGAACAGGTTCCCCGTCTTGCTCGCCTGCAGCAGGGCGCGGCGGGGCGCTCCATCGATCGTGACATCGACCAGCACCGGCTGCGCGCCGAGATCATAATCCCAGAGGTCATGCAGGATGGTACTGTAAACCCACCGTTCCGCCCCGGTCTGGAGATCGACGGCGACGACCGCGTCCGTAACCCTGTCTTCCTCTGCCACGCGGTTGCCGCCCCACTGGTCGGCCGCAGCATTACCGGTGGCCAGGAACGCGAGCCCCAGAGTCTCGTCTGCCGAGATGATATTCCACACATTCGGTGTGCCGCGCGGATAGATTTCGCCGGGCGCCAGCGGCGCCTGAGCGTCGGGCCGCAGCGCATCCCATGCCCAGCGCAGGTCGCCCGTGCGTGCATCATAGGCGCGAACTACGCCGGACGGCGCATCGCGTCTCTGATTGTCGCTGACCTGCTGGCCGAGGATCAGCAGGCCACCCGCAACCGTCGCGCCGGACGTGTTCGAGGCAAAACCGATCTCGCGCATGCCCATGCCCGCCGTCATGTCGACGGTGCCATTGTCGCCAAACTCGCGGCATGGAAACCCGCCCACGGCGTCCAGCGCGATCAGGCGCCCATCGGCGGTCGCGACATAGACTCGGCTGCGGCACTGGGTACCTTCGCGCGGCACCGGGCCAATCGCGCCGGGCACCGCTGGCATCATCGAGACTGGCTCCGGTTCTGCGACGGCGTCGCCCATATCGAAATACGCCACCGCCCGGCAGGCGGCGGTGAACAGCGACTCCATCGTGTTCAGGGGCACCCTGGGATCATAGCTCCAGAGCGCCTCTCCGGTGCCGGGATCGAGCGCGAACACCTTGTAGGTCGGTGTGCAGGTATAGAGATAGTCGCCCACCTTGATCGGCGTGTTCTGGGAAGAAAAGAAGACCCGCCCCTCGTCCGGATTCAGGTCACCGCTCTGAAAGGTCCAGGCTTCTTTCAGATCGCCCACATTGGCCGTGGTGATCTGGCGCAGCGACGAATAGCGCCGTCCGGCATTCGTGCCGCCATACGCTGTCCAGTCCGCGCCGGCTTCCTCTATACCCCCGCCGCCTGTCGGGGCGCCGACAAATGGACCCGCAGCGCCCTCCGGCGCTTCGGTCCGCTCCCAATAGATGACCACCACAGCCACCGCGGCAATCATTGAAACCAGGACGGCGCCAAGCGCAAAGCCGCGCGGCTTAGTGTCAGGCGGGGCTCGCCACATCAGATACGCAAGGCCAATCGCCGCCACCAGCGCAGCCAGAAGGCCCGCCCGGCCGGCAAGATCGATACCCCAGGCGGGCAGCCAGCCTTTCCCGCCGATTTCGACCAGCGACCAGACGACCGTCCCCACCAGCACGGCAAAGAAAAGGCCCACCGCGATGCGGCCCCAGCCTCTCCAGGCCAATACGGCGCCGGCCACAAGCAGGGCGCCGGCAATAAGGTAATAAGCTGATCCACCGAGTGAAATCAGCCACACACCGAGGATCGCCATCACCAATCCAAGGCCGCCGGCCAGTGTCGCCAACGCGAGGTAAACCCAGTGCCAGAACGGGCGCGGGCCCGATTCGGTCTTCGTTACGTCATCTGCCATGAATTTGCCCCTTCAGATGGCGGCGGTGAATAATTCAACGCTGCGCACGCGCCGCAAGAGCGACGCATCATCGACAACACTCTGAACGCTCCAGACACTGTCCGGGTTGCATTTTTATCGGCGTTTGGATCCCACCTTCAAAATCGCCCCGGACTGAGGCTTACGGAGCTGGGCCTGCTGACCAACGTGTACGGAGCAAAAACCGGAATTTTCATTCAGGATGGAACCCCTTCAGCGCCGCCGCGTCTTATAGGTACATTCAGCAAAATCACGGAGTGCATCATGAGCGATTCAAGCGTCCCAACCGCGCGTAAGGGTATCCAATCTGAGTCTGACAAGAACTTTGTCCGGCAGGCCGAGAGCAAAGCCACGCATCTGGTTGAAGAAGGTGCCGACAAGGCAGAAGCTGCGCTGGGTGAAGGCGAACGCCTTGCGAAAGCTGCCGGCGCCCAGGTTCAGGAAACCCGCGAGCTGCTTTCAGAGAAGATCAAGGAAAGTCCCCTGACGGCTGTCGCCATCGCGTTCGCTGCGGGCATTCTGTTTTCCGCAGCCCGCCGCTAGTCAGCGATTTCCGGCCGGCACAGAACCCCTTTGCGGGCAACCGCATGAGGGGTTCTGTGCCGGATCGGCACGGCATGTCTTGGATCAGGCCGGCTGCGAGGCAGGTTTGCGGCGCGCGACCAGCGATTTGTAACGCAGCGCCGGACGCTCCAGGAGGCGCCAGGAAATTTCTGCAACCAGCAGGCTGAGGCCAGTCCAGATGGCAGTGCGCAGCAGCTTGGTGCCAACCGAGGTGTTCAGCCATTCGTTCAGGTCTGGGAAGTAATCCCACAGCACCTGCGGCACGAAATAATGAAACACATAAATCCCGTAGGAAATCATCCCGATATGCACCAGCACTGGGTTCGCGAGCCAGGCGAAGCTCCGGCTTTTCCCCTCAAGACAGTTGCAGATGAGGCACGCGGCGGACACCGCTACGGAGAGCGAGTTCAGCGGCCAGCCGATGAAGGGATTCGTAATCAGCGGACTGATCAGCAGCAGCGTAATCGCAAAAGACGTCCACATCACCCGTGCATCCGAGAGCCAGCGAAAGACCCAGGCCAGACTGTCCCGTGTCCGCGCGACGGCGACCAGCGCGCCGATGGCGAGCGCATCGACATGGCCGGGCAGCAGCACATCATAAAGCGGATGCATGCCCAGCGGGATCATCAGCCGGTAGAGCGGCGCGCCGGCGATGAACAGCAGGATCGCGGGCAGCAGCCAGCGTTTTGGCGCCAGCATGACCAGCGGAAACCAGAGCAGGTAGAACTGCTCTTCGACCGCCAGGGTCCAGAAATGGCCAGCGGGTGGCCAGTAGCCGGACAGCGCCACCTGGAAGTTTGAGAGATACAGGATGTGGATCCACCAATCCTGGCGCATCATTGCAACATCTAGGATCACCAGGATCACGATAGCGGCCAGCAGGGCCGGGCTGAGACGTACGAAGCGGCGCCAATAGAAACCTGCCGCCTGGGACAGGCGCGACGCCTCCGCTTCGCGTTCGCGCAGCAGGATGGAAGTAATCAGGAAACCCGACAGGACGAAGAAACTGCGCACACCGACCATGCCGGGGGCCCAGTCGCGGACAGCCTCCAGATAGGTGAAATGCTCGATCAGGACGGCAATCACGGCGAGGCCGCGCAAGCCATCGAGGCGCACAAAGTATTGACCGGAATGCAGCGCCGCCGCCGCCTCCACCTGTTCCGTCATACTGATCTGCCCTCGTCAGCCTGCCGCCGATCCTGCAGCGCCGGACTCATTCATTGTTCCTCAGGCCCGGCCTGCATCTCTGCATTGCCCTCATAGCCCATTCAGGCCCAAAACCTGCAAGCCCCGCGCCAGCCGGCAGAAAAGGACCTGTGCCCGATGGTCAGACTGACCTTTCGCCAATTTCCGCACCTATCAGCCCTTCTGGGACCGCAGCTGCGTCTTTTGCCACTGGTGGTGGTGCTTGGCCTGGCCGCGGCTGCGCTGGAAGGGTTTGGAATCGGTCTGATAATCCCGATGCTGGGGATCATCCTCGAAAGCAGCGGCGAAGCCGAGTTCGGCGGCCTGTCCGCCTATCTCGCCGCAATTGGCGGCGATATGGATGACGCTACCCGGCTGATCTTCATCGGTTCGGCGATTTTCCTGCTCATCCTGCTGAAGAACCTCTTCGCCTTCGCCAACAGCCTGCTCAGCGGCCTGATCTATGGCAAGGCGGGGCATGCCATCCGCACGGCGCTGTCCGAACGGTTGCTCCGGATCGGCTACCCCTTTTTCCTCGAAGAAGATCCCGGCCGGCTCCTGAACATCGTCTCCACCGAATCCTGGCGCGCGGCCGATGCGGTTGATGCCTTCCTCAACATCGTCATCAACGCCTGTGCGGCGATCACGATGTACCTGTTCCTGCTGCTCATCTCCTGGCAGCTGACGCTGCTGGTCACGGCGGCGCTCCTCATCGTGCAGGTGCTGCATGCCTGGTTGTCCTCCGCGCTCCGGGGGGCAAGCCGCACGGTCACCGACCGCAACGGCGAACTCGCGACCCGCATGCTGCATCTCGTCAATGCCGGGCAGCTGGTCCGCATGTTCAATCAGGAGGCTTACGAACAGGGCCGCTTCTCATCCGCATCGGAAAGCGTCCGGCGCGCGGCCTTCTCCCTGCACAGGCGGCTCAGCGGTCTCCAGCCTCTGACCGAGGTGCTTTATGCGGCGGTCTTCCTCGCGGTCGTGGCCGGCTCCTGGTATTTCCAGATGAGCTTTCCGGTCGTGACCGCCTTCCTGATCCTGCTCTACCGCCTTCAACCCTATGTGCGGAACCTGCAGGCATCCTGGAGCAAGCTGCAGAGCTGGCAGGGCTCGCTTGAGTCGGTCGAATGGCTGCTTGACCCCGCCGGCAAGCCGCCCGCACCGGCCGGGGCGCTACCGCCGCCAGTCGGGGCGACAGGCATCCATTTCGAGAATGTCTCCTTCGCCTATGACGGCGACCGAAAGGCTGCGGGCGTACTGGAAGGCCTGAGTTTCCACGTCGAGTCTGGCAAGGCGACCGCGCTCGTTGGCCGGTCCGGCTCGGGCAAAACCACGATCGTGAAGCTGCTGACCCGTCTGATCGAGCCGACCAGCGGGCGCATTCTCATTGGCCCGCACGACCTCGCCGTCATCGATCCGATCGCCCTCAGAGGCCGCATGGCCATGGCGAGCCAGGACCTTGAACTCGTCGATGGCACCATTCGCGAGAACATCGCCTATGGCAGACCAGATGCTCAGCCGGCTGACATTGAGGCGGCGGCGGTCCTCTCGGAGGCGCATGGGTTCATCA